>JAKAOH010000174.1 GCA_021812285.1 Acidobacteriota bacterium | reverse complement strand
TCGCCGGGCTGCTGTTCGGTTCGCTTCCCGCCTGGGGACTCGCCGATCTGAAAGTTTACGAATCGCTCAAGGAGGGCGGACGCGGCACGAGCGCGGCGGGCTCCGGCAAACGTTTGCGCGGCGCGCTGGTCGTCGCCGAAGTGGCGCTCGCGGTAGTTCTGCTCGCCGGTTCCGGATTGCTCCTGCACAGCCTCATCAAAACCCTCCTCGTCGATCCCGGCTACAATCCCCGCTCCGTTCTGCTGACCCAACTCCAGATTCCCACGCGGCAGTATCCGCAGCCCAGCGAGCGGCGCAATTTCGTCGCCGATGCCCTCACGCGCCTGCGCGCCGTTCCCGGCGTCCAAGGCGCAGCGGTTGCCGTCACGCCGCCGCTCGGGCCCGTGCAAATCGGCTTGAGTCTCAGCTATTCGCTCGCCGGCCATCCCCTGCCCGAGAACGAGCAGCCCACGGCGGCCCTGCTCCCGGTTAGCCCCGGCTATTTTCACGTGATGGATATTCCCCTGCTCCGCGGCCGCGGTTTCAACGATGGCGACCAGTTCGGGTCCGCGAAAGTCTGCGTGGTGACGCGGGATCTGGCGGAAAATGAGTTCGGCGGGAAAAGCCCGCTTGGCGAGCAACTCGTTTTCACGCATGCGGGAGGCATGTGCGAAATTGTGGGCGAAGCGGGAAGCGTGATCCATGGCGCGCTCACGGGAAAACTGCACCCTTCGATCTACGTTCCCTACACCCAATTCTCACTGCCCTTTGTCAGTTTCGTCTTCCGCACCACGCTTGGCCCCTCCACCGCACTGCCCGAATTGCGCGACGCCATTCACGCCGCCGCGCCGGGTGTATCGGTCGACAAGGTATACGCCATGGAGGATTTGCTTCGCCAAACCACGGCCACCGAGCGTTTCCAGACCCTGCTCGTCGGCATGTTTGCCGTGCTCGCCACGCTGCTTGCCGCCGTCGGCATCTCCGGCGTTCTCGGCTATTCCGTCAGCCGGCGGACGCAGGAAATCGGCGTGCGGATGGCGCTGGGCGCCACGCCTGCCGGCGTCTTGCGGCAGGTGGTGGGCGAAGGGCTGCGTCTGGTCGGGATTGGCGGCCTCATCGGCCTGGGCGCCGCGCTCGGCCTCACCCGGCTCATGCGCAACCTGCTCTTCGGCATCGGTCCGGCCGACGCGCTTACCTATGCCGGCGTCGCTTTATTGCTTCTCCTCGTAGCGCTTCTGGCCTGCGCTTTGCCGGCCCGTCGCGCCGCGAAAACCGACCCCAGCATTGCTTTGCGCTATGAATAACCGCATGATCGGCTTTAGGCTAGGCTGCCGGGCAGGAAATTCCCGGAAATTCCGGAAACAAAAGGGCTCTGGTTCGCGTTCCATAGTAGTGCACAAAGATCACCCGCATGAAACTGCATCTGGGAGAAGGAAATGAGCAAGAAGTCCGTCTATCGCACGATTGCCGTAACGCTGTCCATTCTGCTGACGCTCGGCGCCCCGGTCGGTATTTTCGCCCAAACGACGCAAACGTCGGGGGCGACCGCCGGAAACGCGCAGGCGAAGTCTTCCGCGCAGCCGGCATCCGCGCAGGCCTTGCCGCCGATCAAGGTGACCGCCGGCACGGAGTACCAGAAGGATTTTCGGTTTTTCCCCACGTCCATTTCTCAATATATGCAGAGGCGCGTACCGCAGCCGACGCTGACGAATGCTCCTACGATCCAGTCCATGATTCACGACGGCAAGCTCGATCTAAGCCTGGAGCAAGCGGTCCGCCTGGCCGTGGAAAATAACCTCAACATCGAGGTCCAGCGCTACACGACCTGGATCCAGGACACCAACATCCTGCGCACCGAGAGCGGTTCGGCTATCCGCAGCGCGGGAGGGTTCACTTCGGTACTCGGCTCGATTCCCACGCCCAGCTTCGATCCTACCATCACCAGCTCACTGAACTGGTACCGGTCGTCGCAGCCGATCAACAACCCATTCATTTCCGGCACGGGCGTTTCCACGCTCTCCGCGCTCACCAATTACAACAGCTCGGCCGATTTCACTTACGGTCAGGGCTTCAAGACGGGCACTTCGGTCGGGGTCACCTTCAACAACACGCGCCAGACTTCGACGTCAGCTGCGAACTTCTTCAACCCCGCCGTCACCACTTCGCTCAGCTACACGTTCCAGCAACAGCTACTCAAGGGCTTCGGCATTCTGCCGAACGTCCGCTACATCATCGAGGCCAGGATTGAATCCACGGCCGCGCGGGATACTCTGGCCACGGAAGTCATGACGATCGTCGGACAGGTGGAATCGGCCTATTGGAATCTGGTTTACTCGCTGGCCAACGTCAGCGTTCAGCAGACTCAGGTGGTCTGGGCGCAGAAAAACCTTCAGGCCACGCAGGCGCAGCTCAAAATCGGCACGCTCGCCCAGCTCGACGTCGTGACCGCCCAATCGCAGTTGGCCACCAACGAGCAGGCGCTGATCGTCGCCCGGACAAACGCCTTGCAGGCCGAAACCGCCCTGCTCAACCTCATCACCCGCGATCCGATGGCCTCCGGCCTCGCGCACATCCACATTCTTCCCACCGACAGCATCAACACGCCGCCCAAGGTGGAGATCATTCCGTATCGCGACGCCGTTGACGAAGCCTGGCGGAATCGGCCCGATCTGCTCGCCCAGGAACTCGGCGTCAAAGTGGATGACATCGAGGTGAAAGCCACGCGCAACGCGCTGCTGCCCACCTTGACGCTCTCCGGCGAGTACAGCTCGGAAGGCCTAGCGGGCAACACGCGAACGGTCACCGAGGTTCCCACTGCCTTCGCGCCCAACCTGAATGCCCCGATTCTCAACGCCAACGGCCAGCCGATTACCTTGGGCGGCCAGCCGATCTACGCCGGCACGCCGTCGCAATTCGCCACGTCCGTCGCCACGGCCCAAGCCGGTCTGCTGGATTCCTGGGACACGATGGTTCACAGCAGTTTCCCCACCTACGCTTTCGGGCTTTCGCTCAGTTTCCCGCTGCGCAATCGCTCGGCCCAGGCCGATAGCGCGCAGGCGCTGTTGCAGCAGCGCCAGGCTGTGGTCAACGTCCAGGTACTGAAAAACACCATCGCCTCTACCGTTCGGCAGGCCCAAATCGCCATGGAGCAGGGCGTCGCCAGCGTTCACGCCGCCGAGGAGGCCACGCGGCTGGCGCAGGAATCGCTCAATGCCGAACAGAAGAAATTCCAGCTCGGCGTCGCCACCGACTACGACGTCATCCTGTACGAACGCGACCTGGCCAGCGCGCAAGGCGCCGAAATTCAAGCAAAAGCCAACCTGCTCAATTCCGTCGCCAATTTCAACCTGGCGATTGGCCGCACGCTGCAGGTTCACAACATCACGATTGCCGACGCCTCGTCGGGCCACGTGGTTCGCACGCCGCTCATCCCCGGCGCACCGATCAAGCCGTTCGCGTTGTTCCCCACGCGCAAGGGCTGGTAGCCGCAAGCGCCGCGCATCGAATCAACCTCCAGCGGCGGCGAGGAACCAAGTTCCTCGCCGCCGTTTTCGTCACGCCGCACTCATCGTCCTCGCCACGTTTGCCAATCCCCCTCCCACGGACGTTTATTCGCTCGTTTCACCACTCTTGCGGCGCCCTCGCGCTTGGCACTAAGATGCAAGCAAGAAGCGGCGGCCGTCGAAACTCGGTTTCCCCGATGTTTGGCGCGCGCCGCGCCATGGGAAAGGGAGCGTAATGGACGATAAACCCGAACGGAGCCGGCGCGCGGGTGGAGCGGCAATCGAGGGCGAAACGCCTCGGAATCCGTCGGCCGGCGAGCGCGAATGGGAAGCTCGCGTGCTCCAACCGACGCTCGAAAAATCGCCCGAACGCCTGTCCGAATTCACCACCGTTTCCGGCCATCCGATTCGCCGGCTCTACACTCCCGCGGACGTCGCCGATCTCGACTTCGAACGCGAAATCGGCTTCCCCGGCCAGCCGCCCTATGCGCGCGGCATTCATCCGACGATGTACCGTGGCCGGCTATGGACGATGCGCCAATTCGCCGGATTCGGCACCCCGGAGGATACGAACCAGCGTTTCCGCTACCTGCTCGAACAGGGACAAACGGGCCTTTCCGTCGCTTTCGATCTGCCCACGCTGATGGGCTACGACAGCGACCATCCGCTTTCGGAAGGCGAAGTGGGTAAATGCGGCGTCGCCATCAGTTCGCTCGCCGACATGGAGACGCTTTTCGACCGGATTCCGCTCGCTGACGTGACCACTTCGATGACGATCAATTCCCCGGCCGCGGTGATCTGGGCGATGTATCTGGCGGTGGCCGAAAAGCAGGGCGCGGATTGGAATAAAATTTCCGGAACCATCCAGAACGACATTCTGAAGGAATACATCGCGCAGAAGGAATACATCTATCCGCCGGCGCCCTCGATGCGCCTGGTGATCGATACGTTCGCCTTCGGCGTCGAACGCACGCCTCGTTTCAACGTCATCTCGATTTCCGGCTACCACATTCGCGAGGCGGGCTCGACCGCGATTCAGGAACTCGCGTTCACACTCCGCGACGGCATGGAATACGTCGAATGGGCCTTGCGGCGCGGCATGGACGTGGACGAATTCGGTCCGCGGCTCTCTTTTTTCTTCAATTCCCACAACGACTTTTTCGAAGAAATCGCCAAATTCCGCGCCGCCCGCCGCATCTGGCATCAGGCCACTCGCGAACGCTATGGCGCGAAAAACGCGCGCACCTGGGCTCTGCGTTTCCACACGCAGACCGCCGGCTGCTCGCTCACCGCGCAGCAGCCCTATAACAACGTGGTTCGCACGGCGCTTCAGGCCCTCGCCGCCGTGCTCGGCGGCACGCAATCGCTCCACACGAATTCGCTCGACGAGGCCTGGGCGCTGCCCACCGAATTCGCCGCCACGCTCGCCCTGCGCACGCAGCAGATCATCGCGCACGAGAGCGGCGTGACGAATACGGCCGATCCGCTGGGCGGCTCGTATTTCGTGGAATCGCTCACTGGCGAAGTCGAGCGCGGCGCGTGGGAATACATTGAAAAAATCGATTCGCTCGGCGGAATGGTGGCCGCGGTCGAACGCGGCTACCCGCAGCGCGAGATTGCCGAGGCCTCTTACCGTTATCAGATGGCCGTGGACCGCAAGGAAAAAATCATCGTCGGCGTCAACGAATACGCCGGCGAGGATCAACCAATCGAAATCCTGAAGATTGATGAAAGCGTCGCGCGCCGCCAGAACGAACGCTTGCAAAAGGTGCGCGACGACCGCTCGCAGGAAGAGGTTAGTCGCCGCCTACAGGCCTTGCGTCACGCCGCCGAAGGCGACGCCAATCTGATGCCGCTCATCTACGACGCGGTGAAAGCCTACGCCACGCTCGGTGAAATCTGCGACGCCATGCGCGAAGTCTTCGGCACCTACGAAGAGGTCGCCATCACCTGATTCCCCATCCGTTTCCGTCTCGGATGGTCCCGAGGCGTCGGCGCCGGCACGCCGCATCCGGAAGTCACGCGGAAAGTCCAGGCGCCGCGCCGTGAATCTGCGCGGGCTCCATGGTAAGCTCATCGGCTGGCCTGTGCGCGCAAGATTGCGCTTGCGGGCGTTGAGGAATGCTTAGACCATGGCGGAAAAGAAAATACGCGTCCTGATCGCCAAGCCCGGTCTCGACGGCCACGACCGGGGAGCCAAAGTGATCGCGCGGGCGCTGCGCGACGCCGGCATGGAAGTGATCTACACCGGCCTGCGGCAAACGCCGGAAATGATCGCCTCCGCCGCGGCGCAGGAAGACGTGGACGTGGTCGGCCTTTCCATCCTTTCCGGCGCCCACAACGTTCTTTGTCCTGAACTCGTGCGACTGTTGAAAGAAAAAGGAGCGGGGGACGTTCCGGTCGTCATCGGCGGCATCATTCCCGAAGGCGACATCCCGGGCCTGAAGCAGGCGGGAATCGCCGGCGTTTTTCTGCCTGGCACTTCCACACAGGAAATCGTGGATTTCGTTCGCACGCTGGCGCAAAAAAGGCATGCGGAAAACAACAATTCCTAGCGAACCGCTCTCCCCTCACAATCCGCACCTCCTGCCTTCCTCACTTCGCTCCTCTCTCCTGCTCGTTCCCCTTTCGTAACGGCGCTTTTCCGTCAGCGTAGCGCCGGGCACGCGCTCATCGGGCCATCGCGAGGGCGAAGGAGCGCGGATTCGCGCGAGACTCGCCTGCGGCCTTGCGAACACCGTATACTGGGCAGCCGGAACGGCCGCGAGGACGCAGCGGTGAAGCAAATCGAATCGCAAATCGACGCCACATCGAAAGAGTTTTATCGCAACCGACGGCTCATGCTCGACCGGATCGAGCAGATGGCCAGGCAGGAATCCGAAATCCGTCAGGGCGGCGGAACGTCGGCTATCGCCTCCCAGCACAAAAAGCACCGGCTCACCGCGCGCGAGCGGATCGCGCTCCTAGTCGATCCGGGCACCGAACTTTTCGAGCTGGGCCTTTACGCCGCCTTCGGCATGTACGAGGAATGGGGCGGCGCCGCCGCGGCGGGTGTGGTGACCGGCCTAGGCCGCGTCGCTGGCCGCCTGGTGATGGTCATCGCGAACGACGCCACGGTGAAAGCCGGCGCGTTTTTCCCGATGACCGCGAAAAAGGTGATTCGCGCCCAGAACATCGCCATCGAAAACCGCATTCCGACGATCTATCTGGTCGATTCCGCCGGCGTCTTTCTGCCTTTGCAGGAGGACGTCTTCCCCGATACCGACGATTTCGGCCGCGTCTTCCGCAATAACGCCGTGATGAGCGCGCTCGGCATCCCTCAGATTACCGCGATCATGGGCATGTGCGTCGCCGGCGGCGCCTACTTACCTGTGATGTGCGACCACATCCTGATGACCGAAGGCAGCGGCCTGTTCCTCGCCGGTCCCGCGCTCGTTCAGGCCGCGATCGGCCAACGCGCGAGCGCCGAGGAACTGGGCGGCGCGCGCGTCCACGCGCAGATCAGCGGCACCGTCGATTTTCGCGAGCCGAATGACGAGGCTTGCATCGAGCGGATTCGCGCCCTCATTGAAAAAACGGGCCGTGGTCCCGCTTCCCCGTTCGATCGCGTCGAGCCGCGGCCGCCGGCCTATCCCGCGGACGACATCCTCGGCATTTTCTCCGCCGATCCCGCCAAGCCCTACGACATGCGCGAAGTGATCGCGCGTATCGTGGACGCAAGCGAGTGGGACGAGTACCGCGCCGAATACGGCCAGACCGTCCTCTGCGGCTACGCGCGCGTCGGCGGCTGGGCCGTCGGAATCGTGGCGAATCAGAAGCTCAACGTGCGCGCGATCGGCCCCGGCACCGGCGACCAGCGCATGGAATTCGCCGGCGTCGTCTATACGGAATCGGCCGACAAAGCCGCGCGTTTCATTCTCGCCGCGAATCAGAACCGCATTCCGCTGATTTTCCTCCACGACGTGAACGGCTTCATGGTCGGCCGCGAAGCCGAATGGAGCGGCATCATTCGCGCGGGCGCGAAAATGGTGAACGCCGTCGCGAACAGCGTGGTGCCGAAAATCACGGTGATCTGCGGCGGAAGTTTCGGCGCCGGGCATTACGCCATGTGCGGCAAGGCGTACGATCCGCGATTCGTTTTCGCCTGGCCAGATCGG
>JAKAOH010000173.1 GCA_021812285.1 Acidobacteriota bacterium | reverse complement strand
CTTACGAACGACTACATCCTTCTCGGCCGCTTGGACGAAGCCAATGCCATTTTTCAGCAGGCCAGAGCACGCGGAATCGATTCGCCACTTCTGCACTTTAACCGATACGAACTCGCCTTCCTCCAGGGCGATACCGCGACCATGGCGCACGAGGTGGCCTGGAGTTCCGGCAAGCTGGGGATCGAAGACGTGTTCCTCTACGGCGAGTCCGATACTGCGGCCCACGCTGGCGAGTTCTCGAAAGCCAATGGCCTCACTTCGCAGGCCGTTGCCGATGCTGTGCAGGCCGGCGAAAAAGAAACGGCCGCCGGGTATCAGGCCGAAGCGGCGCTGCGCGAAGCGGTCGTTGGCGACGCTGCGCAGGCGCGCACTCAAGCCGCTGCTGCCCTAAAAATTTCGAATGGACGCGATACCGAAGCAGCCGCTGCGCTGGCTCTTGCACTCGCCGGTGATGCGGTGCAAGCGCAGAAACTCGCGGCCGACTTGGCGAAGCGTTTCCCGGAGGACACCATCGCGCAATTCAATTACTTGCCATCGATTAACGCCGCGATTGCGCTCGATCAAAACGCGCCGGCCAAGGCTATCGGCGACCTAAAGCCCGCCTTACTGTACGAACTGGGAACACCGACGCAAATCGCCCTGAACCTCTACCCAATCTACGTGCGCGGCCTGGCATATCTGGCCGCACATCAAGGTGCGCAAGCCGCGGCCGAATTCCAGAGAATTCTCGACCATCCCGGTATCGCCCTCAACGAAGTCATCTCTCCGCTCGCGCATTTGGGCCTCGCTCGCGCCCGCGCGCTCTCGGGCGATAAATCCGGCGCTCGCAAACAGTATCAGGATTTTCTCGCCCTCTGGCAGCACGCCGATCCTGGCATCCCCGCCTTGCAGCAAGCCAAATCCGAATACGCCAAATTACAATAGACATCCCTGTCACCCTGAGTGAGGCCGTTAGCCGACGACCGGAGAGAGTCCCGACGCCTCTTGTCGGGAAGGGCCCCGGAAATGGTGCCACGCCGTAAATACAGCGAGGAGCCGTAGCGCCCAGATGCCTCACCTCGAAGACTCGGTGCCCAGCACACGATGCCTTCGTTTGTGGCTGCCCTCCACGCACCCTATAATTCACGCGGAGGCGCATGGGGTCCGGTGATCCTCCCGGCCTTCAAAGCCGGCGATCCGACTCTCGCGAGCCGGATGGTGGGTTCGACTCCCACACGCTTCCGCCAGCTTTTCGATGGTGGAGACAGTCAAGCCAAGAGGTGGTGGTCCCGGCAGGCCGGGATTTCGGCGGCGGGCTCGGACGCCCGCCAGGCGCCTCAAGTTCGACTCCCACACGCTTCCGCCAATCCTCAACCCAACGCGCCTGTCTTGCACCATGCCGGGGACAGTCACGCCAAGCCGCCGAACTACGGTTGTTTCACCCCTTCGCCCTGATCCACGGTTTTCCAGTGCACGCCGTCTCTCGAGATTTCGATGGCGACGCTGACTCGCGTGGGTGATTGCCAGCGATAGACGATGCGCTCGCCGATCTTTTTCCCTCGCGCCGCTTCCTGGCCGTATTCGATCCATGTATTCCCGTGAATCGCCATCTTTGAAACGAACGGCTTGTCGCCTTTGGCTCCTGTGGCGAACATTTCGTAATGCCAATACGTCTGGTCCTCGCCGTTGTACGTATCCACCACGAGCGACTTCACGATTTTCCCCGCCCAGTCGTTCGTGAAGCTGCATTCGAGAAAAACCATGTTCCCGGACCACCGGCAATCCGCGTTCCACGTCCACGAGCCGCCTTTGTTCGTAGCGGAAGGCATCGTCTTGCCGTGATAGATCCATCTGCCGATGGAAATATCGAGTTTCTGAAGCTCAGGCGAAAGCGGCTGCGGCGCCGCAACAAGTGCCGGCGAAATTGCCAGCATCGCGATGCAAATCAGCAGAAATATCACGCGTTTCATGGGATCTCCTTCGCCGCGCGACGCTGAGCGTCTGCGCAAATGCCGTGAAATAGTGCGGCTCACCGCAACGCCGCAAAACCGGACTTTATGTGTTTCTCCTTCCAGGCGAGAACGACTATACACCGGCGCGCCGCGTCACGGACCGGAATCCGCTCCTCGATGCATTTTCGGGCGCCGGGAATCCGGCAACTCGCCAGGCGAGGGAATCAGGCTTTCAAGAGAGCGCGGAGCGCCTTTTCCACGCTTTGCCGCTCGCGCGCGTATTCGGAATCGCCGAGCGATCCTGTCGCGTGTTTTAACTCGAGCTGTAGCAAGCGATTTTTAATCTCATCGAGTTGATTTTGCGCGCTGCGTTGCGCCGAGGCGACCAGATCGGCCGCCTTATCGGCCTGGCCATCGCCCGCCGGGGTTTTTGGCGATTTCCGCCACAGCATCAGCGCCCCCACCACCAGCAGAATTCCAAAAAGGCCGGCAATCAGCCACGTCACGCGTCGATACCGGTCGGGGATGGTCTGGACGCCGGAATCGCTCGACGCGCCGGTGGAATTTTCCGCTGAGGGAGTTCCGCCTGCCGTCACCACGCCCGAAACGGCAATCGCCAGATCGGCGCTGGGAGGTACGGACTGCCGCGTGTAAATCGTGTAGCCCTGTTCGTTGCCCATCGGGCTGAATCCGTCGCTCGAAACCTGCATCCCCGGCGGCACGGCCAGAAAAACGTGCGTCGCCGGATAGGGCGATTGCGCGTGAAGAACCGTCTGATTCGAAGGGTAGGGCAGTTGATACCCCAGGCGCACCACGTTCTTTCCCGGCCGGAACGCCCAATCAATCGCCTTCACGTTGTTTCCGGCGTCAATCGGTTTTTGCAGCGTCGGGATCCGGCTTCCGGTCCACGTCGAAACGTCGCCCAGTTGCGCGCCCGCCGGAATTTGGAACCGGAACGTTCCTTTCGGCACGTAAAACGTGGCAGGCGGCTTGATGCTATTTTCCACCAGATACTGCTCTTCCACGTCCAGGTTCGCGCCGCTCGCATGGAACACAATTACGTGCGACGCGACCACCAGCGCCTTGGAATCCGTCGTCGTGTCGTAAACGACGACGTCCGTGGATTTGGCGTTGGGATCCACCGACTGGTAGTAGCTGACGCCGCGATAATTCACCTGCACGAGTTCCGCCTGGCTTGCCGCCTGGCCCAATTGGAATCGTCCGCGCACGCCGGTCCTCGCTTTGGCCACCGGCGTCATGCCGCTTTGGAGCTCCAGCAGAATCACTTCCGCGCCCGCAACCGGCCTGTTCGTCGTCCCATTCATCACCGTGCCGGCGATGGGCGCGGCCATCGCGAAGCCCGCGGTCGCGAACAGGCCGAGGCAGACGGCCAGTAGCCGGCTCATCAGATTTCCGGCGCCGAGCCGTCGAGCGCTCGCGCGTTTCGTGGCGAAAAATCCGCCTTGGCCCCAGACTGTTCCGCTCATTCTCATTCTTCCTTCCTCTGCGAACGTCGCCCGCTTTCGCGACCGCGTGCCGTTTCGGTTGCTTCCGTTCGCCGGTCGGGCGCTATCTGTGCCCGCGCGTCACCAGATCTGGTTTCATCGGTGCAGGCGCGGCCGCCGTTTCAGCCACCGAAACGGGAACGCGCGCCGACGCCGTCATTACCGGCCGCGCGCTGGGAATCATCGCCAGCAGCGTTCCCAGCACCAGAACCAATCCACCCAGCCAGATCCAATGCACCAGCGGATTCATGAAGGCGTGAATTTCCGGCGCTCCCGTTCTCTCGTCGTTTCCCGCGTAGACGACGTAGAGATCCCGGGCGAGCGACGAGTAAATCGCCACGCGCGTCGCGGTCATTCGAGTCTCCGGGTAATACCGGATTTCGGGAAACAGCATCATTGTGGAGCGCCCACGATCGAGCACTTCGATGGAAGCGCGTTCGCCCTGGTAATTGGGTCCCTGCGTCTGATCGAAATCCTGCGCCACCAGCGTGTAGGATCCCAGCCGCATGGAACTGCCGACCGTCATCATCTTCTTGACGTTGCGGTTCATCGCCTGACCGGCGATGCCAAAGAAAATCAGCACCAACCCCAAGTGAGCGATATATCCGCCGTACCGGCGCGTATCCTGCATCGCCACTTGCCCAATCGCGGACACGAAATTCACGCCCGAATGCGCCGAGACGGATCGCGCCGCGCGCGCGAATTCCAGCGCGATCACCACCACCACAAAGGCTCCGAGCGCAATGGCCAGAATCGCCTTCATCGAACCCGCTCCGAGAATTCCCGCCGCCACGCCCGCGCCGATGCCCGCCGCGGCCGGCCACGCCGCTTTCCTCAAGAAAACCGCCGTCTGCGTGCGTTTCCAGGCCAGCAGCGGCCCGAGGCCCATCAGGACGAGCAGCAGCAGCGCGATCGGCACGTTCATCCGGTCGAAAAAGGGAGGGCCAACGGTGATCTTCGCTCCCGCCATCCACTGCGAAAACACGGGAAACATCGTCCCCGCGAAGACCGCGACAAACGAAGCCAGCAACAGCAAGATGCCGAAGAGTACTGCCGATTCCCGCGACATGATCTCGCCCAGCCGGTTCTCGCCCTCGAGCGTTCGCCATCCGCGCGCCAGGCCCCAAATCGTCACCACGGTCAGCACCGCGAAAAATCCGCCTAGCCACGGTCCCACCGGTGATTGCGCGAACGCGTGCACCGAATTCACGATGCCTGACCGCGTGAGGAACGTTCCGAATACGCTTAGAACAAACGTCAACAGCAACAGGCTCGCGCTCCACACGCGCAGCATTCCCCGCTTCTGCTGCACCACAGCCGCGTGCAAAAACGCAGTCGCGGTGATCCATGGCATCAACGACGCGTTTTCCACCGGGTCCCAGCCCCAATAGCCGCCCCACCCCAGCACCGCGTAGGCCCAGTGGGCGCCCAGCAGAATCCCGATTCCCAGAAATGTCCAGGCCCAGAGCGACCACCGCCTGACCAGCGGTACCCAGCGTTCCGCCGGATACCGCTTGATCAGCGCCGCCAGCGCGAACGCGAAGGGCACACTGAATCCCGTGTAGCCGAGATAGAGCAGCGGCGGATGCAGCACCATCTCGAAATATTGCAGCAGCGGATTCAGGCCCGTACCGTTCGGCGGCGTGACGATCTGCGTCGCGCCCGATGCCGTCGTCACTCCCAGCAGCGAAAACGGACTCGCCACCACCGTATTCAGCAGCAAAAAGAAAAACTGCACTCCGCACAGAATCGTGGCGACCAGCGGCATCAGTTCCCGGTGTTTCCGCCGGTTCGCCACCAGCGCCACAAACAGGAAAATCGAAAGCAGCCAACTCCAAAAGAGTAGCGATCCTCGCTGTCCCGCCCAGAGCACCGCCAGCTTGTACACCGGCGACAGTTCGCGCGCGCTGTGCTCGGCCACGTACGCGATCGAAAACGTGTTCGTGAAAATCAGCCAGAGCAGGCTCGCGGTTCCCAGCGTCACCAGCGGAAATACGGCCATGCCGGCGCGATAGGCGCTTTCGCCCACCGCCGGCCGCCGCGCGGCAATCGCCAGGATGCCAACGAAAAATCCATACCCCGCCGCCATCAGCGCAAGCAGCAGTACGGTCGAACCTACAACATCCACCGGCATCCTCCGGCAATCAGGGTTTTAACAAGAATGAGCAGGAAACCTTCGGTTTTTTCGCTACGTCCCGCCGCCACTCCGGCTCGCCCATGCGGACATGCCGGGCAATCGAAGGCCGTCATTCTGTTTTCCCCCGTCATCAAATAGCACGACCCGGGCCATCATTTTGCCCCTCCCCGTGTTTGCGCTAAGTTGCGGCAACTCAAGAAGAAACAATTCGGCACGCGCACCTTGCCTCGCGCCATCTCACGCCGTACCCGCGCAAGTTTCATTTTCAACTGTGTGAAATCACTCACAGCTCTCGAAGCGGAAGATCCTCACCCCCGTTTTTCGGCCCGCTGCCGCTTTCCACCGGGTCTCATATTTGGTTCGAAAAAAGCGAACCCTCCTTCCCTCCGCAGCAGTGCCTTGAAGAGAAGGGGTGAGATATATCTCGCACAATAGTGGGGAATAACGACCTAATCGGACCATTGTGGTTCGATAGCACTTTTCTAAACCCTATCTTCTTCGGTGTTTATCCAAGTGCTGGTCGGTCGTCCGTTTGGTGGCCCAATTGCGAACTGATTGTTCGGTGGTGGGACAGAGGAATGAACTTATTCGGTATTGCTTTGCTCGCGCTTGCAGCGTTTGGAAGGCCCCCACAACCTAAGCAACATCCCGTTCCGCTTCCTGCGAATTTTGACGCATCGCAATGCAACGCTTGTCATAGCGATAAAACGCAGGGCAAGGTCGTGCACCCGGCTGTGGCTATGGGATGTTTGACGTGTCACCGCGTCCGCAACATTGGAAACAAGACCCTGGTGACGCTAAAAACGGGGACGCCAGCGACACTCTGCTTCGAGTGCCACACGGACAAAAACCCCGCTACTCTCCACAGCAGAATTCATCCACCCGCAGTCCGCGATTGCCTGGCATGCCACGATCCGCACAGTTCGGCCAACGAATACCTTCTGCTTAAACCAACCACCGGAGCGACGAAGGCCGACAACCTCTGCTTGTCCTGTCACAACGTCGGTGTGGACGTTCCCAAGGGAGGTAGCCGGCACCCGGCGCTCGACATGGGTTGTTTGACATGTCACGACGTGCACAAAGTCGGCGACCCCCAGCAGCGGGAATTCGCCTATCACCTGAAAAAAGACGCGCCGGCGTTGTGCCTTGTTTGTCACAATGCGAACGACCCTGCACTTGCGAAAGCCCACGACAATCAGCCATTCGCCACGGCGGATTGCCTTCAGTGCCACGATCCGCACCAGTCCGCCGGACCCATGCTGGCGCAGAAGTTTCTCCACCCGCCCTACGCCATGATGGGCTGCGAAACATGTCACACGCCGGCGAAGGACGGAAAAGTGGCGCTGACGGTGCCGGACGTCAAGACCTTGTGCTCGACGTGCCATGGAGAGCAGGCGAGCGAGATCGCTACGGCGAAGGTGCCGCATCCGGGCGCGCAGGGTGATTGCACGGTCTGCCATAGCCCTCATGCCGGAAATTCGCCGGCGTTTCTGCAGTCCAATCCGGTTGCCGTCTGCCTAAATTGCCACACCGATTTGGCGGCGCAAGGCCAGAAGGCGTACCCGCATGTGCCGGCCTTCGGGCAAGGCTGCGCGATTTGCCACCAACCCCATGGGAGCCCGAACGCGAACCTGCTGCGAACAAGTGATATCAACTCTCTTTGTTTAGAGTGTCACGGCCCGCAGTCCAGACCGCAACCGGTAAAAGGGACGAATCTGGAGGCCATCTTCAATGGCAAGGTGGAACTGCCCACAGCATTCTTCAGAAAAGTGCCGATTTTGCCGCTGACAAACGGCATGGGTCATCCAATCGCGAACCATCCGACTTCCGGCACCGTAAAACTGAAGGACAAGACGGTCCAGATGAACTGTCTGAGCTGCCATCAGCCACATGCCTCGTCCAAGCCCGACCTCCTGGTGAATGACGAGGAGCCCAACATGGCCTTTTGCAACCGGTGCCATACGACGGGGACGATGCCCCAACCTTGAAGGAGATGGCCGAAATGCTCGCTATTCGATCGCATTCGAAAATTGCCAGGAAAGGCTGGCTGGTTTTCGTGCTCGTGCTGGCCGGAGCCGCGATCGCAAGA
>JAKAOH010000172.1 GCA_021812285.1 Acidobacteriota bacterium | reverse complement strand
TCTATATCGAGTCCGCGCGTTTCTCTGCTGGTTTCGCTCGGTGCGCGTCCCGCGGCGTTTCTGATGCCGAATCTCGTGAACCTTCCCGCGGCGCAAGCGGCGAAGCAGTTGGCGTCGGCGGGTTTGCCGGCCCCGCAGGTGACGCCGGTCGAGAGCCCCGGCTCGATTCCCGGTTCGGTGGTCAGTCAGACGCCCGCGCCCGGGGCGCGCGTGGACGCGACGACGCAGGTGACGCTGCAGGTGGCCTCGCGCGGGCGGAACGAGGAGGGTTCCGCGGAGACGGGCTCGACGGAGGCGAATCGGGGCGCTGAAGGCGTCGGGGTCTATGCTAGAATGCCCGGCAGGTGGAGATGAGGGTTCCGCGCAGCCGAGTCGAGATCGCACCGTCCATTCTCGCGGCGGATTTTGCCTGCCTTGAGCGGGGAATTCGTCTGGCGGAAGGGGGCGGAGCGCGTTTAATCCACGTGGACGTCATGGACGGGCACTTCGTGCCCAACCTGACGATCGGCGTGCCGGTGGTGGCGTCGCTGCGGAAAGCCACGCGCTTGGCGCTCGAAACCCACCTGATGATTGCGAACCCCGGCGATTTCATCGAGTCGTTCGCTCGAGCGGGGGCCGACCGGATTTACGTCCATCAGGAAGCGACGCCGCATCTGGATCGCGTCCTGCATCAGATTCAGGAAGCGGGCGCGGAGCCGGCAGTGGCGGTCAATCCGGCGACGCCGGTCGGGACGCTTGGCGAGGTGCTCGATCTGGTGGGCGCGGTGCTGGTGATGACGGTGAATCCGGGTTTCGGCGGGCAAAAATTCATTCCGCATTCGCTCGATAAAATCCGGGAGCTTGTAGCGTTCCGCGAGCGGTATAATAGAAACTTCGGTATTGCGGTGGATGGGGGAGTGGGGCCCGAGAACGTTGGTGAGATCGTGCGAGCAGGGGCGGAAATCCTGATCGCGGGCACGTCCGTCTTCCATACGCCAGACGCCTCGGCTGCGGTGCGTCAACTCCGCGAACGAGGCGAGGAGGCTCTGGCACTGAAAGTATGAGATACCCGACGACCAGGAACGTTGTATTGATCGCGATCGTGGCATTTCTTGCCACGGGAACCAGCGGGTGCCTCTTCTTCGGCCACTCGCAGAAAGCGCCGCTCGCCGGCACTAAGGCGGCTCCAGACAAGGTCCTCTACAGCCAGGCGCTCGACAACATCAAGCACGGCCATTACACGGTCGCACGGCTGCTGCTCCAGAACCTGATCAATACGTACCCCGAAAGCGAATATCTGGCCAAGGCGAAGCTGGAAATCGCTAATTCCTACTACAAGCAGGGCGGCGTCGAAAGCCTGACGGAAGCGGTTGCCGAGTACAAGGACTTCATCACCTTCTTCCCGTTCCTCCACGAAGCCGCTTTCGCGCAATATCGCGCGGCGATGGCGCATTTCCGCATGATGGAAAAGCCCGACCGCGACCCGACGCAGGCTCTCGAAGCTGAAGCCGAACTCCAGACGATGATTTTGAAATACCCGCACAGCCGGTGGACGGCCGAAGCGCGGCAGCGGCTGCGCGATGTGCAGGAAGTTCTCGCCCAGGGCCAGTTCGAGGTCGCCAGCTTCTATTACGAGCGCAAAGCGTATCCGGCTTCCGCGGCGCGGCTGCTGAATCTCACCGAGCGCTATCCGCTCTTCAGCGACGCGGACGAAGCCAATATGATGCTCGGTAAGATCTATGAGAAGTTCGAGCACAAGGATTTCGCCGCCCGCTTCTATGGCAACATCGTGCGCGATTATCCGCTTTCGAAGCTGGCGCCCGATGCGAAAAAGGACCTGATCGCCATGGGCTACCGAGTGCCGAAGCCCGATCCCAAAGCGCTCGCCCGGATGGAGAAAGAGGAGAAGTACGACAAGGACTTGCCCGGAATTCTTGGGAAATCGCTCGACGTTCTGCGCACCGGTCCGGACGTGGCGATCGCGCACGCGGCTCATTTCGGCCAGCCGAATCTGACGCCGGATGTCAGCTCCGTCTGGGCGCACCAGGTGCTCGAACCTTCCGTGATTTCGCTGGCGGCGAATAGCCCGTCGGAGGAGATCGATCACTCCATTTCGGTGACGCCGGTGATTTCGGGCGGACCGCAGCCGAGCGGCTCCGGTTCCGATGTGAGCGCCGGTTCTGGCGGCTCGGCCACGGGCAATAGCATCCAGGCCGGTCCGGTCGAAAGCGGCGCGGAAGCATCGGCGCCCGCCGCGGGAGAAGCGTCGCCCGCGAAAGATCCGTCCAAGCCCGAAGCGGCAAAGCCGGAAGCGGCAGCCGCGGGCAAAGGCAAAAAGGCGGCGCCGAAAGCCGCCAACGGGAAACAAAAGAAGAAAAAGAAAAAAGGGCTTCTGCACAAGATCATTCCGTTTTAGCCCTCGGAATGCTTGCCTGACCGCTTCGGCGACGCTCGCTTTCCAGAAAAATCCGATGGATTTGGGAAACGGGCTCGGCTTGTGCGCGTGCGGAGGCGCACGTCGCTGGGCCGTTTGGGTTGCTCCGGTTGCGCGACGCCGGACCGGGCGCTTTGCGAAATACCATGAACTCCTTTGAGCGAATGATCCGCCGGTACGAGCACAGCCGCTGGTCGGCGGAGGACAATCGCAGCTCGCGCAAGTTTGGTTGGGGCCTGGAATACATCGGCGGGCCCGCAAACCACCCCGATCCGCACGCGTTCCTCGACCGCTTCGCCGAGGAGACCGTGGCGTCGAGTGACCGCTGGTTTGCCGCCGGCGCGCCCGAGGACGCGCGGCTCGAACCAGGTGCCGAGGGCCAGGTGCTCACCTTTTCGAGCGCGGTCGAATCGCCATGGCCGGAAAATAACGTCGTTTGGGGGCGCTATTTTCCCGCCCTTGGGTCGCGCGCGGCCGTCATTGTGCTCCCGCAGTGGAACGCCGGATGGGAATCGCAGATGGGCGTTTGCCGATGGCTGAATCGTTTGGGGCTCTCCGTGCTGAAACTCACCTTGCCCTACCACGACCGCCGCGCCGTCGCTGGGATTGAACGCGATAATTATCTCGTCGGCCCGAACATCGGCCTGACGCTCCAGGCGAATCGTCAGGCGATTACCGACGTGCGCCGCGCGCTGCGCTGGCTCGAAGGCCGGGGGTATCGGCGGCTGGGCGTGCTGGGCGCCAGCATCGGATCGGCGATCGCGTGCATCGTCACGGCGCACGATCCCGCCGTGCGCGCCGGGGCTTACCTGCACGTTTCGACCTATTTTGGAGAAGTGGTCCGCACCGGCATGACCACGATGCACGTTTGGGAGCCGATGCAAGCGCACGTTTCCGCCGAGCAGATTCGCCGCTACTGGGCGCCGATCAGCCCGTATCCGTACGTGGATCGGCTTGGCGATTCCGGGCAAAAGCTGTTGATGATTATGGGCCGGTACGATCCGACCTTCTGGCCGGAATTCACCGAAGAGATGTTCGCAAAAATCCAATCCACCGGCGCGGACCTGGAAATCCTGCGCTTGCCGTGCGGCCACTATTCGCTCGATCGGCCGCCATTCAGCATGATGGCGGGGCTGCGCTTCGGCTTTTTCCTTCGCGACCGCCTGTTGTAGAAAGTTCTTTGAGGATCATTCACGGAGCACGCGGCGCTATCGCACGAACGCCGCGATTTTCCCCGCGCTGACGAGCGCGGAGACTGCTGCAATATCCGGCGCGTGGGGACGGTCGGGACCGTAATGTTCCGCCACGGAGCGGACGAGTTGCCGCGCCTTTTCCGCTTCGATGCCCGTGGCGAGAGGCGCGAGCAGATCGATCGCCTGGCACGCCACTAGTAATTCTATTGCGAGAACGTTGCCCGTGTTTTCGAGCATTCGTCCGAGGCGGCGCGCCGCGCCCATGCCCATCGAAACGTAATCTTCCTGATCGCCGGAGGTCGGGATCGAATCGACCGAATGCGGAGCGGCGAGGGCTTTATTTTCGCTGGCGAGCGCGGCTGCCGTCACCTGCACCATCATGAATCCGGAATGCAGGCCCGGGTGTTCGGTGAGGAAAGCGGGCAAGAGGCTCGCGTGGGGATTCGTCATCCGGTCGATTCGCCGCTCGCTGATCCCCGAGAGCGTGGCTAGCGCCACGGCCATCTGGTCGGCGGCCATCGCCAACGGCTGGCCGTGGAAATTGCCGCCGCTCACCACGTCGCCCTGCTCGGCGAAAACGAGAGGATTGTCGGTGGCGCTATTCATTTCGATTTCCGCCACGCGGCGGATTTCGCGGAGTGCATCGCGCACGGCTCCATGCACCTGCGGCGCGCAGCGCAGGCTATAGGCGTCCTGAACGCGCAAATCGTGCTTCGAGTCGCGATGCGATTCGCGAATCTGGCTGCCACGCACCAACTGCGCGACGTTCCGCACCACGCGCAACGCGCCGGGATGCGGCCGCGCCCGCGCGATGCGCTCGTCAAACGCCGCGGGCGTGCCGCGTAGCGCGTCGAGCGAAAGCGCCAGCGCGACGTCGGCCGTGTCGGCCAAAACTTCCGCGTCGAGCAGCCCAAGCGCCAGCAGGGCCAGCATTCCTTGCGTTCCGTTCAGCAGCGCAAGGCCTTCCTTGGCTTCCAGTTCGAGCGGCGGGATGCCGGCGCGGCGCATCGCCTCGGCTCCGCTGATACGCTCGCCGCGATACATGGCTTCGCCTTCGCCGATCGCGACAAGCGCCAGATGCGCCAGCGGCGCCAGATCGCCCGATGCGCCCACAGACCCTTGCGCGGGAATCACGGGCAAAACGCCTTGGGCGAGCATCGCGCAGAGCGTTTCCACCACGGCCGGGCGCGCTCCGCTCAGCCCTTTCGCCAGCGCGTTCGCGCGCAAGAGAATCATCGCGCGCGTTTCCTCGGCCGAAAGCGGCTCGCCGACGCCGACGGCGTGGCTGCGCACCAGATTCCGCTGCAATTGGCGGATGTCCGCGGCGGGAATCCGCACGCGCGCCAGTTCGCCGAAACCCGTATTCACGCCGTATGCGGTTTTGTCCGATTCCACAAGTCGTTCGATCACCTGCCGCGAGGCGATCATGCGGGCTCGCGCGGCATCGTCGAGCGCGGCCGGCTCGCCCGCCCGCACCGCTCGCGCGAACTCGTCGAGCGTCAGATTGTTTCCCGTGAGCGTAATCGTCATGGCGAAGCCTGCGTGCTTTCGGCCGCGGTCAAAGGGAAAAAGCGGCGGTATTTTTCGGGGAGGGTTTTGGGCCGGTTGCGGGAATCGCAGATGACGTGCAGCGTTTCTCCTGTCGCCAGGACTTCGCCCGTCTCCTGACGCCGGATTTCATAGGCGAATCGCAAAGTGCGCGACTTCGATTCGGACAGCCGCGTGCGGATCAGAATCAGGTCGTCGTAGAGCGCGGGCTTTCGGTAACGGCAACTCGCTTCGGCCACCACGACGTAGCTGTCGTCCGCCTGCTCCATTTCTTTGTAGGAAAAGCCCATCTGGCGAAACGTTTCGACGCGGCCGATTTCAAACCAGATCAGGTAATTCGCGTAGTAGACCACGCCCATCTGATCGGTTTTGGCGTAGCGGACGCGCGTCGTCGTTTCGTAGAAGGTATTCATCCGGGCAGGGAAGTTTAGCAAACCCGGCGGGTGGGAGGGAACCATTCGCAGTGTGGGGGTTCGCAATGACAGCGCAAAAGAGCCTTCCGGTGAACGGCTAGGATTTGCTCCAGCGCGGCGGGCGCTTTTCGAGGAACGAACTGATACCTTCGCGGAAATCGGGAGTTTGGCGGATGCGGGCGTTCGCGTCCACCGCCAGGGAAAGTTGTCGCTCGAGCTCCGCTTCGCCGAAGTCGAGCAACAACCGTTTGGTCGCCAGCAGGCTTTCCGGGCTGTTGGCGGCGAGCGTTTGCGCGAGTTCGCGCGCCCGAGCAAGAAGTCGTTCCGGCTCGACCACTTCGTTGACCAGACCCATTTTCGCCACTTCTTCGGCGCTGACGAGCCGGGCGGTGAGCAGCAGATCGCGCGCCTGTTTTTCGCCGATCTGACGCGTGAGAAAAACGGATACGAGAGCGGGAACGAATCCGATGCGAGCCTCGGTGTAGCCGAATTTCGCGCCCGGCACGGCCAGCGTGAAATCACAAAGCGTGGCGAGGCCGCAGCCTCCGGCCAGCGCGTGGCCGTTCACCGCGGCGATCGTCGGCTTCGGAAAACTGTAGAGCCGGTGGAAGAGCGCGGCCATGCGGCGGGAATCCTCATAATTCCGTTCGGGCGTTTGCTCGGCCAATTCGCGCAGACCTTCCAGGTCCATGCCCGCGCAGAACGCTTTTCCCGCGCCGGTCAAAATCATGACGCGCGCCGGGCCGGCCGCGATTTCGGCTAGCGCCGCGGCGAATTCATTGGTCATCGCGGTGGAAATGGCGTTGCGCTTTTCGGGCCGATTCAGTGTGAGAACGGCGGTGGAATCGTCCGTTTCGACGGTGAGCGTTGCGTAGGGCATCAGTGGCTCCTTTCCGTGAAAAGTGCGGGCAATTCACCCCTGCGCATAGAGCCGGCGCAGTTCGTGCGTGGCTTCGAGCGCGCGCACGAGCGCTGTGGGCGCGATGCCGGTCCCCTCGCCGCGCCGCTTCAGAGTTTTGACGGCGATTTCCGTCGGCAGATTGCCCACCATCGTATCGCCGGCAAACGGACAGCCGCCCAGGCCGGTGAGCGCGGAATCGGATCGTCGGCTGCCCGCCTCGAACGCAGCCAGGATTTTTTCCGCCGCACTCTCCGGCCGGCTGTGCAGATGCACGCCGATTTCCACGCCTTCGAGCGAGGGAAGCACCGCTTGGAGCAACTGGCGGATTTCCTCGGGCGAGGCAAGACCGACTGTGTCGGCAAGCGAAATTTCCCGCACGCCGGTTTCCGCCAGCCACGCGATTTCCTCCGCGACGCGAGCGGCGCTCCAGGGATCGCCGTAGGGATTGCCGAACGCCATCGAAAGATAGACGACCAGGCCGCACCCCGCGGTCTGCGCTTGCGCGGCAAATTCGGAGATCAGCGCGCGCGAGCGTTCGATCGTCGTGTGGGCGTTCGATTCGAGAAACGTAGCGGAAAGCGAATGCGGATAGCCAATGGTCGTCACGCCGGGCGTTTTGATGGCACGCTCGAACCCTTGCTCGTTCACCACGATTCCGATAATTTCCGTTTTCGTTTCGGCGACCATCGGAGCAATTTGCGCCATCACCGCTTCGCTATCGGCCATTTGTGGCACGTATTTCGGGGAAACGAAACTCACGGCGTCAATGTGGCGGAAGCCTAATTCGATCAGCAGGCGCAAATAGGCGGCTTTGGCGCCGGTGGGGATGACGTTCGGCAGCCCCTGCCAGGCATCGCGCGGGCATTCGATGAGTTTCATGGCGCGGTTCATCTATCGAAATAGTAGGCGCACGTTGCGGGCCGCCAGCTGGCGGCGGGCCAACATGCCCCGACGACAAAATTCGCAAAATCCTGCCGCTCAGGTTTGCAGAACGCCTGTCTTGAATTCGGGGAGCGAGGGATTCAAGGCGGCCGCTTCGAGCGCCCAGATGAGCGCCTGTCGCGTGCGCGCGGGATCAAGAATGGCGTCGATCCACAGGCGCGCGGCGCCGTAGCGCGGGTCCATCTGCTCGTCGTAGGTCCGGCGGGTGGACTCATAAAGTTCCTTGCGTTCCGCCTCGCTCAGTTTTTTCCCTTGGCGTTCGAGTTGCCGCAGCTTGATTTCCACCAGCGTTCCCGCGGCCGATTCGCCGCTCATCACCGCGTATCGCGCGAGCGGCCAGGCGAAAACGAATCGCGGATCGTACGCCTTGCCGCACATGGCGTAATGCCCGGCGCCGAAACTTCCGCCGCAGATCACCGTGATTTTCGGCACCACGCTGTTCGCGACGGCGTTCACCATT
>JAKAOH010000171.1 GCA_021812285.1 Acidobacteriota bacterium | reverse complement strand
GCTCGAGGCGGTGGGACTGAGCCGGGAACCGTTCGCGAAGCGGTCGGCCGAGTGGCTGCGAAAGGTGCAGAAGGCCGACGGAGCGTTCGGCGAAACCATCGCCAGCTACGACGATCCTTCGCTGAAGGGAAAAGGCGACCCGACGCCTTCGCAGACGGCCTGGGCGCTGATCGGCCTGCTGGCGACGGCCGGGCCCGAAGACCTGGCGGCGCGGCGGGCGGCCGAATGGCTGCTGGAAACGCAGCGCGAGGACGGGTCGTGGGATGAGGAACCCTTTACGGGAACGGGTTTCCCCAGCGTCTTCTATCTGCGGTACCATCTGTATCGTCAATCCTTCCCGCTGTACGCGCTGGCGCGGTACCGGAATCTGATTTCGGCGAGGGACGCGGCGGCGGGGATGCGGCTTTTGCCCGAACAAATCGAAAGGAACGGAGCCTGAGCATCATGCGCTTTCCGATGACACTGACGCGCCGCATGACCGGATACATCATGCGGAACAAAATGGCAGGGACAGGGAAGTTTCCGCTGGTGCTGATGCTCGAGCCGCTGCACGCGTGCAACCTGACGTGCACCGGCTGCGGGCGCATTCGCGAATACAAGCCGACGATCAACGAGATGCTGACGGTGGAACAGTGCCTGGGCGCGGCGGAGGAATGCGGAGCGCCCGTGGTTTCCATCTGCGGCGGCGAGCCGCTGATCTATCCGGAAATCGGGCGGCTGACGGAGGAACTGCTGGACCGGAAGAAGCACATCTACCTGTGCACGAACGGGATGTTCATCCGGAAGCGGCTGCACGAGTTCAAGCCGAATGAGAGCTTCTTCTTCAACGTGCACTTGGATGGGATGGAGAAGACGCACGACATGTGCGTCGAGCGCGACGGCGTGTTCCGGGAAGCGGTCGAAGGGATCAAGGCGGCGAAAGCGGCGGGATTCCTGGTGAGCTCGAACACGACGATTTACAAGGAGACGGATCTCGAGGAGATCGCGGAACTATACGATTTCCTGACGGGACTGGGCGTGGACGGATTCATGCTGTCTCCGGCGTATTCGTATTCGGCGGTGCAGACGACCGACATGTTCATGTCGCGGGAGGAGATTCAGGAGAAATTCCGGCTGGCGTGCGCGCTGCTGGAGAAATACAACCTGATGGTTTCGCCGCTGTACCTGGAATATCTGCGCGGCGAGCGGGACCTGATGTGCACGGCGTGGGGCAATCCGACCTACAACCCGCGCGGATGGAAAGGTCCCTGCTACCTGATGACGGATTCGCACTCGGCGTCGTACAAGGAATTCCTGGAAAAGACGCCGTGGGAGAATTACGGCTACGGACGCGACCCGCGCTGCCAGGACTGCATGGTGCACGTGGGATACGAGCCGTCGGCGGTGCTGGGCGGGAATCCGCGCCTGGGCGACAGCTGGAAGCTGCTGAAATGGCAGATGGTGCGCGGGACGCGGAAACCGCTGCGGTCGGCATCGCTGCATCCGTCGAACGGCGGCGGAAACGGCAAGGGAAACGGCCACGGCGCGGGCCCGGCAGCGGGCGCCACGGGCGGAACGGGCGAAAAAGCCGACCGGAGCGTGTTGCCGATCCTTCAATGAGCGAAGTCACACTGGTAACCGGAGCGACGGGCTTTGTTGGCAGCCACGTGGCGCGCCAACTGGCCGAGCGAGGAGAGCGCGTCCGCGCGCTGGCGCGGCCGGGCAGCCGCCGCGACCTGCTGGCTGGGGTGACGGTGGAATTTTTCTCCGGAGACCTGCGCGACCGGGAATCAATCGAACAGGCCTGCCACGGCGCGACGCGCGTTTACCACGTGGCCGCCGATTACCGGCTGTGGGCGGCCGACCCACGGGAAATCTACGAAAGCAACGTGACGGGAACGCGGCACCTGCTGGACGCGGCGCGGCACGCGGGTGTCGAGCGGTTCGTCTACACGAGCACGGTGGCGACGATCGCGGTACCGCGCCCGGGCGGACTGCCCGACGAGCGGACCAGCGTTTCGCTCGGCGAGATGATCGGGCATTACAAGCGGTCGAAACTCCAGGCGGAACAGGAAGCGATGAAGGCCGCCGAACGCGGCTTGCCGGTGGTGATCGTGAACCCGACGACGCCGGTAGGACCGGGCGACGCGAAGCCGACGCCCACCGGACGCATTCTGCTGGATTTTCTGCGCGGACGGATGCCGGCGTACGTGGATACGGGACTGAATCTGGTGGCCGTTGAGGACGTGGCGAAAGGACACCTGCTGGCGGCCGAGCGCGGTAAGGTGGGCGAGCGGTACATCTTGGGCAACCGGAACATGACGCTGAAGGAAATTCTGGACGTGCTCGCGCGGATCACCGGGCGGCCGGCGCCGCGGCTGCGGCTGCCGCATGCGGTGGCGTATGCGGCGGGGCTGGCGGAGGAATGGCGGGCGCGAGTGACGGGCCGCGAGCCGCGTATACCGCTCGAAGGCGTGCGGATGTCGCGGCACAAAATGTTCGTGGATTGCTCGCGTGCGGTGCGGGAGTTGGGATTCGCGCCGGAGCCGGTGGAAGCGGCGCTCGGACGCGCGGTCGCGTGGTACCGGGAGAACGGGTACGCGACGCGCGGCGCGGCGAGCGGCGTGGCCGCCTGAGGAACGTGCGCGTTTTGGCGACGTTCGCTCTGGCGGCGGAATTCGCGCCCTGGCGAAAGCTCGGCGGTTTCGAGGCCGAAAAGTGGGGCGACGTTCCGGTGCACCGGAAACGCCGGGACGGCATCGAATGGATTGTGGCGCTGACGGGCGCCGGACCCGAGAACGCCGGACGCGCGGCGAGGCAGGCGCTCGAACGGGAAACGTTTGACCTGGTGATTTCGACTGGGCTCATCGGAGCGCTGCGCGGCGAGGACCGGCCGGGAACGGTGCTGGTGGCGCGACGGGTGATCCGGCTGGAAGACGGCCGGGAAATCGAGCCGGCCGGCGAATGGGTGGAACGCGCCGTGGAGCAAGGGGCGCGTGAAGCGGTTTTCGGGACTTCGCGCCGCGTGGCGGTAACGGCGGCCGAGAAGCGGAAACTGGCGACGACGGCGGACGCGATCGAGATGGAATCGTTCGCGGTGATCGAAGCGGCCCTGACGCGACCCGTCGAGGCAGCGGCGATTCGAGCGGTGAGCGACGCGGCCGAGACGGAACTCCCGGTGGATTTCAACCAGGCGTTCGACGCGAAAGGCCGGCTGCGGAGCGGACGATTGGCCGCGGAAGTGGCGCGGCGGCCGGCGGCGCTGGGTGGATTGCTGCGGCTGGGCCGGGACAGCCGGCGCGCGGCGGGGATTTTGGCGGAGTTTTTGGAACGGTACGTTCGCGCGACGCGGGAAACGCGCAGCGGAGAAAGCGCAGGAAACGGGTTCCGCGAATGAGCGTCCTGGGAGTTTCGGTGAAAAATGGTGACGCGGCGCCGGCGACGCGTGAAATGCGCGCGGCGGTGTATCGCGGGCGCGGACGCGTGGTGGTGGAACGGGTGCCGGTGCCGGAAATCGGCGCGGGGGAAGTGCTGATCCGCGTGGGCGCATGCGGCATCTGCGGCACCGACATCAAGAAAATCGAGCATGGATTCATCGCGCCGCCGCTGATCCTGGGACACGAAGTGGCGGGAACGGTGGCGGCGGTGGGCGAAAACGTGACGCGCTGGCGCGTGGGCGACCGGGTGGTCAGCTTCCACCACATCCCGTGCGGCGAATGCTTTTTCTGCCAGCGGCGGCTTTTTTCGCAGTGCAAGAAATACAAGCAGGTGGGACTGACGGCCGGATTTCAGCCGAGCGGCGGAGGATTCGCCGAATACGTGCGGGCGATGCCGTGGATCGCCGAACGGGGAATGATGCGCGTTCCCGACGGCGTGACGCTGGAGGAAGCGACGTTCATCGAGCCGCTGAACACGTGCATCAAAGCGGTGGAAAAGGCGCGCGTCGCGGCCGGCGAGCAGGTGGTAGTCCTGGGACAAGGGCCGATCGGGATGCTGCTAATGATGCTCTCGCGGCTGGCGGGCGCCGAAGTGGTGACAACCGATCCGCTGCCGGCGAGGCGTGCGGCGAGCGAGCGGCTGGGCGCGACGATGGCGTTCGAACCGGGCGCGGCAGAGCTGGACGCGGAAGTGCGGCGCAGGACCGAGGGACGCGGCGCGGACGCGGTGCTCGTGGCTGCGGCGCATCCGTCACTAGTGGAGCAGGCATTGTCGCTCGCGCGGCCGGGAGGACGCGTGTTACTCTTCGCGCATAACGACCCGGTGCTGCGGCTGGAATTTCCCGCGGCGGCGGTCGGCATCGAAGAAAAGGAAATCCTGGGAAGCTACAGCGCGGCGGTGGATCGGATGGAGGAAGCGGCGCGGCTGGTTTTCGAACGGATTTTGCCGGTGCGGGAAATCATTTCGCACCGTTTGCCCCTGGATGAAATGACGCAAGCGCTGGATTTGGCGGCTCGGCCGCGGGGCGACTCCATGAAAGTGATGGTCATACCTTGATGCGAACTGCGATTTTGAACGGCCAGATGACGGCGGCGGTGCTCTACGGGCCGGAAACGCTGCGCGTGGAGCAGGTGGAAATTCCGACGATCGCGCCGGACGAAGTGCTGCTGGAAGTGAAAGTGGCGCTGACGTGCGGCACCGACCTGAAAGTGTGGAAGCAAGGGTCGCACCCGCGGATGATCGTGCCGCCCTCGGTGTTCGGGCACGAGCTGGCGGGGGTGGTTCGCGAAGTGGGCGAAGCGGCTCCGGACTGGATCCGGGTGGGGATGCGGGCGGTGCCGTCGAATTCGGCTCCATGCGACGAATGCTTTTTCTGCCGGCGCGGACGGCAGAACCTATGCGAAGACCTGCTGTTCAACAACGGCGCATACGCGCAGTACATCCGGATTCCCGGGCGAATCGTGCGGAAGAACATGCTGGAACTGCCAGACCACGTTTCCTTCACGGACGCGGCGCTGGTCGAGCCGCTGGCGTGCGTGCTGCGCGGTATCGACGAGATGGAAGTGGCGCAGGGCGACACGGCGGTGGTGATCGGCTGCGGGCCGATCGGGCTGATGTTCGTGCGGATGCTGGCGGCGCGCGGTGTGCGGGTGCTGGCGATCGGCAAGCGCAAGAGCCAGAAGAAAGCCGCCGAGCGGCTCGGCGCGCGGGCGGCGTTCGACGTGAACGAGGAATCCGATCCGGTGCGCGTGGTGCGGCAACTGACCGAAGGCGGGCGCGGGGCCGACGCGGTGATCGAAGCAGTGGGCAAGCCGGCGACCTGGCAGTGGGCCGTGGCGATGGCGCGGCGCGGCGGGACGGTGAACCTGTTTGGCGGTTGCCCGAAGGGAACGGACGTGCGGCTGGATCCGGCGTCGCTGCACTATTCGGAAATCACGCTGAAATCCACGTTTCATCACAGCCCGCGCTTCATTCGGGAATCGCTGGACGCGGTGACGCGCCGGAAAATTTCCGCCGCGGATTTCGTGACCGGCGAGATCGCGCTGGCGGATTTGCCGAGTGCGTTCGAGCACATGAAGAACCGGAACGGCGAACTGAAGACCGCGGTGATCCCCTAGCGTCCTTTGGCGGCCGCGTGCATAGCGAGGCGCCCAGCGTATTGCGCACGGTGCCGCACACGCGGAGGGCCCGGTTGTCCGACGAGGTCTTTTCGTAGCGTGACCATCCCTATCGCATCTCCGGTGCGGACCGGCTCGGCCGAGGAGCAGGCGCGGCGGCTCGCGATCGCCGACCGGTTGCCCGCCGACGGCTGCTCGCTCGAGACGGCGCGGGCCTATACCAGCCGGCTGGCGAGAACTCATTACGAAAATTTTCGCGTGGCGACCTGGCTGCTGCCTCGGCGGCTGCATCAGGCGTTTTACGACATTTACGCGTATTGCCGGTGGTCGGACGATTTGGGCGACGAAGTGGGCGATCCGCGGACGGCCCTGGCGCTGCTCGATTGGTGGGAGGGGGAATTCGAGCGCGGGCTCGAAGGACGGGCGCGGCATCCGGTGATCGTTGCGATCGAGCGAACGATCGCGGAACACGATTTGCCGGCGCAACCGTTTCGCGATTTGCTGCGCGCGTTCCGGCAGGACCAGAGCGTGACGCGATATCCAGATTGGGAAAGCCTGCTGGGCTATTGCCGGTATTCGGCGAACCCGGTGGGGCGGCTGGTGCTGGCGCTGGGCGGCTACCGCGACGAGGAACGGCAGCGGCTTTCCGATTTCATTTGCAGCGGGCTGCAACTGGCGAATTGCTGGCAGGACGTTTCGCAGGACCGGCGGAAAGGACGGATTTACATTCCGCTCGACCGGCTGGCGGCGCACGGGCTGGGCGAAGCGGACATCGCGCACGGACGATTCGACCAGCGGTACGCGGCGCTGATGCGGGAACTGGTGGGGCGGACGCGCGCGGTTTTCGAGCAAGGCAGGCCGCTCGCGGGGATGATCTCGCGGGAATTGCGCGTGGATATCGAACTGTTCGGCGCGGGAGGGGTGGCGGTGCTGGACGCGATCGAGCGAATCGGGTTCAATACGCTCGAACGAAGGCCGGTGGTGCGGAAGGCGACCCAGATGCGGCTGCTGGCGAAAGCGCTGGCGGGGCGATGGTTCGGCGGCGAAACCTCGCGGGCCGGACGCGTGGCGTGAACGATGAGCGCGCCGCTCGAAGATTCCTACGAGTATTGCCGAAGCGTGGCGCGGCGCGAAGCGCGGAATTTTTACTACGGATTTCTGCTGCTGCCGCGGGAGAAACGGCTGGCGATGTGCGCGCTGTACGCGTACATGCGGCGCGTGGACGATCTGGCCGATACGCCGGGCGAGACGGCGGATAAGCGGCGGCGCCTGGCGGAATGGCGCGAGCAAACCGAGAGTCGGCTGGCGGGCGAAGTCGGCGAAAAAACGGGTTCGCGAGAAGACGCGGACGGATCGGGAGCGGAACGGCTGTGGCCGGCGCTTCTGGACACGATGGCACGGTACAGGATTCCGCCGCGCTACCTGCTGGACGTGGTGGCGGGCGCGGAAATGGATTTGGAAGGGCGCACGTACCGCACTTTCGGCGAGCTGCGCGAGTATTGCTATCACGTGGCCGGCGCGGTGGGACTGGTGACGGCGCACGTTTTCGGGTTTCGCGACTCGCGGGCGCCGGAACTGGCCGTGCGGATGGGCATCGCCTTTCAGCTCACGAACATTTTGCGTGACCTGGGCGAGGATTACGGCGAGGGGCGCGTGTACCTGCCGGCGGAGGATTTCGAGCGATTCCGCTGCCGGAGCGAGGACCTGGGACGCAAGACGGCGCCGGAGGGCGCGCTGCTCGATATGCTGCGATTCGAGGCGAGGCGCGCGTGGGAATTTTACGAGCAGGCATGGGCGCTCGTCGGCCTGGTGAACGAAGACAGCCGGCGCGCGCTGTGGGGTTTGGCGCGGATTTACAGCGGGCTGCTCGAGGAGATCGAGCGGCGCGGATTCGACGTATTTTCGTCGCGAGCGCGGCTGCGGGCGACGGAAAAGGCGGCGATATTTCTTTGGGCAAAAGTCGGCCCGGCGGGAGCGTATGAGTTCGAGCAGCGCGATCGTAGTTGGCGGGGGCTTGGCGGGGCTCTCCTGCGGCATCGCGCTCGCTGAAGCGGGCTGGCGCGTGCGGCTGCGGGAGAAGCGGCCGCATCTGGGCGGGAGGGCGGCGTCGTACACGCTGCCCGACGGCACGGAAATCGACAATTGCCAGCACGTGACGCTCGGGTGCTGCACGAACCTGGACGATTTCTACGGGCGGGTGGGAGCGCGGGAGAAGATCCGGTTTTTCGACTACCTGGCGTTTGCCGACGCGAGCGGGCGCATGTGGCGCATGAGGGCGTCGGCGTTGCCGGCGCCGCTGCATTTGGGGACGTCGTTCGCGAGATTTCGCGGGCTGCGGGCGCGGGAGAAATGGGCGATCGCGCGGACGCTGGGAGAAATTGTGAGAAGCGGCGGGCGGCCGCC
>JAKAOH010000170.1 GCA_021812285.1 Acidobacteriota bacterium | reverse complement strand
TCCTGAGCTGTCCTGCGGCGCGCCCGGGTTCCCGCTACAATGGCTGTTGATGAGGCGCTCGCTCCTGTTTCTGCTCATCGTCTGGTTTCCCGCGCTCGCCGCGGCGCAATCGCGCGCGCCTTCCGCGGCGCGAATCTCCGCGCCCGACGCCGGCTGCCATCTGCCGCCGGATCTTTGGCAGCGGCGCCAGGCGTTCGAGCGCCAATTCGACGCGAGCGGCGGTAATTCCTCGAGCGCCTACAATGGCATTCACCGCACCGACGCGGAATACCGCGATTTCATTCGCACCGCGGTGGAAGCCTACGAAAAAAAGCAGCACCTGCGTCTCGGCGGTTGCTGCCCGCAATCGCAATCCGATCCCGAAGCCGCGATGTTTTGCGCCGCGGTCCGTTACATCGCTTCCGGCCGCAAGGATACACCCGCCTTTTTGGCCGCCGTGCCGCCCACGCCCCGGGCCGCGGCCGCGCTCGTCGGCCTTCGCGAAGCGGCTTTGCGCAATTCCAGTTCGCAGCTTGCGTCCGATCCCTCCTACGACATCACCGACTCTCTCTACCGGCTGATGATCGCAGGCAACGCCGAAGCCACCGCGCGCTATTTCTACCTGTTCCGTCATTCCCAGGAAGCCTGGGCGCGCGACGCCGCCGACGAACTCGAGGATTACATCACCGGCCATTCCGCCGCGCTGATTCGCAACTGGCCGGTGCTCCGCCAATATTGGAATTTGAGCGAAGGCATCACCTGGGACGTGGACGCCGATTGGTGGGTCACGGTTCTGGCGCAATATCGCCGCGCCTGCGCGCCGTCGCGTTTGCGCTGCCAGGAAATCCTCGATCTGATCCAGGGCGCCGCCCATGCCGCCGGCGCCCCGGAATCCCAGCTGCGAAATCCGCATCGCGCAACCTTCCGTTCGGGGAGACATCTATAGAAACTCGATCGCTCTTTCCGGCACGGTCCTCATGCGCTCGAATCGCGACGTTCGTTTCCGCGTTGACTTCGCGACGGGGAAATCAATCTGCGATTCGCACGAGTTTGAGGGAACGGAAGAGTTCGAGGATGCGAACATGAAAATCGGAATCATTGGAGCCGGCAATATCGGCGGCGCTCTCACCCGGCGATTTCGCGCGGCCGGCCACGAAGTCTTCGTTTCGAATTCCCGCGGGCCGGAAACGCTCGCCGCGCTGGCCAAGGAAACCGGCGCGAGAGCGGTGACGGCGAAAGAAGCGGCTCGTGCGGGAGAAGTGGTCGTGGTGACGATCCCGCAAGCCAACATCCAGGATCTGCCGAAAGACCTTTTCGCCGGAGTTCCGGAAAACGTCGTAGTCGTGGATACGGGAAATTATTATCCGCGCCATCGCGACGGTCGCATCGCCGGAATCGAAGAGGGAATGACGGAAAGCCGCTGGGTCGCGCGGCAACTCGGGCGAAACGTGGTGAAAGCCTTCAACAATATTTACGCCCAGCACCTGCAGGATTTCGGTAAACCGGCCGGGAGCCCGGGCCGCATCGCGCTGCCCGTTGCGGGCGACGACGCGCGGGCCAAAGCGATCGTGATGAAGCTGGTGGACAAAATCGGTTTCGACGCCGTGGACGCCGGCACTCTTGACGAATCGTGGCGCCAGCAGCCCGGCACGCCCGTCTACACGCTGGATTTCGACGCGGAAGGCGTGAAGCGGGCCTTGGCCGCGGCGAAAAAAGAACGCACGCCCGAATGGCGTGCCACGCCAAAAAGTCCGGGCACGTTCGCCGAACCCGCCTGACGCATCGCCTCTTTGCGGATGCGACCCTGTCGCGGCTGCTCGGTGAAATTTACGCCACGCGCCGGTCCTGGCTCGGCTTGCTGGCCGGCGCCAGGTGCTCCGCGAACCATTCCGCCGCCAGCCGCGCCGCTTCTTCCAGCGTTCCTGGCTCCTCGAACAGGTGCGTCGCGCCCGCCACGATCACCAGCTTGCTGTCGTGCGCGGCGAGCCGTGCGAGCGATTCCCGGTTCATCCCGATCACCGGCTCGTCGCGTTCGCCGACGATGAGCAGGGTCGGCGCGTGCACCGCGGTCAGCATTTCGCCGGCCAGGTCCGGCCGTCCGCCGCGGGAAACCACGGCTTTCACCGTTTCCGGCAGCTTCGCGGCGGCGATGAGCGCCGCGGCTGCGCCGGTGCTCGCGCCGAAATAACCGATGGCGAGCTTTCGCGTGGACGAGCCGTGTACGACCCAGTTCGTCGCTTCCACCAGCCGCGTGGCCAGCAGGCGAATATCGAATCGCAGTTCGCGCGTCACTTCGTCGCGCACGCCTTCCTCGCGCGTCAGCAGATCGAAAAGCAGCGTTGCGATCCCCGCCTCCTGCAGCACGCTTGCCACGAACCGGTTACGCGGACTGTGCCGGCTGCTCCCGCTGCCGTGCGCGAACAGCACGATTCCCCGCGCGCCCGGCGGCACGTTCAGAATTCCTTCCAGAGCGACGCCGCCCGCGCCGATTGTCACGTCGCGGTCGGTTCCCGCTTTTTTCATCCGTTTCCGGGTTTTCATGGCGTCTTTCCGCCTCTCCCGCCCGCCGCCGCGTTCAGGTTTTCCGGCCGGCGCTTTCCGGCGTTTGGGGCGTCGCGCGCACCAGCAGGCCGATCACCTCTTGGTCTTCCACGGGCAGGAAATCCCGGTAGAATTGCCCGATGGCGTAAAACGTTTCCGGCATTTCCTCGCAAACCACTTCGTCGGCGTCCGCGCCCAGCCGGTCGGCCGTCGTGCGCGGCGCCACCGGCACGGCCAGCACGATTCTCTGCGGTCCCATGGCGCGCAGCGCGCGAATCGCCGCGCGCGCGCTCGCTCCCGTGGCGATGCCGTCGTCCACCAGAATCACCGTTTTCCCCCGCAGATCGAGCGGAGGTTTCCCCGCGCGATACGTCCGCTCGCGCCGGTCGAGTTCGATCTGCTCCTTGGCCGCCACGCGTTCGATATCCGCCGCGGACAGGCTGAGCATCTCCAGCGTTTCGTCGTCCAGAATCCGCACGCCGCCCGGTGCGATCGCGCCAAAGGCCAGCTCTTCCTGCCATGGCACGCCCAACTTCCGCAGCACCAGCACGTCGAGAGGAAGGTCGAGCGCCTTGGCCACTTCGTACGCCACCACCACGCCCCCGCGCGGTACACCGAGCACGATCGTCTCCTCCTGGCCGGCGTACGCCCGCAATTTTTCCGCCAGCCGTCGCCCGGCTTCCTCGCGATTCTGGAACATCTCGTTCTCCTGCGGCGCGCGCCGGCCGCCGTGCCCGCCGGTTATTCCGGCGACTGGGTATAGCGCAATAAAATTTTCTCCGCGGCTTCTTCCGCGAGTTTGCGTTCGATTTCCTCGATCAGTTTATCCTCGAATTGAATGTGCCGCCGCGCGAGAGTCGCGATTTCGCTGCCGGCCTGGCGAACGCGATCGGTCTGGTGGACCGTGGCGAATCGCAGATCGGCGAAAAGCTCCGCCAGCAGCCGCTCCAGGTCCCGGTGCTCCTTTTCGAACGTTTCCAGTTGCCCCGCCTGCAAATATTTCCGGTACGGGCTCTCGACGTTCCGCTCTTCCGAAATGCAATGGCTTTCGATTTCCTTCAGCTCCGGTTGCAATTCGCGCATCCGCGCGAGCCCGCGAACGCATTCCTCGTCGTCGCCGCTTCCGGCGAGTTCGACGGCGCTCTCCCATTCGCCGAGCAATCGCAGAAAATCCTGGTGCTGTTTGTGGAAGTATTCGATCCGAGTGCCGACGTCCATGGGCCCTCCTCGCTTCCGGGCCGCTCGCCCGCCGATGGCTCGGGTAAAATCTCCCCGGCCGTTGCCCCACTCAACTGCAACCGTCACGCCAAATCGCAAGTCCCGCGCCGCGCCCTCAGATTGTTGTCGCGCGTAGGGTTAGCCCCGCCGCCGCGCCACGCTCAGCCTCGTCAAATTTCCCAAAAGACGCACCGCCTAGCGCCAAAACTCCCATGGCGTTCCTTCTAGGATGTGTCGCCTCGTTCCCGTTGCGCAACTCGTTGTCGCGAAAAGAGTCCGCGCGCGGCAAGAATCGTTTTGGTCCCTGCTCCGCGGCTCTAGGCAAACGTTTATATGGCTATATAATGACCCCTGGTCTCACTCCGCCATCGAGGAGCAACCGATGCCCGCTGAAGCGCGCGCCAAGTCCGTTCCATTCGATTCCGCCAAATACCATGGACTCGGCCGCGACGCTCTCATCCGCATTTACCGCACGATGTTCCTTTCGCGCCGCCTCGACGACCGGGAAATGCAGCTCAAGCGTCTGAACAAGCTCTTCTTTCAAATCAGCGGCGCCGGCCATGAAGCCGTGCTCGTCGCCGCCGGCCTGCTCCTCAAGCCCGGCCACGACTGGTTTTATCCCTATTATCGCGACCGCGCTCTTTGCCTCACGCTCGGCGTCACGCCTTACGAAATGCTGCTCGAAGGCGTCGGCGCGAAAGACGATCCCAGTTCCGGCGGCCGCCAAATGCCCAGCCATTGGGGCCATCAGGATCTGAACATCGTCAGCCGGTCTTCGCCCACGGGAACCCAATGGCTGCAAGCCGTGGGCGCGGCGGAAGCTTCGCTCTATTATTCGGAATTTCCCAAGGCGTTCGATCAGGCCCGCCGCGCTCCGCTCGGCCAGGCGATGCGCCACGAGCCCGACGAAATCGTCTACGTTTCGGGCGGCGACGGCACCACCTGCGAAGGCGAATTCTGGGAATCGCTCAACGCGGCCTCGCTCAAAAAACTGCCCGTGCTTTTCCTCGTCGAGGACAACGGCTACGCCATTTCCGTTCCCGCCGATCGTCACACGGCGGGCGGCAACGTCGCTCACCTGATGAGCAATTTCCCCGATTTCCACGTCGTCGAATGCGACGGCACCGATCCCATCGAAAGCTACGCCGCGCTTTTCGCCGCCGTCGACCACTGCCGCAAGCGCCGCGGCCCCGCTCTGGTCCGCGCCCGCGTGATTCGCCCCTATTCTCATTCCATGTCCGACGACGAAAGGCTCTACAAACCGCCGGAAGAGCGCGAAGACGAAGCGCACCGCGACCCGCTCCCGAAATTCAGCCTGTTCCTTCTCCGCGAAGGCATCCTGAAAGAGCGCGACATCGAAGCCATCGAAGCCGACGTGGACCGCGAAGTCCGCGAAGCCGCCGACCGCGCCCTCGAAGCCGAATTGCCTGTGCCCGATTCCGTCCGCCTCTGGGTCACCTCACCCGACGTCGATCCCTGCTCGGATTCCTTTGCCGCGGAGCCGCAATTCGCCGGCGCCGAAAAAACCATGGTCGAAATGGTTTCCGCCACGCTCATGGATGAAATGGAGCGCGACGACCGCATCCTCGTCTTCGGCGAGGACGTCGCCGACGTCAGCCACGAGCAATTTCTCGACAAAGTGAAGGGCAAAGGCGGCGTTTTCAAGGCCACCAGCGGTCTGCAGCGCAAGCATGGCGGCCATCGCGTCTTCAATTCGCCGCTCGCCGAAGCCAATATCGTCGGCCGCGCCGTCGGCCTCGCCACGCGCGGCCTGAAACCCGTCGTCGAGATCCAGTTCTTCGATTACATCTGGCCGGCGATGATGCAGCTCCGCAACGAATTGCCGCTCCTGCGCTGGCGTTCGGCGGGAAAATTCAAATGTCCCGCGGTCGTTCGCGTGGCCACGGGCGGCTATCTTTCCGGCGGCGCGATTTACCACAGTCAGTGTGGCGAATCCATCTTCACCCACGAGCCCGGCCTGCGCGTGGTCATGCCCTCGACGGCGCTCGATCTCTGCGGGCTGTTGCGCACGGCGATTCGCGCCGATGATCCCGTGCTTTTCCTCGAACACAAGCACCTCTACCGCCAGCCTTACAACCGGTCCGTGTATCCCGGCCCGGATTACACCGTTCCGTTCGGCAAGGCGCGCATCGCGCGCGAAGGCACGGACGCGAGCGTCGTCACCTTTGGCGCTCTCGTTCATCGCGCCGAAGTCGCCGCAGCGGAACTCGCGCGCCAGGGCATTTCGATCGAGATTCTCGATTTGCGTTCGCTCAGCCCCTACGACTGGGAAGCAATCGCCCGCACCGCCGCGAAAACGCATCGCGTCCTCGTCGCCTATGAAGACATGTTGTCCTGGGGTTACGGCGCCGAAATCGCTGCGCGCATTTCCGATGAATTATTCGACGAACTCGACGCTCCGGTCCGCCGCGTAGCCGCGCAAGACGTTTTCTGCGCCTATCAGCCGATCCTCGAGGACGCGATTCTCCCGCAAGCGGCCGATATTCGTGCCGCCGTCGAGCGCCTCCTCGAATACTGAACCACGCCGCGCTCCTCGCCGATCATCGCCCCTCCCTTTCCTCCGTCATCCTGAGGTACCGGCCGAGCCGGTACCGCTTCATTCGATTCGCCGCGCCTGCTCCGCGTCAGGCCAAAGCCCGTCTCACTTCTGTTTTACTTGGTTGGGAATCGCCGCTGAACCGGGCGCCGGCCCGCCTCGGGCGCGGTAGACCTCCAGCCCTCGAAATGCCGCGCCATTTACGGCCAGCGTTTCGATCCACTGGAACTCGAGCGGAAAATTTCCGGCGATCGCCAGATTTTCCTGCTCCTGAAGCCCGTTAAAAATCCATATCCGCGGCCGGCTGCGCTCCGGAGCAACGGCCGAGAAAATGCTCTCCTCAAGTTGCCGCGCTTCCGCGTCGAGTTTTTGCTGATTGCGCGGATACCGGTCCCAGCCGCGATGCTGCGCCAGCGAAGCAGGGAAGATCACCGCATGAAAGCGGGAAGCGCAACCCATCCGTCCCAGATAATATTCCATGGCCGTTCCGCTCAGGCTGGTAAAAACGATCCAATCGCCGGGTGAGCCTTCGCGGCACAGCATCGAAGCCGCGCTGCGATCGGCTCCCGCTTCGAAGCCGCGCGAAAGCCGTTCGCCCATCCATTTCAGGTTCGGTTTTTGGCCGGTAACCTGCAACCCGGCGACGGCTCCATACGCGGCGATAATGGCGCAGCACCACGCCCCGAGCCATCGCCGCGACGCCAGTTCCGAAAACGCCCACCCCATCCCGGCCGCCAGCGCCGGCAGCACAATGATCGTATAGCGGTCGGGATAATAGACCGGCCGTATCACCGAAACCATCGCGGCGACGCCCAGTCCCGCCGCCACCGTAATCGCCAGCACCAGAAACCCCGGTTTTCGCGCCAATTCCCGTGCGCGCGTCCATCCCTTCGGCTGCGCCAGTACCAGCAGCACGGAAATCAGCCCGAACGCCGCTCCGATCCGATGGCCGCCGTAGAATTGCGTCAGCATGCTGAGCGCTTCGTGGAAATTCATGCGCGGCGTCCACGTGGTCACCGGTGCGCGCAGCTGCTCCACAAATATCCCGCCCCAAATCAGCGCAAATGCGGCGAGCGAAGCGATTTGAAGCGCCGCCACGCGCCACCATCGCCGCCGCGGCAGCAAAATCACGCACGCCAGCGCCTGCGCCGGCAGCAGAAAAATGCTCCAGATGTGCGTGAGGATCCCGGCAGCGTTGGCCGCGGCGTAGCCCCATTCCGCGCGCCGCGATCCCTGCGGCGAAAAAAACGCCTTCCAGAAAAAGAGCGTCGAAAGCGCGGCCAGCAAGCCCATCAAGGCGTAGGGCCGCGCCAGCATGGACTGATAGATAGCCTCGCTGCTGGCTGCGTAGAAAAATGCGGCATAGAGCGCGGCGCGTTTGCTGCCCGCGGCCTCGCGCGCCAGGCAAGCCGCCACCCACGCCGCGAGCAAAAAGAAGGTCAGCGATGGAAACCGCAGCGCCGCTTCCGAAATCCCCGCGAGCCCAATCCACCAGTGAAGCAGAATGAAGTAGAGCGGCTGATCGGCATCGTGCGGCAGCAGACGAAGGATTCCGGCGACGCCGGGCCGGGCCACAAAAACGGCTATGGCTTCGTCCACGTGAAGCGGCCAGGTGAAACACGCAACGATCAGGATTCCCACCGGAATCGCCAGCGCCACCAGAAGCCACGGCTCCCAGCGAGCCATTCCGCTTGCGGCGATTGGCC
>JAKAOH010000169.1 GCA_021812285.1 Acidobacteriota bacterium | reverse complement strand
GGCAAGGAGAAAAGAAAGAAATCGGCGGCGCATTACGCCGGTTAGAATAGCAGGTTGCGGCTCCCGTCGGCGAATGGGGGCCGTGGCGGCGCTCGAATCCCCCTCCCTGGCGCCGTGGTATCCCTGACATTGCCGCGCCGTGACAACCCTTGTCCGAACGGCTGTTTCGGTAACGCGGAGGTTCGCGAGATGGCGCGGGAACCGAGGGAGCCTTGAGCAGCGAACGCATCCTGATCGTCGACGACGAAGAGCCGATTCGCGAAGTGCTGGCGAGCTTGCTGGAAGCGGCGGGATACGAGTGTGCGACCGCGACGAACGGCGCCGAGGCGCTGGCGCGGCTGAACGGCGGGGGATTCGATTTGCTGCTGAGCGACATTCTGATGCCGGTGATGGACGGGCTGGCGCTTCTGCGGAAAGTGCGCGAGCAACAACCGAACCTGCCGGTGGTGATGGTGACGGCGATGAACGACATCGCCACGGCGATCGGGGCGCTGCGCACCGGCGCGTACGATTACCTGCTGAAGCCGTTCGAAAGGGACCAGCTCTATTTCAGCGTGCGGCGCGCGCTGGAGCACCGCCGGCTGGTGCTGGAAAATCAGAATTACCAGCAAGGGCTCGAGCGGCTGGTGGCCGAGCGCACCGCACAGCTTTCCGAGACGTTGCGCGAGCTGGAATTTTCCTACGATTACACGCTCGAAGCTTTCGGCGGCGCGCTGGACCTGAAAGACGCGGAGACCGAAGGGCATTGCCATCGGGTCACTTCCTACACGGTGCTGATCGCGCGGCGAATGGGCGTGGACGAGGCCACGCTGCGGCAGATCGCGCGCGGCGCCTTCCTGCACGACATCGGCAAGATGGGCATTCCCGACGGCATTTTGCGCAAACCGGGACCGCTGACCGAGGAAGAGCGCGTGGTGATGCGGCGCCACTGCGAAATCGGCTATCAGGCGCTGCGCAACATTCCGTTCCTGACGCAAGCGGCGCAGATCGTCCTGACGCACCAGGAACGCTACGACGGAACGGGATATCCGCGCGGGCTGCGCGACAGCCAAATCCCCCTCGGATCGCGGATTTTCGCGGTGGCCGACGCGCTCGACGCGATGATTTCGGACCGGCCATACCGAAAAGCGATGCCGCTCGAGGCGGCGATCGACGAGATCCAGCGCAATTCCGGGATGCAATTCGATCCGAAAGTGGTGGAGGTGTTTCTTTCGATGCCGAGGGAAATCTGGCTACAATACCGGAGAAACGCGAACGGAGCGTTTCGACTGGCCGAGCTCGAAAAAGAGGAGCCGGAGGTTCTGGCGCGGGCCGCGCAGCCCGAGACGCAAGATTCGGCCCGCTAGGCGGCGACGCCAGCCGCAATCGCCCGCGGCGGCTAGGGATTCAGGGGACGTTTGCGCGAACCTCTTGTTCACCTGAAGAGATCCGGTTTCCGGTGTTCGTTCCCGGAGGCTTTGCGGGTATAATGCGGCGCAGAATGGGGGAGGAGGCACGGATGAAGCTGCGCGTGGCAGTACTTTTGGTCTGTGCGCTTTTGCTGGCACCTCTGCCGGCTGGCGCGCAAACGATCGCGGTCACTAACCTCAAGGTTGGCGAGAAAGCGCCGAATTTCACGCTGATCAGCGATCAGGGAAACCCGGTAACGCTTTCGAGTTTCCGCGGGAAGAAAACGGTCGTTCTGGCTTTCTACATTCTGGCGTTCACCGAAGGTTGACGGCAGGAACTGAAGGCATATCAGGCTGATATGCCCAAACTCAAAGCGAACGACACCGTCGTGCTCGGCATCAGCCGCGACAGTCCGGCCGCCAACGGCGCCTTCGCCAAGCAGATCGGCGTGACGTTTCCCCTGCTCAGCGACATGGACGCCACAGTGATGGAGCGCTACGGCATTCTGCAGAAGACGGCGATCAAGGGCGTTCCCTTCGAATGGGCGCGCCGCACCACGTTTGTCGTGGATAAAGAAGGCATCATTCGCCACATCCAGCAAGGAACCACGGCGATCAATCCCAACAACGCGGTGGCCATTTGCCTTGACCTGGCGCACGGGAAAAAGGCCAAATAGCCGCCCACCTCGCACTTTCAGAAACAAAAGGCCCCGGCAAAATTCGCCGGGGCCTTTTGCTTTTTGTGGGCTTAATTTCAGGACGAAGAGAGATGGACGCGGTGAAACTTGAGCGGATGGGCGCGACTTCTCCCGCTTATGCGCTTTGCGCCACGCCTGACAGCGTGCGGCCGGCGCGAATTTCGCGCCAAGTGAACGTGATGCGGTAGATGACGGTGGTGGTGGCGAGCATGGCGATCACCCAGAGCGCGGGCGCCATGCGGTAAAAAGCGCCGCCCAAAATCAGCAGAACGAGCCGCTCGGGGCGTTCCATGAAACCGACCTTGCAGCTGGGAATCAGCGCTTCGGCGCGGGCGCGCGCGTAGCTCACCATGAACGAACTGCTCATCGCAATCGCGGCGAGCACGACGTAGAAAAAACGGCCGATCGTGGCGTAATAGGTGACCAGCCCGAGATACAACATGATGTCGGAATAACGGTCGAGCGTGGAATCGAGGAAGGCGCCGAACGGCGTTACGCGATTCGCACGCCGCGCCACCTGCCCATCCAGCATATCGAGGAAGCCGGAAAGGAAAATTCCCGCCGCGGCCCAGCGAAACCAACCCACGCCAAACGCCAGCGCCGCCAGCAGCGTCACCACGAAGCCCAGAACCGTCAGGACGTTCGGATTCACGCCGGCAGCGCCCAGCGGCTTTACGATCCGGACGAGCAGCCAGCGCCCGCCACGTCCCACCCAGCGCGTCCACATCTTGGGATTCCCGCCTCCGAATCGCGCCCATCATACCCAATGCGGCGCCCGGGCCTCAACCGCCGGGCGAAAATCGTCCGGACAGGCGCACAAGGGACTCGCAAGAGGCGGAAAGCTCCGCTATGATGCCGCTTTCGGCGCCGGGCATTCCTTTTGCCTCGGCGAACGCCCGCGACGCCGTCCAGGAGCCGAAATCTGGAATCCGGCAAACCCATCCCGACAAAAGGCATGCGGCGGCTGGTGCGGCAACTCGCGCCGGCGGCGCTGACGGCGGCGATTTTCTACCTGATCTTCCGGCACATTCCGTTCGGACGGTTTCTGCAGGCGTTCGCGCGGGCGGATTACGGGCTGTTTCTGGCGCTGATGATTCCCAACGCGCTGCTCTATTTCGCGTGGGACACGCTGGTGCTGGCGGTGGTGATGCGATGGTTCCACGGGCCGATTCGCTACCGCGATCTGCTCCCCGTGCGGGCTGTAGCGTACGTGGTAACGCTGGTGAATCCGGATCTGGCCGAAGGGGCGACGGCGCTTTATTTGACGCGGGAATCGGGTGCGCCTTTTTGGCGGATTGCCGGGACGGTGGTGTTTCTCAGTTGGCTCGAGCTGACGCATCTTTCCGTGTGGGCCGCCGTGGGAATGGTGATGTTGCCTTCGGGTCTGCCGTGGCAGCTGTTTCTAGTCCCGGTGGGACTGGGCGCGTTCTGGACGCTGTTTCTGCTGTACGCGAAGCGAGGTTGGGCGCCGTGGGGGCCGGCGGCAAACGCGATTCGGCGCGCGTTCGGAGGGAAGCGGCAAGGCGCGGTGCGCGACTGGCCGATCTTCGGGACGTTTCGCGAGGCGGATCTTCGGCAGTACGTTGCGATCGTCCTGTTGAAATCGCCGATGTTTTTCGTGTCGCTGCTGATCCACTATTTCGCGGCGCGCGCGTTCGGCATTCACATTCCGTTCCTGACGCTGCTGGCGTTTCTGCCGATCGTTTTCATGCTTTCGGCGCTGCCGGTTACGGTGGCGCACCTGGGGACGACGCAGGCAGGGTGGATTTTCTTTTTCCATAGCTACGGCTCCGCGCCAGGGCTGCTGGCGTTCAGCCTGGCGGCACATTTGACGTTCGTGCTGGCGCGGGCGGGATTCGGGCTCGTGTTTGTGCCTCGGGCGTACGGCGAACTGGCCAGCGCAATCGATCCCGGCGGCGCGCGGCCCGCGGCGCCGGCTTCGCTTTCGGCCCGTACGGATTAGGAAAGGCGATGGAAACAAGCGCGATTCGCATGTTTGGCGTGCACGGCCTGGGAGAGGTGCAGCCGGGCGACGACCTGGCCGGGATGGTCGCCGGTGTGGTGCGCGCCGCTGGAGAGAAGATCGGGGAAAACGATATTTTCGTTATCGCGCAGAAGGCGGTTTCCAAAGCGGAAGGGCGGATCGTGCGGCTCGATTCGGTCGAGCCCTCGGCGATGGCCCGGCGCTGGGCCGAGGGGCACGGCAAGGACGCGCGCGTGGTGGAGGTAATTCTGCAAGAAACGCGGCGCGTGGTTCGCATGGATCGCGGCATCCTGATCGCGGAAACGTGGCATGGGTTCGTCTGCGCGAACGCCGGCGTGGACAATTCGAACGCGCCGCCCGGAACCGTGGTGCTGTTGCCGGAGGATCCCGACCGCTCGGCCGAGGCGCTGCGGCGGCGGCTCGAAGCGGCGTTTGGCGTGAGGCTGGGCGTGATTGTTTCCGACAGTTTCGGACGGCCGTGGCGCGAAGGGCTGACGAACGTGGCGCTGGGCGTGGCGGGAATTGAGCCGCTGATGGACTGCCGCGGCCAAAAGGACGACTTCGGCCGGAATTTGCAGGTGACCGTGATCGCCGTGGCGGACGAGCTGGCGGGCGCGGCGGAACTGGTGATGGGCAAGAACCGGCAGGTTCCCGTGGCCGTGATTCAGGGATTATCGTATCGGAGCGAAGGGTCCGGACGCGCGCTGGTTCGCGCGCCGGAACACGATCTGTTTCGCTAGGAAGCGGCTTCCCGAAGGGATATCGCTCGAACGATTGCGAGGTAACCGTGAAGCGAACGATTGCGATTGTGGGCGGAACGGGCGCGGAAGGATCGGGACTGGCGTGGCGCTGGGCGCGGGCCGGAGAAAAAATTCTCATCGGATCGCGCGACGCGGCGCGCGCGGCGGCGCGCGCCGCGGAAATCGCGAGCCGCGTTCTCGGAGCCGAAATCGAAGGGCGTGAAAACGCGGCCGCAGTGGCCGAATCCGATCTGGTGGTGCTGACCGTTCCCTTTTCCGCGCAAGCCGCCACGCTCAAGCAGATTCAACCGGCATTCCGGCCCGGCGCGGCGCTCATCGATACCACCGTGCCGCTTGCCGCAACCGTCGGCGGGCGGGCGACGCGAACGGTGGGTGTGTGGCAAGGATCCGCGGCGGAGCAGGCGGCGGAACTTGTTCCGGACGGCGTTTGCGTCGCGGCGGCGTTTCACGCGCTTTCCTCGGAATTGCTGCGGGGCGAAGGGCGCGTGGAATGCGACGTGGTGGTGTGCGCGAACGACGCCGGCGCTCGGAAAACGGCGATGGAACTGGCGGAAAAAATTCCTGGCATTCGCGCGGTGAACGGCGGTCCGCTCGAAACCGCCAGAATCGCCGAACAGCTTACGGCGCTGCTGATCGGCTTGAACGTTCGCTACAAAGTGCGCGCGGTGGGAATCCGATTCACCGGCCTGCCGATTCCCGACCCCCAACTCTAATCGGTCGCCGGACGGAATGCTTCGTCGGCGGAGAGCCAACGCGGGAATTTTCCGGCGAGATTCCGGGCCATTGCACCGGATTGCTATTCATCGTAGGCGCGCCGCGTGGCCAACGACAGCGGCGACGAGTAAAATGGCCAATCGCTTATCGGCGACGGAAGCGAACAACAACGAGCCCCCATGAAAGATGGTGAAACAAATTCGGAAACGAAACTGGCCACGCCGCACGAATTGCGCTCGGTCTGCATTTATTGCGGCTCGGCGCCCGGCGGCGACCCGGCGTACCGAGCGGCGGCACAGGATTTCGCGACGCTGCTGGCGCGGCAGGGCATCCGGCTGGTATTCGGAGGCGGCCGCGTGGGGCTGATGGGCGCGGCGGCAGACGCGGCGCTGCGGGCGGGCGGCGAAGTGATCGGTGTGATCCCGAAAGTGCTGGTGGAACGCGAACTGGCGCACGAGGGCCTCACCCAATTGCACGTCGTGGATTCGATGTTTCAGCGCAAGGAGATGATGGCGGAACTTTCCGACGCTTTCGCCCTGTTGCCGGGCGGGTACGGCAGCCTGGACGAATTCAGCGAGGCGCTGACGTGGCTGCAACTGGGATTCATCGCGAAGCCGTGCGGGATTTTGAACGTGAACGGCTACTACGACCGGCTGCTTGGGTGGTTTGACGACGCGGCGCGGGAGGGATTCGTGCAACCGGCGTTTCGCGGCCTGGTGCTGGCGGAAAAGGATCCCGAGGCGCTGCTTGAACGATTGCGGACGGCTCCGGCGCCCAAGCAGGTTCGCTGGCTCAACGACGGTTCACGTTAGCCGGCGGACGGCGCCAGCGGACGCACTCCGAATCGAACTGTTCGAAAATTCCGCGAATTCGCCTTACGAAATTCGCGTATCGAGTTCCGGTTTCCCGCGGCTCTAGATGGACAGAATCGCGTGGGGATCGTTGAACTGATCGATGCCCGCGAAGGGTTCATCCAGAAACAACCGAGCCTTGTCGCACTCGATCGTGCCATCGGCCTGCATCGCAATCCAGCAGCGATCCATCGGACGGGGAGCGGGACCGGCGAAATTGATTCCGTTGATGTCGTATTCGCTGCCATGGCAGGGGCAGTGGAAGATGTGCTGGGTCGGCTCCCAATCGGGCGTGCAGCCCAGGTGGGTGCATTTGGCGTGGATGACGAAAAGCGAGCCCGGATCCTTTCGCACCCAGACGCGATTGCTCTGCAGGAATTGCTGATTCACGCCGTATGAGAAGTCCGAAGGATAGCCGATATTGAATCGAGTATTGGGCTGGAAGAGCGTGCGCGGGAAAAAAAACCGCAAGAACATGAAGAAATTGACGCCCAGATAACCCCAGATGCAAGCGAGGACCATTTTCCGGCGGCTCTGGTTGATGGACTCCGCGCGGTCCGTCGCATTGCCGCCCTTGGCAGGTCCGGTGGAAGCAGCCGGCTGGGGCGAAGCTGTTGGGGGAGCATTTCGTTTGATTTCTTCAGTCATTGAATTTCCCTTTGGAGTGACGGTGAAAAAGTTAACGAGAAAGAGCGAATTTGACGCCTGAACTCCGTCCCTCCTGCTCTTGTGATGAACCGGCGCCGGCGTTCGTTGCCGGAAAACCCGCGCAAACTTTGCCAACGGAAAATGCCCGCTCGGTGCGTCCTGCCGGACCGGGCGGCCTGCGCCAGAACCTGTCCTGGCGTGCGGTCGAGGGCACAACTTTCGACTCCCCCATCCCATGGACAACGCGATAGGATAACATGGAGTCGGTCGGTCAGTCGCGTGGGGAAGCGCGTTTTGGAAAAAAGAGACGCTGGAGGATGACGAGGGTGGAGCGTAGGTGCGAATTCGACTCCGGGAAACTGGAATGGAAGCGGCATCTGCTGATGGACGGGCACAAGGACGCGATTTCGCCCGCAGTGGAGGCGCTGATGGAAACCATGCGCCAGACCGGGTGCGTCCAGGGCAAGGAAATCGAAGTGGAAACGGCGCTGCGCGAGGCGCTGGCCAATGCTGTGATTCACGGGGCGAAAGACAATCCGGAAAAGAAAGTGGAATGCTGGGTCGCCTGCGACGCATCGAGCGGCGTGCTCATCATCGTGCGCGATCCCGGCGAAGGGTTCGATCCCGACAAAATTCCCAGCCCACTGCACGGCGAAAACGTGTTTTCGACTCACGGTCGCGGCATTTACATGATCAACCAGCTGATGGATGAAGTGCATTTCGACCGTGGTGGCACCGAAATCCACATGATCAAGCGCTGACCGCACGGCTGCTGGCGGCGTCGATGCGCCCGAGTGCGCTCTCGGCGACTCCTTTTCCGCAGCCCGAGCCGCGCGGCTGCGGGCAGTTCCCTTCCCGTAATTTCGGTGTAGATTGATAACGTACGCTATTTTTCGCACATTTGAGGAGGAGAGGGTCTGGTTGGTAAAACAAGGGGCCTGAAGAAGGCCCGAGAGGAGGGGCGATGGAGCCCACCAACC
>JAKAOH010000168.1 GCA_021812285.1 Acidobacteriota bacterium | reverse complement strand
TCGATGGCGCGCGCTTCGAGGCCGATTTCATACAGCGTCTCGATATGTTCGGTCACAAACGAGATCGGCACCACGAGCATCTGCCGGACGCCTTCCCCGGCCAGCCGCTCCACCGTCTGCACGAGCGACGGTTCCAGCCATTTCTGCGGTCCCAGCCGGCTCTGGTAGCAGAGCGTCGAAGGGTTCGCCCACGCTCCCTGCTTCAGCAGCAGCCGCACCGTTTCCTCGATCTCCTTCTGGTACGGGTCGCCCGATTCGATCAGGCTCACCGGCAAACCGTGTGCGCTGAAAACCAGGTGAACGTCCGCGGGGCGCCGGAATTCCCCGAGGCCCTGTTCGATCCGCTCGACGAGCGCGCTCAGATAGAGTGGATGGTCGTAGAAGCGGTCCACCAGATGCGTCGGCAGCGAACATTCAGGGCGCCAGCGGCGATTCCATTCGCGCAGGCTCGATCCCGTCGTTGCGCGCGAATACTGCGGGTAAAGCGGCAACAGCACCAGTTCATCCACGTTAGCCCGCTCCAGCCGGCGAATCGCCTCGATCGTCGAGGGTCGCCAGTAGCGCATCGCAATCACTACCTGCGGCTCGACCCAAGGCTCGAGTGCGTCGGCGAGCGCGAGCGACTGTCCCTCGGTCAGTTCGCGGATGGGCGAACCACCGCCAATGGCCGCGTAATGCTCGCGCACGTGCTTGGCGCGGAGCGTGGAAATCAGCCAGGCGAGCGGTTTGCGCGCCAGCCACGCCATCGGAAAATTGATGATGTCCGGGTCGGTGAACAGGTTGAAGAGAAACGGCTGCACGGCATCCAGCCGGTCCGGACCACCCAGTTGAAACAGAACCACCCCGACTTTCTTTCGCGAACCCATGGATTCCCGTCGCTCCAGGCTTCCAAAACCGCCGTCCGCTTCAGCGGCAGCCGGCTCCCCCATCTTGGGACTGCCCGCCGGCTCGAAGCCTAGGCTTCAGACGGCTCCGCTTCGCCTCTTTGGAGACGTCGCGCCCGCGGCCAGCCTCACCCCTGTCGGCCCGCGCGATCCTTCAACCGGCGGAATTCCTCTTCCAGCCGAGTCAGGCGCCGGCCCACGGTAGCCGAATAAACGAAGAAAATCGCCCACGCAGCCAGATATGCACCTAGGATACTCCAAAAATTCCTCATTGGGTCACCTCTTTACCCTCCGCGACGTCCAGGCCCAGTTCCTCCTCGGCTTTCCAGTCGTTGACCTTCTGCCGCATCGCCTCCAGGCGGTAACGATCGCGAATCATCAGGATCATCAAGGCGAGCAGCGCCAGCCACGTAAACGCGAAAACGTGCCACATCCGCGGATCCAGGCCGTTATTCGGGCCGCCCGCGATCACCGGGCCGGGATGCTCCGTCCGCCACCACCGCACCGAGAAATACGCCAGCGGCACATCGAGAAACGCGAAAATCCCGAAAACGGCGGAAATCAACGCGCGGCGATCTATCTCCGTCGAAAGCCGGCGCAGCAGCAGATAGGCGATGTAGAGCAGCTCGACGATGAACGCCAGGGTGAGCCGCGCGTCCCACACCCACCACGTGCCCCACACCGGCTTCGCCCAGATGGGTCCGGTGATCAAAACCACAGTGTCGAACGCCAGCCCCACTTCCGCCGTCGAAACGGCCATCCAGTCCCAGCGCGGTTGCCGGCTGGCCAGATAGCCGATCGAAGCCAGAAACGAAAGGAAGAAACAAAGGTACGCGGAAATGCCGGTAGAAGCATGGAAATAGAAAATCCGCTGGATGCTGCCCATCGTCAGTTCGCGTGGCGCGACGAAAAAGATTGTGTAGCCGGCAACCGCCAGCGCAATCGCCACCGCCCACCAGGCCAGATTCCATGCCGTTTTCCCGAGCTTCATCCCGCACCTCCTCTCGAAGCGGCCTCGCGCGCGTTCAATTCCGCGCGGCACCCGCCAGGCGCTGCCGCCCTCCGCGATCCCGGTTTTCGGTCGTCCGCTGCCGCGGCCGCCCTATTCCTCCACCAGGTAACCGCTCAAAAGCCACGTGGCCGTCGTGAAAATCAGATCGAACCCGGCCAACATCGAAAGCCACACCCGTCCCACCGAATGCCCGGCCGCTAGCAGTTCGCTGGTCGCCTCGACGCCGGCGATCAGCACCGGCGCCAGAACGGGCAGCAGCAGAAGCGGCAGCAACAGCTCGCGCATGCGCGCCTGCGCCGACATCGCCGAAAACACCGTTCCGACAACCGCCAGCCCGAACGTCCCCAGAAACAGCACGAGCAGCAATTGCCCGATCACGTCGCCGACGCTCACGTTGTAAAAAACGCTGAAAATTGGCACGAAAACGATTTCCGTCGCCGCGAGAAACGCGAAATTCGCCAGAATTTTCCCCAGCAGGATCGCGAACGGATCGATCGGCGCCAGCCGCAGCGCCGCCAGCGTGTCGTTCGTCTGCTCGCGCACGAAGCAAAGCTGCAGCATCAGCGTCCCGGCGAAGAAAAACGCCATCCAGATGAGTCCGGGCAGGATTCGCCGGCTCTCCGACGCCGTCGGAGAAAACGCGAAGCTGAAAAGGCCCGCGATCATCAACACGAAAAAGAAAACGGTGTTCGTTAGGTCGTGCGTGCGCAGCTCCACGCGAAGTTCCTTGGCCAGCACCGTCGCGGCCGAGCGGACCAGGCTCATGGGCGAGCCTCCGGAGCGAGCGGCGCGGGCTCACCGGCCGAATCGCTGATCATGCGCCCGGCCTGCAGGTATACCGAACGCCCGGCCAGCGCGGCAAGCTCTTCATCGTGCGTGCTGATCACCATCGTCGCGCCCGCGCGGTGCAGCGTCCGGAACGTTTCGTACAGCCATTCCCTGCCCTGCCGGTCGAGCCCGGTGGCCGGCTCGTCGAACAGAAGCAGGCGAGGCTCGGTGACCAGCGCGCGCGCGATCGCCAGCCGCTGCCTCATGCCGCGCGAAAACGTCGAAGCCGCATCGCCCGCGCGCTTTCCCAGGCCTACCGCCGCGAGCGCGTCCTCGGCCCGCTCGACGGGATTTTCCAGGCCGTAGAGCCGCGCGAAGAAGATCAGGTTTTCCCGTGCGGAAAGTTCGTCGTAGGCGAGTGTTTTGTGGCCGACGAGGCCGATCTGGCGGCGAACGGCGTCGCCAGGAAGATTTTCCGCGCCGGGGTGGTAAACGCGTCCCGCCGAAGGTCTCACCAGCAGCGCCGCCATGCGCAGCAGCGTGGTTTTGCCCGAACCGTTGGGACCGAAAAGAGCGACGAACTCGCCCGGTTCGATCCGAAGCGAGACGCGTCGGAGAGCGAAAAGGCCTCCGTATCTTTTTTCGACGCGCTCGAAGGCGACTCCGAGCGCGGGTTGCGCGTTTCGGTCCACAGTCAACAAAACATGCCAAAGGCCGGCGCGGGCGGCGCTATCTTCGCGCTCGCCTCGCGGCCGCGTTTCGCGCGCTCTTCCGCGGCGCGCGCCCGGCGGCCTAGCCTTTCACCAATTCCCGCAGCGCTTTCTCCATCCGCTGCCGCTGCGCCTGATACTCTTCCTCGGGAATCGTTCCCGCCTGTCGCCGCAGCTCCAGCCGGAACAACGTTTCCTTGATATCGTCCACGCTCTGGCGCAATTGCTGTTCGCCGCCCGGCTGCGTGGGAGCCACCGGAGCCGGAGGTGCGCTGGCCGGCACGCCGGCAATCGCCGCGCTGGCTAGCGCCATGCCCGGCTGCCGCGATTTCCACCACAGGAACGCCGCGCCAAGCAAAAACAGCGAACCGAACCCGGCGATCAGAATCCATTTCAAACTGTTGAGCCGCGGCGGCAGCGCCTGCGCCACGGGCGTCGGCGCGCCTCCCTGCCCGCCTGAACTGTCGCCACCGTTCGCATCCGCATTCTGCCCCGGCGGCGGCCCGCTGCCGGAAACCGAAATCGTCATCGGCACCCCGGCCCCCACTTTCGACCGGCTGTAAACGGTCCATCCATGTTCGCTGCCGGCCTGGGAAAATCCATTGGCCGAGACCGTCACCGCCGGCGGAACGAGCAGCATCGCCGCTCCCGACGAATAGAGCGAGGATAGTTGCAAGGTGGTTTGGCTGCCCGGATAGGTCACTTCGTAGGAGAAACGCACGCCGTTGTCGCCGGGCAAAAACGGGAAATCGATGGCGTAGCGGTTGCCGCCCTTGTCGATCGTTCCCTGTACCACCGGCATGCCGGAGGAATCCCACGCTTCCACCTGGCCCAGATTCGCGCCCGCCGGCAGCACGAACGAAAAATTGCCCTTCGCGCGATAGAAGGTTTTGGGCGGACTCGTCTTGTTCTGAAGGTCGTATTCCTCGCCCACCAGCAAGTTCGCGCCACGCGGCTCGAGCGCGATGATGTGGTGTAGCACCTGGAAGGCGGTGGGATCGCTCGTCGGGTCGTAGACGCTGATGTTGATGTTCGCGTCGGCCGAGCCCGGCGGAATCGGCGAATGATAGAACACGCCGTCGAAAACGGCGCGCAGCAGCATCGGCTGCTGCCCGATCTCCGGATAGGAAAGCTGGAAACGGCCCCGCGCGTCCGTTTTCGTCTGGGCGACCTGCTGCATGCCGTTTTCGAGTTTCAGCAGAATCACCGGAGTATCCGGGGCGATCTTGCCGGTGGTGCCGTTCGTCACGACGCCTTTCACCGTGCCGGCCATCGCGGGCGCGGCGGCAAACAGGAAAGCTCCAAAAAAAACAAGGCCAAGCCGCAAACAACGGTTCATTTCGTCTCGCTTGCGCGCGCCCGTCGCGTGGTAACGGAGGGCGCCGTCCCGGTGAGGATTTCGATCTCGGCGAGCACCTGGGCGGCTTCCTCTTCGAGGGCTTCCCGGGTCTCTTCGTAATCGGCTTCGGAAAATTTTCCCGCGCGGTGCTCGAATCGCAGGTCGCGCAGGTTTTCGTAAATGGTGTCGCGCCGTTCGAGCAGTTGGTCGAGCCGCGAGCGGTGCGGAGCCATGTCTTCCGCCGCCGGCCGCACCAGAAATACGAACGCCAGCACGCTCAGCAGCACCGCGGCGCACGCAATCGCCACAGCAGCACCCATCAGAAGTCCTCCTTTTCCGATTCGGCGCGGGCGCGCGCGATGTGTTCGGGACGCACTCGCACCTTCGCCGCGGGAGCCGGCTCCAGGCCGCGCGAGCGCCAGCGCTGCACCACCAGAACCGCCAGCGTCAGTCCCAGCAGGCCCACCAAAATCGGCATCAGCCACGCGGTCAGATCGAAACCCCGAGCCGGCGGCACAACGAGCACCTGCGGCCCGTACTCCTGCACGAACGCCTGCCGGATCAGGCTCGGCGTTTCCCCGGAGGCGACCCGCTGCTCGAGTTCCGCCATCATCTGATCGTGCATGACGCACCGATCGCTGCCCTGGTGGTTGCATTCGATCAGAATCTGGTTGCAACCGCACATGCACATCAATTGGTAGCCGAGTTTCTGAACCTCGGGATTCGAGGCCGCGACGCGTGGCGCGCTCGAGGAAACTTGCTGCCCGGATCCCGCGGTGCTCATATTTCCCTGAGAAACCGCCTGTCCCGCCGGCTTTTGCGCCATCGCCGCCAGGCAAAACGCCACAACCGCTCCCGCCGCAACCAGCGCCGTGCGTGCCCGGATCTTCAGCACCTCACCGCGTCCCTTCGAGCACGCTGGCGTCCACCGGCGCTTCCGCCGCGGCCGCGGAAGAAGATCGCACCGGCGCGCTGGGTGGATTCGGCCCGGGCGACTGCGAAGGCAAAAGCGCCAGCAGCGTGCCGAGCAGCACCACCAGACCCCCGAGCCAGATCCACTTCACCAGCGGATTCACGTACGCGTGGATTACCGGCTTGTTCGTCTGCGGGTTGGGGCCGGAATAGACCACGTAAAGGTCGCGCAGCAGGCTCGAGCGCACGGCCACCATGGTTTCCGTCACGCCGCTGTCGGGGAAAAATCGGCGTTCGGGAAACAGCATCATCGTCGGCTTGCCGTGCTGAAACACCTCGAGCGTGGCGCGCTCGGCCGTGTAGTTCGGCCCGTTCACGGTGTCGAAATTCTGGCAATACAGCGTGTAAGGTCCGATCTTAGCCTGCGAGCCCGGCGGCAGATCGAATTTCTTTTCCTGGTTGAATGCCGCGCCCGCGATCCCGATGAAAACGAATACGATCCCCAGGTGAACGATGTAGCCGCCGTAACGCCGCGTGTTACGCATGGTCAGCCGGCCGGCCGAGCGGAACAGGTTGATATTCGAATGCCGGCTGATCACGCGCGCGCCGCGGAAAAATTCGCTCGCCACGGTGAGCACCACGAACACGCCCAGAATCAGCGCGCCGAGCGGGTAAAACTTCCGATACCCCGCGGCGAATGCCGCCGCCCCCGCCAGCAATCCGCCCCCGAGCGGCCAGGCGAAATTCCGCCGCAGGCTGTCGAGCGACGTTCGCCGCCACGCCAGCAGCGGGCCGACGCCCGTCAGCAAGAGCAGGAACAGCGCAATCGGAAAATTCACCCGGTTGAAGAACGGAGGTCCGACGGAAATTTTGCTTCCCTCCACCCATTCGGAAATCACCGGAAAGAGCGTGCCCCACAGCACCGCGAACGCCGCCGCCAGCAGCACCAGGTTGTTGAACAGGAAGCTGGACTCGCGGGAAACGATCGAATCGAGCTGATTGTCGCTTCTCAGGTAGTCTCGGTTCTTCACGTAGGCCCACAGGCAGACGAGAACCAGAATCACCAGGAACGCGACGAACCATCCCCCGATCGACGACTGCGCGAACGCGTGCACCGAACTGACGATGCCGCTGCGGGTGAGGAACGTCCCCAGAATCGACAGCAGAAACGTCGCGAAAACCAGCCACACGTTCCAGACGCGCAGCATGCCGCGCTTTTCCTGCATCATCACCGAATGCAAAAATGCGGTCCCGGTCAGCCACGGCATCAGGCTCGCGTTTTCCACCGGGTCCCACGCCCAATAGCCGCCCCAGCCGAGCACGGCGTAGGCCCAGTGCGCGCCCAGCAGAATGCCGCACGTGAGGAACAGCCACGCGATCATCACCCAGCGCCGCGTCAGATGAATCCACTTTTCGCCGGGATATCGCGCCAGCAGCGCGCCCAGCGCGAAGGCGAACGGCACCGTCATCCCCGTGTATCCCAGGTACAGCATCGGCGGATGGATCACCATCGAGGGGTATTGCAAAAGCGGATTCAGACCGCGCCCGTTGGACTGCGAAACCACCTGCAGCGCACCGGTCGAGGAGACGCTGCCCAGAATGAAAAACGGATTCGCCGCGAAATTGTTCAGCAGCAGGAAGAAGAATTCCACGCCGCCCATGATCATTCCGACGTACGGCATCAGCTCGGGATGTTTCCGGCGATTCAGGAAAATGACGAGGAACGCGTAAAGCGAAAGAAGCCAGGTCCAGAAAAGCAGCGAGCCTTCCTGGCCGGACCACAGCGCCGCGAATTTATAAACGAGCGGAAGGTGTTCGCTGCTGTGCTCGGCCACGTAGGCCATCGAAAAATTATTCGTGAAAAATTCATACAGCAGCGAGCCGACCGTGAGCGACATCAACGGTAACATCGCCAGACCGGCGCGCCGCGCGCTTCGAATGGCCAGGGGATTTTTGGTGACGATGCCGACGATGCCGGCAATGAAAGCGTAGCCCGCCGTCACCAGGGCAAGGATCAGACTGAAGGAACCTACAATATCCACAAGCGTCCGCCTATCCGCGCAGTGTTAGGTCAGTGAGCCGTCGCCGCCGCCGGCTGCTGCGCTGCCCCTCCGGCGTACGAACTTGCCTGCGCCTGTGGCGGCGCAGCGACGTATTTGGACGCGCATTTCGCCTCGACCTGTTTGGCGACGAAACGCCCGTCGGGCCCAAGCCGACCCTGAACGAGCGCCTGCGCGTTGTTCTCATAGAACGTATCGGGAAGCGGATCGGTGCCCACGTACGACACCGGCAGGGTTCTGCCCTGCTCCGTGAGGACGAAATCCACCTGATTCGACATCCTGCGGATCGAGCCGTTCTGCACGTAGCCGGAAATGCGCATCCGCTGATGAAGTTCCGGTCCCTTCATCGAGATCGGAA
>JAKAOH010000014.1 GCA_021812285.1 Acidobacteriota bacterium | reverse complement strand
TGCAGTGATGGCGACGCACAACCCGATGAAGATCGTGCGGGTTCGGTCCAGGCCGAACACAAGTCCCGTCGCGATTCCGAGCAACAGCGGAGTCAGGAAGCCCGCCGCGCTCACCCACGATCCCCGTCCGCGCACCGACTTCCACAGCGCGCCTAGGTCCATCTCCATCCCGGTCAAGAACACCAGGAGCAAAACGCCCAGGTCCGCGATCGCCTTGATCTCCGGCGTGTAGTGCGCCAGATTCAACACCGAAGGTCCCACCAGCACGCCCGCCGCAACTTCTCCGAGCATGCCCGGCTGGCCGTACCGCTCCGCAATCTCTCCTAGAATTCGCGAGAGGATCAGCAAGATGAGCAGTGTTTCGATCAGCGACATTGAGAAACTGTGGACGGCCGAGCGATCGGTCCGCTCCGGCCGGCTCCATCCTACATGGAATGCCTCTCCGGCTCAATCCGCGCAAGAAGAATGTCGCTGCCCGCCGCGCCAGCCCCCGCGTCGCGCCGCCCGAGTTTGCCTACCGGAGAAACAGACTATAGGTGAGAACGATAAGAACGAAGCCAGTAAACGCGGTGTACTTCCAATTCTTCAGCACGCCGGCGAAATACACTACCGACGCGGCTACCCGAAAATACGGCGTCAGCATCAGCACGATGATCCCGGAGGTAATCAGCAGCCGCGGCCGAAACGCGCCGTCCAGCGACAGGCGTATGTCGTGCACGGCCAACTCGAACAGATTCATACCCGCCAGCCGGTAGTCGAACCCGATATTCCCCGTCGCCGCCCACCGCCAGATCAAGCCCGCCGCCACTAACGCCATGCTGAGCAGGACTCCGCCCAGCAGGATGTAGCCCACCAGCAGGTCCATATCCCACTGCTGCTGTTCCGCCCGCTCCTTCGGCGAAGGCACGGTCGTTTCCCCTGAGTCCATCGCTAAAGTCCCCTTAGCCCTCTGAAGACCATTTCCGTGGCCAGCACAAGCAAAACGAAAAGGAAAAACCGCCGAACGGCCTTGTTCGTCAGCCGTACCAGCAGCCGCGTGCCCAAAAAGGCTCCCAAAACCACTCCCAGGATCACTGGCGCCGCTAGGCCGGGATCAATGAGCCCGGCCGCCAGGTAAACGCTCGTTCCCGCGAGGGCGGTCACGCCGATAATCAAGTTGCTGGTGGTGGTGGAAACTTTCGGGGGCAACCCCATAATCAAATCGTGAATGAGCACCTTCACCGCCCCGGCGCCGATGCCCAGGAGTCCTGCAATCATTCCTGCTCCGAACATCGCCGGGGCGCCGAAATACGCCCGGCGAGCCTTGTAATGGATTTCCGAGCCCACGGCATAGTCGGGGTAGCTGCCTTCAAGTTCCAGCCAGCGCGTAAAAGCGTCCTGCCGGCCCGCGTGCCACGTCTCGTGCCCGGCCAGCAGCAAGGCCAACCACGAGCCCAACAGCACGGAGCCGAAGGCGATGTATAGAGGCCGCTGCGAGGAAACCAGCGTGATAGCCGCCCCGGCCAGCGCGCCGACGATAGTGAACATCTCGAGGAACATGCCAACCTTGAGGTTGGTGATGTGGTCGCGCACGTAAGCCGAAGCCGAGCCGCTCGAAGTTGCGATGACGGAAAGGATGCTAACGGCAATGGCGTGCTTGATGTCTATGCCCATGAGCGTGAGCGCTGGAATCAGGATGATTCCGCCTCCCATGCCGCTCATGGCCCCGACGAAGCCCGCCAGTATGGATACCAAAAAGAGCAGATAAAAAGGGAGCATCGGCCTTTCACGAACTGCGGACCGAGGCTGCGCTCAGTGCAAGAACACCGCGGCACTCGCCCCGCTTGGGTGTATCCGCCTGCTCAGCTTCCAGCTGACTCGGTCTGCCCCGGGATCTTTGGGAATTTCCGCCAACGCCTCCGCTGCCGCCCGCGTAATCCGGTTTCCGGCAGCGGATGAATTCACCAGCATAGCAAACTTATGTTGGAGGTGTCAGGCTTCACCGCCTGCTTGCCCTCGATGATCCACCGCCCTGCCGCTCGGCGCGAATCGCTAATTCACTCGCCCGCCCGGCAGCTTCTTTTTCCCTTCTAGTTCTTCGGCCGTATACAGAATGTCCGGCTTCGCGAAATAAGCGAAAAATCCCCAGGTTCCGTATTCCCGTTCGAGCTCCGGCCGCACCGCGTCCACCAGCGCGTCACCCGATTTGCCCTGCTGCAAGCCGAGCGCAATGTCCCGCCGCAGCGCCACCAGATATCCGCGAAACGCCAAGAGGCCTGCACGGTGCGATATGCGGCCGTGGCCGGGAACGAAGGTCGCCGTGGGATAGTCTCGCCCGAGCGTATCCAGCGTTTCGATCCATTTGTCCGTCGAGGCGTCGATCAGGTTCGGCAGATGATGGCCCCACAGCAGATCGCCGGTGAAGACCACGTTCGCATCGGGCACGGCGATGATGGAATCGCTGCCCGTATGCCCTGGCAGGTGCCGCACGATCAGTTCGCGTTTGCCCAGATAGAGAGCGATGCCGCTGCGGTACGTGACGCTGGGCAGCACCAGCGACTTCACCCATTCGCGCTCGGCCGCCGTGGGATGCGGCCCAAAAAATTTCAGGTTGTCGGTGCGCGCCCAGGCGCGCACGTTGCGATTGGCCACAATCACGGCGCCCGCGTCGGCGAAAACGCCGTTCCCGGTCATGTGGTCCAGGTGATAATGCGTGTTCACCAGAAAGCGGATCGGCAGATTGGTGCGCCGGCGAATCGCCGCCAGGAGTTCCTTTGCCGCGGCCACATTCTGAAACGAATCAATCACGGCAACGCCGTTATCGCCGATGACGAATCCCGCGTTCGCTCCCGCTTTGCTGCGATCAGGCGAAATCGCCGCCCATATGCCTTTGCCAACCTCATGGAGCGTGAAAAGCGGCTTCTGCGCCGCGGGCAACAGCGACGAAACGAGCAGGACGCTCAGGGAAACGAGAAGAATTCTTTGGCTGCGCATGGCCGCGATGCTACCACCAGCCCGGCCCGAGCCCAAGAGAGTGGTTTTAGGGGCTGTTCCGGAGCGGCTCCTGGATGGAGCAAACTGTTTCAGTGTGGATATTCGCGCCGGTAATCGCGGATCGCAAGAATCGCTGCGGGGAAAGCCCGGCGGCGGGGTGTCCGCTCCGCCGCCGCCGGTGTCGTGTTGTCGTCCACTCGGTTTCCGCTTGGTCGCTGCGGGCTTCCGCGCGGTTACCGGTGTAAATTGCAGGGTGTCTTGTTTTGGCCGGCGAAACTTGTGTCCCATTATGGGGCAAGAGTTTTTCGCCAGCCGTTTCTTAGTATTTGCAAATTTTCGGCCAAACGCCTTTGCCGTAACGTGACGCGTTCGTCCCATGCAATTGAGCTCGGTCGCCACACTGCGTTATGCTCGCGAGTGGCCATGGTTGATATTCATTTTCATTTGCTGCCCGGCCTGGACGACGGGCCGGGAACGCTCGAAATGACGCTCGAAATGGTGGCGATGGCGGTGGCCGACGGCACGACGCACATCGTCGCCACGCCGCACGCCAGCCCGCGTTTCGCGCTCGATCCCATGCTGGTCGGCGAGCGGCTCGCGGAAGTGAGTGGAATCATCGGGGACAAGGTGACGCTCGGGCGGGCGTGCGATTTTCATTTGAGTTTCGAAAATTTGCAGGATATCGTTCGCCGGCCGGAAATCTACACGATCAATTCGAAGGGCTATCTGCTGGTGGAATTCGCCGATTTCGCGATTCCGCCCACGATCGACGATACGTTCCACTCGATGCAACTCGCGGGCATCACGCCGATCATCACGCATCCCGAGCGCAACCGGATTCTGCGCCGGCATACGGATTGGCTCGATAAATGGGTGAGCCGGGGCTGCGCGATTCAGGTGACGGCCGGAGCGCTGCTCGGCCGGTTCGGCCCCAACGCGCAGCAGATTGCTGAGCAGTGGCTCGCGACCGACCGCATCCACATTCTGGCGAGCGACGCGCACAATACCTCCAGCCGTCCACCCGGTTTGCGCGCGGCTTTCGATCGCGTGGCCGAATTGCGCGGCGAGCAAGTGGCGCAGGCGCTTTGCCGCGAAAATCCACTTGCGGCGTTCGAGGGCCGGCCGCTGCCGTGGACGCCCGAACCTTCGGGCGCGGTCACAATGGCCGAAAAGCGGCGGAAGCGGTTCTGGTTCTTCTGAAGCCTGCGTCTGGCGGCATATCCGAGGAACAACTGCAAAATGCCCCGGGCAGCTTCAGGGGCTGAAGCCCCTTGATATCGCAGCTTTTGATGTCGGAGCTGAAGCTCCGACCCCCGCAAACAAGTGCCGCTTATTTTGGGGACACGACGCTAGCGAGGAGCGGCCTGCGATCCGCCTTTGCCGCCGCCCGCGCCCGAAACGCGCGACACCAACCCCTTCGCTGCGGGATCCCACAGGCGAAAGCCGCCGAGAAAGGCGTTTTCATTCGCGCCCGGTTCCGTTTTCGGCGGCAGGGTTTTCAATTCCTTCACGTTTCCGCCACCGAGGACGATGTAATCGGGCTCGAGCGCGGCGTAGAGCCGGTTCACCACGTCCTCGACGCGTTTCCGCCATTTCTTTTTTCCCAGGCGCTTGAGTCCGCGCAGGCCCAGATAATCCTCGTAGGTTTTTCGCTTTCGATACGGCAGGTGCGCCAGTTCCATGGGCTGCGGAACGCCCTCGACGATCATCGCCGAGCCGAGCCCGGTCCCGAGTCCCAGAAACAGCATTCGTCCGCCATGATAGCTGCCGAGCGCCTGCATCGCGGCGTCGTTCACGAGTTTCACCGGGCAGCCGAACGCTTTTTGAAAATTGAATCCCACCCATCCCTTGCCCAGGTTGGCCGGATCGTGCAGCGGCTTTCCGGAAATCACCGGGCCGGGATAACCGATCGAGACGGCGCCGTATTTCCAGCCGCTCGTGATTTTCTTCACGCCCTTCACCATTTCGCTCGCCGTCAGTTTCGGCCCCGAGTCGAATTTGCGGGGCTCGCGCCGGCCGGTGGCGAGCACTTTCACGTGCGTTCCGCCGACGTCAATCACCAGGATTTTTTCCGGCTTCTTCGGTGAAGCTTCCATCACTGGGCGCCTCCGCTCGTGCGGGCTCTTGTGCGTGCGACTATTGTCACGTCCCGGAAATAACTGCAAAGTGCCCCGGACAGCTTCAGGGGTTGAAACCCCTGACTTGTCAGCGGGTTGAATGTCGGAGCTGAAGCTCCGACCCCCGCAAACAAATGCCGGTTGCTTTCGGGACACGACACTATTTCTCTACGACATGGCGTCGTGGGATGCAAGGATTGTTGTGCGCGCAAGCCGGGCTTTGCGTCGCGGGAGGCGGGCGAAAAGAGGGCGCGCGAGCGGTTGGGAAACGGCGCGGCAGGGTGTCACAGGTGGTCGAGCATCGGCGGCGATATCTGGTTTTGTTTCAGCGGGATCATTTTTGCAGGGTGTCACTTTTTGGGCCTCTTCTGCGTGGACTTCGGGGACGGGCGCGGGCGGGTTGGGAGTTGCGGCGTTGGTGCGCGGGAAACCGTCCAACGCTACTTGGAGATCGCGATTTCGGGGTGGGGCGATTGCGGCGGCTGCTTTCGCTTCGGCTTCCGCCCGCTTTTCGTCGACCTGGAGAGCGAGGCGGATGGCGCCCAGGACGACGGTGGGAGCGGGAGGGATTTCGCTGACGCGCTCGGCGATGCGATCGAGCGAGAGACGCATGCGGACGGTGCGAGCTTCGAAGAGGCCCAGTGCATGTATGTGACGGTAGAGAGCGCGATAACTGCCGAGCTTGAATGCCGCGGCGATTTGGCGCGGGCTCGTCCAATCGAGATATTCCTGCTCGATTTCGGCGCAATCGGCGCGGCGGCAGATCTGGCATTGCAGGCGATGGCGTTTGAGCGCCGAACGCGTAACGGTTGGTCTTGGCGACATTTTCGTTCTCCCAAGCCAGTTTCGGAGGAAACGGGTTTGCGTGCAACGGGAGGGTCTACGTGGTGGGGCCGATAGTTCGCGCGCGGCCAGGTCGTCCGCTTGCGCGTGGGCCGTGAAAGTTTGCTCGCTGGCGGGGGCTCTTGGTTCGCTTGCCCTGGGCGCCGCAACGGGGATCCCTGGCTGGTGTGCAGACCCGGTCGGTTGGCCGATCGTCCGCGTGCCGGGCCGGGCGCGTCTCAGGGGAAGTCGAGCCTCGGGTGCGAACGCGTGGCTCGCCTGCGGCTGGATGGGCGCGTGCTGTCCGCCGTCGTAATGGCCACGCTCGACCCCGCACATCGCAGGCCTAGCCAAAGTCCCCGCCCAAGGCCATCCCCGTCGCGGGGCCGGGGTCTCGCGGGTGGTCAGGGCCTCAACTGGCGCAGGTCGTGCTTGAGTGCGGCCAGAATATTGGCCTGCACGATGACAAATCGTTCGGGAGCTAGGCCAGCGGGCGAGGGCGATCCCGCGTACTTTTGGAAAATCTCTCCAATTTTCTTTCTTTTGGCTTTTATTTTCTGCGCCTTCCCATGGTCCACGTCATGCTCGAGCCCCGTACGAAGGAGGTTCACGTCAACGAACGAGCTGGGGACCCTCCCGTCTAGCCGCGTCCCCGTGCTCTCCCAGAACAGGAAGTACAGTTCTCCTATAAAGGTCCTGTACTGCTCGAAATTCTCGACAACTCTCCCGATGCTGGACTGCGCCTGCGCGGTCTTGTTTGTGGCCTTAAACAGGTCCTCGCCGTGCTGCGCGGAGTACGCCTCGTTGATTCTGCCGACCAAGGCTACAAGCTCCTTTGCGTCGGATGCCACTGATGCTCTCACTCCGCTTTCAGCAATTGCCGTGGGGTCGAGCATCCCGGCGCATCCTGGGTCGGAGGAAAGGAATTTTCTTAGGAGCGTCCTTTGGCGGATTCGTGCGCCGTCCTTTATGTTGGCGTTAACGGTCCGTTGGAACTCAAGATATTCCGGATCTGTGGCTCCTTGGCCCAGCTCGACCTGCCTGTTGAGCTCCTCCAGAAAGGCTACGAAGAATTTGCACACCTGTTGTTCAGTGCCACTAGTTTTATTTGCCTGCATGAGCCTGCAGACAAAGGTCAGGAGGGACTGAACTACCGTCCGGTTGCGCAGTAGCCGGCCGGTCGACTCATCGAAGCCAAAATCCACAAAATCAAGAGCCGCCCTCATTCGCTTAGCCACATTCGAGGCTGGCGAAAATTGCGACTGGCTCTCCAGAACGGCGCGCAAATCGTCGTACCGCAGCCCAACGCCGATCCCGTCGATCTCGATTGCAGCGACCTTCGCCAATATATCGAAGTGGCCGTAGCGCCTGTCCGATGCACTGGCCTTTTTGAAGAACGAGTGCTTCGTCAATTTGACAAGGTAGTCTCTTAGGTTGCTATGGACGGAGTTCAGCTTCTCAGCGCTGGTCAGCGGGAGACCCTCTTGGAGCCGCTGGAAGAACTCCTTCACTTCTTCCTCTGTTGCGTCCTCTATCTCGTCAAACTCGATCTCATAGTCGTCGAAGGCATCCACAACGCTGTCCGGCAATTTGCTGTAAAGTGTTCCCCCGAAATCCTTTGCCGTTTCGTCAGCGAGGGGGAGCTCGTCTTCAAAAAACTCCCAGATCGTGACCAGGCGCTGCTGGCCATCCACGACTTCGTAAGATTCCGGGTCGGCTGAGGCCCTTAGGAAATAGAATTTTGGGAGTTTCCAGCCCCTCAGGATGGAATCGATCAGGTTCTGCTTCTTCGGGCGACTCCATACCTCTTGGCGTTGCCAGTCGGGGACCTCGTACCGGTCGCGCCTCTTGTATACCTTGTCGATTGCCCGTGTCTTGGTCCGCATCTTCATTGGGTTTTCTAGTCTGCGGCAAATGTGAGTATAGGTGAGCCCGCCGGGTCAAAGCGCCCAAGAACCGTAACATACTTCACAGGTGGTGCAAAGGCGTTCGCGGGAGGCGACGCATGGCGGGCCGCCATCCCTGTGCGGCGTGCCGTTGCGCGTCGTCGCGCCTGTGGTTGCCGGCGCGGGCCTCGTTCGATTTCTTCCTCGTCAGACGAGCGGTCGGCATGCGTGACCCCGTTCTGGCTCGTCGGGGCTATGCACTAAGAGGTTCCCACGTTAGGCCCGAGGGCTTGCGAGGCTCTCCCCTGAGCCGGTGCAAGGGGAAACTGGCTCACCTAGGGTGTGGTCCCGCTGTTGCCCCATGCCCCCCAGCTTCCCGAGCAAGACACTCGCCGAACGAGTTCGCGAACTTGCTGGCTAGGCTATACCTGCAAGGGATGATGCCTGACGAATACAGCTAGCTCGCCGGGGGGAGGGTTTGGCGGGCGAACTTCGCGTGGCCTTTGATCAGGTGATGGATGAGTGAACCGAGGCGGAGGCCACGCGACTGACCCGCGGACTCCCTTCATCGGCGAAGCTGGTTCCCCGCGAATGGGTATATCATTGCGGCTTCTGCCAGCCCGTGACGCGCGGGCACCAGCGGGGCACGTTGCGGCAATACTCTTCGTAGTCCGCTCCGAACTTCTTGCGCAGCGTCGGCTCCTCGTAGAACACGACAAACAGGTAGACGCCCAGCATCGCCGCTACGGCTATAACAGCGACGGTCCAGCTCGCGTGCCCGAGCACAACCCAAAGGCCGAGCCAGCCTGCCGCGCCGCCAACGTAAATCGGGTTGCGGACGTAGCGGTAGAAGCCGACAACGACCAGTCGCTGCGGCGGAGCAAACGGGGCCGGAGTGCCTCGCCCTGTCCAGGCAAAATCCCAGACGCAGCGAAGCACAACCGAGAATCCCAGAACGGAGGGTATTGCCGCCAGCCAGCGCCAATGCGCTGCACCCGCCAGGTCGACGCGAAAGCCCAACCAAAGGGGAAACAGCCAGAACCAGAGAGCGAAGAACGCGCCGCCTGCCGCTAAAAAGGCGACCGCCATCCATCGCCTCGCACGGTTATCCTGCGCCATGGACTCACTCTCCAATCCCATCGGGCGGGCGAAACAGCTCCGCTCAGCGTCGGCCGCGTCCAGATAGAGTCACCAAGCACGATAGCACTGAGTTTCCTCGGAAGCGCGTCCGAGCGAAGCGCGGTCCAGCCGCAAGCCCAAAGGGACCGTGGGCGCGGCAGCCACGTCCTGTATCCAGGGCGCGGAAGTGTGCCCGTCGCGACCGATTCCGTTGTGTGAACTTCGTCTCGTGTGGCGACACTGAGCGGCGCACGGCTGACTGACAATTGCAGGCGGTGTGGGGCAGATGTATGCTGCGGGACGCCGTCTGATTCCAAATGGAAAATTCCAGGTCAGAAGTTTCTTGAGGGGGCGAACGGGAGGGAACTCATGAAGCGCCTTGCCTGCATGGGGTGGTTTATCGGCGGTGCGCTGGCACTCCTGCTGGGAGCGGCTTCGCCGCCGTCTCACAGCCGCTACCTTTTCGTCTGGGCGATGGAAGCCAGCCATCCCCACGGCTCCTGGATGGCGATTCGATCGGGCAAGTTCGGCGCCTTCCGCCGCAGCCTGGGGCTGGGCAAGGACTTCATTGCGGCATTCAACGTTGCGCCCGACGCGCATCCCTTCGGCAAACTCGTCGCGATGCTTCGCGTGGGAAACGCGATGATGGCGCACCACACGAACTACGCGATGCCCCCGAATGACATCCTCTATGCGAACGACTGGCTGGGAAACCGCACGTATGTTTTCAACCTGCGCGATCCGTTGCACCCGCGGCTTCTGAGGCAATTTGGCAGCGTCGGTCCTTATGGATGGCCGCATTCGTTCGTATACCTCTCCGACGGCAATACGCTTGCCACGTTCCAATATTCCGGGGGCTTCAATCACGCGCCGGGCGGGCTGGTGGAATTTGGCCCGCAGGGGCGCGTGGTGATGACCAGCTCCGCGGCGGACAGCCGGATCGATCCCAATATTCGCCCGTACAGTTTGGCGGTCGTTGAGAAGCTGAATCGTGTGGTGACCGGCAGCGCCGACATGATGGGAGCGCAGGTCAGCCACGTGGCGCAAGTCTGGCGGCTTTCCGATCTGAAGCTGATCAAGACCGTCACCCTGCCGAAAGGTCCCGACGCCGCTAATTCGTCGGAGCCTCGCGTGCTCGCCGATGGGAAGACGGTCGTGGTTCCCACATTCCGCTGCGGTCTCTATCTGGTCCGGAATCTCGCGAGCGACCACCCGACTCTCGAGCACGTCTACGACTTCGGCTACCGGGTATGCGAGGTCCCGGTCGTCGTCGGCAATTACCTGGTGGAGACGATGCAAAGCGGGCACGCTATCGTGAGCCTGGACATGCGCGATCCCGAGCACCCGCGCGAAGTGAGCCGCATCCTTCTCGGGCCGAATGATTACCCTCACTGGCTCGCTGTCGAGCCCGGAGGCGACCGGATTGTCATCACCGGTTTTGGCGCGATGGATACGCGCGCCCTTTTTGCGACGATCGATCGGCAGACGGGAAAACTGACTCTCGATCCGCAATCCATCAATTTCACGCGCAGCTGGCCCGATGGTTGGAAGGGGAGTGCGATTCCGCACGGGGCCGTCTTCAGTAACGAATAACGACCTCCCGACGGCGGCCAGCTTATTGACCTGCGCCTTCAGTCGTGGGACAAATCCGGACGGCGGCTACTTTTCGAATTGCGCGGTTATGGCTGTGGCATGGTCTGGGAAACGGAGCCAGACGGCGTTCTTTTCTGAATCGTAGAACCAGCCGGTGGCCGCTTTCTTGAGCGAAGCGAGCGACGTTTCCCTGGCTACCGGCGATCCATCGAGCAGCACGCGCTTGGGCGAATGGCGCTGATTGAAGATTTTCAAAACGAGGGAGCGGGCCGGAGGCTGGTAGGAACCTTGACGCGCGGAAATTTGGACCGATACGCGCGAGGGCGTTTGCTCCACGCTGATTCTGCGCAGGAAATAATCGCCGTGCTGATAATCGAGCGTGCTGCCGTCGTCTTCGTAGTATTCCGATGATGAATTTCCATCGGGATAGATGAGGAACGTGAGCGGATCGATCGGCGCCTGGCCGGTGTATTGAACGACTTGCTGGGTGGGAACGATCGCGCCGCCGCGGACGAAAAGCGGAATCCGCCCGAGTGGTGCATTTACCCTGACCGTTTGCTTGCCGTCATAGAAACGGTCGTTCCAGAAATTGAACCATTTGCCCTCGGGCAGATAGACGCGCCAGGCGCGCGCGCCGTCCCTGACGACGGGCGCGACCAGGAAATCGCTGCCAAACAGAAATTCGTCCTGCTGGGCGACTGCTTCGGGATCATCCGGATAATCGAGCAGGAGCGCGCGCATGATGGGAAGACCGGTTTGGCTGGACTGGTAGAAGGCGTTGTAGAGATAGGGAAGCAAGCGGTAGCGCAAATCTATCGAACGGCGATTGATGTTTTCGCGCCGGATGCCGTAGGACCACGGGTCCTGTTCCGCCGTGCCGAAATTCGTGTGCGTGCGGCAAAGAGGATAAAAGATGCCCGCTTCCAACCAGCGCGTGTAGAGGTCCGGCGTGGGACTTTTCGCAAAGCCACCGATATCGGCGCCGGCAAACGCCAGGCCGGAAAGCCCCATATTCAGGATTTCCCGGATGCTGATGCGAAGATGCTGCCAGGTGGCCGAATTGTCTCCCGTCCAGACGGCGGCGTAGCGCTGACCGCCGGCGTAGGTGGCGCGAGTGAGAACGAAAGGACGGCGGTTCGGGCGCAAGCGGAGAACGCCGTCGCGCGTGCCACGGGACATCTGCATGCCGAAAACGTTGTGGATTTTCGCCTGCGGGCTTTCGAGGCCGTGATCGTAGAAGACGGCGTCGAGCGGCATGGTGCGCGATGCGGAGTTGAAGATGGAAGGCTCGTTCATATCGTTCCAGAAGCCGGAAACACCGTCGGAAACGAGGCCGCGATAGAGCGTGCCCCACCAGTCGCGCACGCGCGGCGAAGTGAAATCGGGAAAGACGCTCGCGCCCGGCCAGACGTCGCCTACGTAGACTTTGCCGTCCGGCAGAGTGACGAAATCGTGGCCTGCGATCCCTTGTTGATAGACCCAGTAATTCGGATCCAGTTTGATTCCGGGATCGAGAATCGTGACCACGCGAAAACCTTGCTTCCGGAGCGCGGCAATCATCGCGCGCGGATGCGGGAAGCGATGATGATTCCACGTGAAGACGCGGTAGCCGTTCATGTAATGAATATCGAGATAGATGACGTCGCAGGGAATGTCGCGGAGGCGGAAATTATTGGCGATGAACCGCACCATTTTTGCGGGGTAATAACTGTAGCGACTCTGCTGGTAGCCGAGCGACCAGCGCGGCGGCAGCGGCGTGCGGCCGACGAGCGCGGTGAACTCCTCGATCACCGTTTTCGGCGCGGGACCGTAGAAAAAGTAGTAATTCAGATTGCCGCCAGCCGCGCCAAAGGAATAGCGGTTCGGGAATGTGGCGCCGAAATCGAAGCTGGAGCGATAGGTGTTGTCGAAGAAAATGCCGTAGGCCTTGCCGGAACGAAGCGCGAGAAAAAAGGGCACATCCTCGTAGAGCGGATCGGTGGTGGCGCCCCAGCCGGCGGCGTCGGTATTCCACATCACGTAGGAGTGGCCGCGTTTATCGAGCCGACCGCCTTTTTCGCCGAGGCCGAAATACTGTTCGTTCGACGGCATCGTTTTCCAGACGCGGACGCCCGAGCCATCGCGCGCCATGCCGAGATCGGGATCGTCCTGCGAGATGAGCCAGCCATCGCGCGTGTAGAAGGCCAGACGAAAGGGATGGAGGCTGGCGCGAACGTCCAATTCCGGCGTGCGGATGTCTTCCTGCTTCGGCGTGCCGGTAATTGTTACCGGGAAATGTTTCCATTGCCGCTTGACGACGGCCCAGGAGTAATCGGTTTTCGGTCGCGGGCGCGCGGTCATCCTGACGCGAATCACGCCGGGCGCGAGCGCCGTCACCGTTACAGCGGAGCGAGGACCGGTGAACGTCACTTGATTAGCGTCGACTTTGGAAACCTTTACCGGGCCGATGCTTTGCCACTTCGCGCATCCGGGAGTGGCGAAGGAGAGCAGAAAGGCTGCGGCCAAAAATGGAGATATGCGAGACATGGGTTCACCCTTGGGCCGTTCATCTTAACAGGGAGGGGATACGGGGCGAAATGTTCCGTGCCGCGAAGAGAAGGGGCGGTTGAGAGCCGGAATATTTGTGAGACGGTATTGCTAGCGCGGCGCCGGCGTTGCATTCGGGACTTCGAGGAAGACGTCTTTAACGTAGTCCGGCAGTGGGCCGCGCAGACCCAGGACCCCGTGGAGCACGGCTGACGCGGCTTGCCATTCGCGCTTGGTTTCGGGGCCTTTCATGTCGGGGTCGCCGATGAAATAGAGGAAGACGAGACAGGTCGGAATGGCATTCAGCGCGCTGAGGAAGCGGGCATGGGCGAGGCGGTTCGCGTATTGGTAGAAGATCTGAGACCAATCCACAGCCCCTTTCCGTGCGCCGAGGGCCTTTGCTGTTTCGTTGAGCGATTTTTGGATGAGCTGGAGCGGTTTTGGCGAGGCGTCGCAGCTCGAGAATATCTCGCCAATGTGGGCCTTAGCCTCGACCAGGACGACCTCGCCGGAGTGCGCGCGGCCGAGGGCGTCCCACTGGGGTCCGCGGTCCGGCCAGAAGGACTTGAGCGGGAGCTTCGTGGGCTTGACGCCGAGTCGGGCGAGGAACTCGGAGTCGCGATACTCCGCGTATTTGTCTTCTTTTAGGGGAGAGCGCCAGTCGATAGGGCCTAGGCCGATTGCCTGGTTGAGAGTTCCTGGATCTTCGTTCACAAAATACTGAATCCAGCGTTGGCTGCCGCGAGTTGCCTTCTCTTGTGGGAAACGCCCCATGGTCGTGCCTCCCGTAGGAGATTTGAATGTCGTCGGCCGGATTTCGCTGAGACAGTACGCCAAGATGTGGCGCGACGCAACGGGGTTCTACTGGGTGCCTGGGGCGAGTGTGGTCTCGAGTTCTTTCAGGCAGGCTGCGGAAGGCGTTGCGCAAAACGATGCGGTTGACGTATGTTGCGGCGGGACCGAGCTGTGCTGAAAGTGTGAGAAATGCGATTCGAGTGGAGGGCGACGGCATTGCGGAAGGCGCGAATGACGAAGAAAACTTGGTGCGCAACTCGTGGCGGGTGGATGGTGCATGGTGCTGTCCTGGCGGGGATGGTTTTGGCGCTGGCGGGCGTGGCTTCGGCGCAGATGGTGAATCCGGCGATGGATCGCGCCGGCGAACCTTTTTCGTATTACAGCCGGCCGACGGACGAACTGGGCGTGATGGGCGCGCCGGAAGGAACCGAAATGACGCCGTCGGGCTACCTGTACACGGGATTCGGCGAGCTGATGTTTTTTGCGGGGAACCCCGCGCGGCCGATTCAGAAGCGCGTGAAAACGCTGCTCGACGGCTATTTGCCGGTGATTCAGTACGAATACAAGCGCGGCAGAATCGCGTATCGCTTCACGATGTTTGCCGCGACGCTCGATGGCAAGCCGGACGGACCGCTGGTGGATTTCGTTCGCGTGGAAATCGTGAATCGGGCCGCGAGCCGCGAAACGGCGTGGTTTGGCGCGGCGATGCGCTACGAAGGCGCGGTGAATACGACGTCCGGCGCTCCCGACAACTGCTTTTCCCGGCCGTGGTATCCGAAAGTGCCGGGCCATTACAGCCAGCCGGGCGTCAAGTTCAGCGGCGACTGGGTGTACGGATTCGACGGCGACGCGTTCGTGCGCGACGGCAAAGTGATGTACCTGTTTCCGACGGCGCCGGCGCCGGAGGAACGGATGACGCCGAAACAGGCGGATCATCTTTCCTCCAACCTGCATCCGCGCCGTCTGCGTATTCTTCCCACCACTCCGGCCGGGTTCGTTCTGTACAAGTTGCCGCTCGATCCCGGCGCGAACGCTACGCTCGATTTCAAACTGCCGGTTTTGCCGATGGCGCAGGGCGATCCCGCGCTCGAGCAATTGCGCTCGGCGAAATTCGGGGACTATCTCGCGCGGACGACGGATTTCTGGAACGGCGTTTTGAGGCGCGGGATCGAGATTTCGGTTCCGGAAGAGAAAGTGGACGACACGTTTCGCGCGAGCCTGTTTTACGACCTAATGTCGCTCGGACACGTGGACGGCAACTGGGTGCAAACGGTGAACCTGTTGCAGTATCACGCATTCTGGCTGCGCGACGGTTCGCACATCGTGCGCATGTACGATCTTTCGGGTTACCACCATATCGCCGCGGACGCGCTGAAATTTTTCGCTTCCTGGCAACAGCCGGATGGAAATTTCGTTTCGCAGCCGGGGCAGTACGACGGCTGGGGACAAACGCTGTGGGTCTATAGCCAGCATTACGAATTGACGCGCGATCGCGCGTTCGCGGAAAGCGTGTTTCCCTCGGTGGTCAAAGCGGTTCACTGGCTGGAGCAGGCGCGGGCGAAGGACCCGCTGGGACTTGTTCCGGTCACCACGCCGGGCGACAACGAACTCATCACCGGGCACGTGACCGGCCACGATTTCTGGGCGCTCGACGGCCTGAAAGGAGCGATCGCGCTGGCGAAGGCGCTTGGCCAGACGAGCGACCAGCAGGAATTCGAGCGGGATTACCGGAGCTTGAAAGCGGCGGTGCTGCGGCAACTCGCGCGGATTACGGCGAAGACGGGAGGGTACATTCCGCCGGGGCTCGACGGGACGGGCGGGCAGGATTGGGGCAATCTGCATACCGTTTATCCCGATCCGATCCTTCCGCCGTTCGATCCGCGGGTGACGGCGACGCTGCGCGTGACGCGCGGGAAATACCGCGAAGGCATCATGACCTACTTGGACCGCCAATACCTGCACGACTACCTGAGCATGATCAATACGGAAACCGAACTGGTTCGCGGCGAGCAGAAAACGGCGATCGAGGAATTTTACGCGACGCTCGTGCATACCAGCTCGACGCAGGCGGGATTCGAAACGAACGTCAGGCCGTGGGGAACGCGCGACTTCGGCACGGATCTGGCGCCGCACGGGTGGTTTGCGGCACGATTCCGCTCGCTGGTGCGGAACATGATGCTGCGGGAACAGGGCGACGAGCTGCACCTGCTTTCGGCGATTTCGCCGGAGTGGGTGCGGCCGGGAAAGAGCATCGTGGTGAGGCGCGCTCCCACCGATTTCGGCGAGGTGAATTTCACTTTGCATTTCGTTTCGCCCACGCGGGCGCGGCTCGACCTGGAAACCCAATTCTTCCACGCGCCCAGGCGGCTCGTGTTGCATTTGCCGTGGTTCATGCGGACGACGGGCGTGACGGCGGATGGGCAAACGGTCGCGATTCATGGCGGCGAAGTGGATTTGCCCGCCACGACGCGCTCGGTGGAAATCGCGTGGGCGAAAAAGCCGGGAACGGAACGCCTCAATTTCAAGGCCGCGGTAGCGAAGTACGAAGCGGAATACCGAGAGCGCTGGCGGCGATTCCTGCGGGACGGCACACGGTAAACGGGCGCTGCGGTCCGGGCCGGGGCTCAAGCAAGAGCGATGCGAAACGGGTCCATGCGATGAAACCCATCGTAGCGCGAGACGCCAGGGTCGAAGAACCTTGCTTTTGGCGAAATTTTTAACAAAGAAACGGGAGGCGGAGAATACGAGTGTGGTATTAACCAATGAATAAAGTAAATGGGCGATCTTCTGCAAGACCATTGAAATGTAAGAGCTTACGGCGGTGGTTCCTTAGGTTCCGTTACTTAATCGAAATTGTATTGCGTAGCGTGCCAATAGAAGATTCTGGACATTGAGGTATTGCTTCGCCGTTCGAGCCGCTGCTAAACTCGCCACGTTACTGAAGGGGACAGCTCCGTCGGGGTTCAATTAGGCGGTGGTAACTGGGGAAGGCGTTTCGCTTTTCAAGTGAGCGGGAAACAGCCCTCGCCGTGCGATGAATTCTGAGGGTATCCGCTTCCCTGTGGGAGCGGCAACGAGCGGCAAGGGCGCTTGAAAGCCAACGCAATTCGAGAGTCGCCATCCAAACTCCCGCTCTGAGCCCGCTCGAGAAATGTTCCGGACCGCTCGCGCTGTTGCCGGGGGTTGGGTGTCGGCGAACACCCATGTGCGGAAGCGGGGAGAACGCGCAAACAGGGATTGTAAGGAGGCGGCGATGAAACGGGGAAGCGAAACTGGCCAGGCGCTGGCGTTTACAGCCATAGCGCTGGTGACGCTGCTGGCGGTGGCGGGGCTGGCGATTGACATGGGCGTGATGCGCTACGAGAAACGCCTGGCGCAGAGCGCGGCGGACGCGGCAGCGGTTGCCGGGGCCGCGCAGTTGGCTACGGACGGAGCGGGCAGCGGCGGTGTCGACACCGCGGCTCTGACCGCGGCGCAGCAGAGCGGATTCCCGTCCGCGGCGCTCTCTACAACTTCGCCGACTTGCACGACGACATCCACCGTGAGCCCGGCGCCATCCAGCGTAGTTTCGGGCGATGTGATCGTCACGGTATGCAGTCCCTCAAGCGCCCACGATCTTCCGCACCCGAGCAATGGGAACTATGTGGAAGCATACGTATCGGTGGGCCAACCGACATTCTTCATGAAGATTTTTGGGGTAGAGAGCGAGACGGTGACGGCGCGCGCGGTAGCGACTGACACCGGAGGCACAGAGGAGAATCAGGCGTGTCTGATTACGCTGGGTCCTCCGAGCGCCAGCATCGAAGGCGTTAACATCAACGGCAGCGCCACGCTGAACGCCCCGACTTGCGGAATCCAGGACAACGGAAACTTCAATACGAAAGGTAACGCTCTCAATGTGGCCGCGGCGACGTTCAATGCCTCCGGCTGGAACGCAAGCGGTCCTGGCGGCACGGTGACGTGCCAGGCGACGCCCGGCGCATGCCCGACGATCAGCGATGGAGTGACACCTGATCCATTCGCGTCTCTGGAATCGCCGTGCGCCGCTTACGGCTCGGGTTCGTGCACGATCTGTTCATCGACCGACCTTCTCAGTCTGGCTTGCACGGTTACCGACCCTGTACTGTCGATCAGCGGCACCTCGGGCTGCGGCGGACAGGTAGGTTGCAGCTACGATGCCAGCTCGAACACATATACCATCACGCCAGCGGAGAGCTATGGCAGCTTGCTATACCAAACCTATAGCGAAATTTCGATTCAAGGCGCCGGCTCCAATCCCACCGTTGTCTTCGAACCCGGGATGTACATCGTAGATGGCGCGGGCAAGTGCACGCCGGGCGGCGGGGCTTGCCTCAACCAAACTGGCAACGCCACGCTGGAAGGCACCGGGGTCAGCTTCTATTTTCTCAACAATTCAACCGTCAACATTGCGGGAACGCCGTACGTGAACCTTACCGCGCCGAGCTCCGGGACGTATAAGGGAATGTTGATGTTTGAAGCTCCCTGCCCGACCAGCGCCGGGCTGACCACGTGCACGTCATCCACACCGAACGACGTGAACCTGAGCCAGAATACAATGCTGACGGGCGACCAGGGCCCCGGCATCGGCGGGACGAGCGGCAGCGTGTATGGTGGGGCGCTGTATTTCCCGAGCGACCAGATTACCTACTATGGAAACGCGAACGGCAGCGCAAGCGACAGTTACAGCGTCGCCGTGGTGGTGTCCTACTCCCTGGCGTTGAGCGGGAACCCGGACGTCACCTTTCTTGGTGCGGGGGGAATGCCAGGCGGACAAGGCATATTCAAGACGGCGGTTTTGGTGGAGTAGCCATGATGAGAATTGGGAGAAGGGTATTCTTCAGCAAGCAGGCGGGACCCGGTGGATACAAGCCCCGGCGAAAGGGGCTGTATTGGGAACGTGGGCAGAGCCTGATTGAAGTAGCTCTGCTGACGCCTTTACTGGCAGGTCTCTTGCTGGGTGTCATTGAAATTGGCCGGTATGCGTACATCAGCGTTCTCGTGGGCAACGCGGCCCACGCGGGAGCGCTCTATGCGGCGCAGGGCCTTGCTTACGCGTACTATCCCCCCGGCATTACGGCGGCGGCAAAAAGCGACTACCAGAACAATGGCCAGAACCCTAGCACTCTTACGGTGAGCGCACCGATCTACGCGTGCGGATGCGAATCGCAGGGCGTCATGACTCCATCGGCTTGCTCAACTTCGGCGTCGCCGACGGCAGGCATCTGCGCGACAGGGCAAGACTGGGTGGAGACAGTGAGCGTGACGGCTTCGGGAACCTACAAGGCGTTGTTCAATTACCCGTGGATTCCCAGTTCGATAACGGTTTCGGCAACCTCGACGATGAACGTTGCGTTGTACTAGCGGGAGCGCCATGAATTCCCGGCAAAAACGGCCATCGATCCAACCTGACGCTGGGTTGCGGCGCGGAAATGGGAATCAGCGCCGGCTGCATGGGCAGAAGGGCAACAGCCTGGTGGAATACGCGCTGGTTTTCATGTTTTTCATGGCGTTGGTCTTTGGGATTGTGGATTTCGGCCGCGCTCTTTACACCTACCATTTGCTATCGACATCGGCCAAGCAGGCGACGCGGTGGGCGGCGGTGAACGGAGCGACGTGCAATAACGACGGGAGCTGCGACGGCAAAGGCTGGATGAACAATGGACCGGCGACCGCTACGGACATCGCGACTTTTGTGCAAGCGCATGCGCCTGTGGGGGTGGATTCCAGCAAGATCGTCGTCTCGTCCAATGTTTCGAATATTTGGCCGGACAGTGGGCAGCCACTGCCGGCGAATTGCACCGATGGCGCGGTCGGGCCCGTGTGCGAGTGTTACTCGACGTCGTTCGGCACCTACAATTCCCAGGGATGTCCGGTCCAGGTAACGGTGAGCTATCCCTTCAGTTTTCTGTTTCCTTTCGTCGGGGGAACGATCACGATGTCGAGCAGTTCCGAGCTCGTCATCGTTCACTAGCCTTCAGCCGCTGCGCCTTTCCCAGGGATTTTTCCATCCGATGCGAATCGTGGATGAATTTGTGCGCTCGGGAAGCGTGCGCTTGGGAATTCAGACGAGCAGATCGAGGACTTCTTCGTAGCGCTTGAAAGGCGGGATAAGATACGCGCCGGCGAATTCCGCGCGCGCCCAATCGAGCACGCGCCGCGCGACGGCAAAGCCGCAATCGCGGGCGGCGTTTCCCGCCGTTTCGAGTTCCTTCAAAATTTCCCGCGGGATCACAATGCCCGGCACTTCGTTGTTCAGGCGGAGGGCCTGGCGATAGCTCGTGAGCGGCCACACGCCGGCGAGGATGGGGACGGGGGGTTTCGCGCCGAAGCGGTCGAGGAATTTTTGCCATTGCGCGGGGCCGAAAAGGGGCTGCGTCATGGCGAAATGAGCGCCCGCCTCGATTTTGGCGCGAAAGCGGCGAATTTCCTCGTCGAGGTCGTCGGCGGCGGGATTGAGCGCGACGCCGATGGTGAAATTCGTACGGCCGCCGAGTTCCTTGCCGGCCCAGTCGGCGCCCTGATTGAGGCGGGCGAGAACCTGGACGAGGCCGATGGAATCGATTTCGTAGACGCCGCTGGTTTCCGGATGGTCGCCGAGCGAGGGCGGATCGCCGGTGATGGCGAGGACGTTGCGAACACCGGAAACGCTCCACGCGCCCAGCAGAGTGGCCTGAAGGCCGATGATGTTCATATCACGCGTGGTGAGATGAGGAATGGTCTCGACGCCGCGCGCTTCGAGCGAACCGGCGACGAGCAGCGCGTCCATGCCGACGCGAGCAAGCGTGCCGCTGTTGATGTCAATTGCGTCCACGCGGCCGCTTTCGACGAGCCGGGCGACCTGATCGAAGATGCGATCGAGCGAAGTGCCCTTGGGCGGATCAATCTCGACGGAAACGACGAACTGGCCCTGGTTCATCTTGCGCCACAGACGGCTTTCGGGCTCGCGCTCGGCGAGAGAGGGCCTGCGCGCGGCGCCATTTTCCACAGGCGCGGAAAGGGAATCGTCCACGGCGATACCGATTGCGTCGGCCGGTATGGACCGGGGCCTGGTTTCGAGTTCGCGCAGCGCGCCGGCCATGGCGGCGATGTGCTCGGGTGTGGTGCCGCAGCAGCCGCCGAGGATGCGCACGCCGACGCTTGCAGCTTCCCGGGCGAACTGGGCGAAATATTCGGGCGAGGATTTGGGATAGACCACGCGGTCGCCAACGCGTTTGGGAAAACCGGCGTTGGGCATGGCGGAAACGGGCAGCTTCGCCGCGGCGGCCAGTTCACGGGCGACCGGAAGAATGCGCTGCGGGCCAATCGTGCAGTTTGCGCCGACGGCCTGAATCGGGAGCGCGGCGAGCCGGCGAGCGGCATCGGCGGGAAGGGCGCCGTCGAACGCCGTGCCCTCCTCGGAAAAGGTGAGTTGGGCAACGATCGGCAGGCGGCTGAAGGAACGAATCGCGGCGATCGCCGTGGAAAGGTCCTCGAGATCGGCGAACGTTTCGAGCAGGAAGAGATCCACGCCGCGCTCTTCGAGCGCCGCGGCCTGTTCGCGGAAAACGTCGAAGACTTCGGCGGGATCGAGCCGGCGCACCTGGCGGGCGGCACCCAAGGGACCGATCGAGCCGGCGATCAGGACGTCGGTCGAAGCGGCTTCGCGGGCTTCGCGGGCGATTTTCACCGCGCGATGGTTGAACTCGACGACGCGATCAGCCAGGCCGAGCGGTGCGAGCTTGAGCCGGTTCGCGCCGAAGCTATTCGTTTCGATCAGGCGGGCGCCGGCCTCGAGATAGGTTTTGTGGACGCGAAAGACGGCCTCGGCCTCGGTGGCGTTGAGCTCCTCGAAGGAACGCTGCGGGCCGGCGATTTCGTAAAGCATCGAGCCCATGGCGCCATCGGCCAGGAGCACGCGTTCGGCGAGCCGTTTATCGAAGTCTTCGATTTTCATGGCGAATCCGCGTGCGAAAATGCAAAGTATAGCATCTGGCGAAGGGGCCGTTGGACGGCGAACGAAGGAAGGGACGGCCGCGGAAGACGCGGAGCGTGAATGATGGCGGATGAGCGCACGAACGAGCCGGGCCGCTGGAACGCGGCGCTCTACGACAGCAAGCACGGGTTCGTATGGGAGCGGGGAACGGATCTGGTGGAACTGCTCGCGCCGCAACCGGGCGAGCGCATTCTGGATCTCGGCTGCGGAACCGGGCATCTGGCGGCGCGAATTGCGGCGACGGGAGCGCGCGTGGTGGGGCTCGATTCATCGGCCGAGATGCTTGGCGAAGCGCAACGCCAATTTCCGGCGCTCGAATTCGTCGCCGGCGACGGGCGCGCGCTGCCCTTCGAGCGGGCGTTCGACGCGGTGTTTTCGAACGCAGCTCTGCACTGGATGTCCGATCCGGAGAGCGTGGCTCAAGCAGTGGCGGAAGCGCTGCGCGACGGCGGCCGGTTCGTGGCGGAGCTGGGCGGGCAGGGAAACATCGAGAAGGTGGTAATGGGAGTGGCGCAGGGCCGGAAGGCGATCGGCGCGCCGCTCGATCCGGGATTTCATCCGTGGTATTTCCCGACGCTCGGCGAGTACGCGTCTCTGCTCGAAACGCAGGGGCTGGAGGTGCTCTACGCGGTGCTGTTCGAACGTCCCACGAAGCTTGAGGATGGACCGGCGGGCCTCGGGAACTGGTTTCGGATGTTCGGCGAGCCATTTTGGCGAGGACTTTCCGCGGCAAAACGCGACGAGCTGTTTTTCATCGTGGAGCAGCGCCTGCGCAAGGAACTTTTTCACGACGGCGCCTGGCATCTGGACTACCGGCGTCTGCGCATCGTCGCGCTAAAGAGCGAATAGCCGGCGGCGGGCGATCCTGCCAGAGGCGTGATACCAGCGATTGCCTGGGGATTCCCGGTTGAAACCGGCGACGGGTTCGGAGGATCGCCGGAGGTGTGGATGTTCCTCCGGACCCGCGCCTCTCGCTGCGTTCAGGCGGACTTGCGTACCGTCTTCAAGCCGAGCGAAACGAGCAACAGAAGAGCGCCGAGTCCACCGGCAAGCGGAAGGGGACTGGCCGTCTTCGGCAGTTCTTCCTGCCGCGGTTCTTCGGCGGGTTGTTCCTCAGCCGGTTGCTCTTCGGCGGTTTGCTCTTCCACCGCGGATTTTACCGGGGCTTTTTCCACCGCGGCAGTGGCCAAAGGCTTGGTGGGATGGCGGACGGTCGTTCTGGATTCGCGTTCCGCGTAGGTCACCGGCTCTTCGGTGATGATGGTCGCGGTGACGTTCTGTCCATGCGTCAACTGGTTGAGGTCCACGGCTTCCCCTCCGAGCTCGATGGTGGCCCATTCGGGGATGCGATATTGATGCATCTTGTTGAAGCGGTCGCGGATGATCAACGTGTTGCCGCCGGCATGCCAGACGGTGCCGTTGGTGATCTCGACGGTGCGGACGATCGTGGGTTTCACGGTGGTGGTGATGGTTTCGGTGAGCATCATGCCGGGCTTGAGCTCATGCACGGAAAGAGTCTGGCCGTCCAGATGGAAACGGAAGTCCTCGGGAACCAGAATGGCCTCGACCCGGCCGTTTTCCAGACGCGTGACGAGGTGGTTGCCGTCCACGGCGACCACCGTGCTGTGAACCAGCTCGACCTGGATTTCCCGCGGTCCAGCCGGCCGTTCTTCGACGGTTTTCTGCTGGGCGTTCGCGCTGCCGACAAGAAAAACGGCCGCGGCGGCAAACGCGAAGAGTCCGAGCAGATGGATCCAATGCTTCGACATTCGTTTCATTTTCTTGCTTCTCCTTGGACAGCGCCCAACCGGAATGGAGCAGGTCGCTGGCCGCTTGGGGGGTTGGGCGCCACGGCGCGAAGGGAGGCTTCGACGACGTAGCGTTTCGGCGCGTTGCCGATAAAGTAGAACGGAAAACAGGTGACGAGCGTGAGCGCGGGACCCTGTCGCGGCGCGAGCACGGAGACGTCGCGTGGGCTGACGATCAGGATTTTCCGGACGACGTAAGTTTTCGTGCCGCGAACGGTCTCGATCTCAATCGCGTCGCCCGGCTGGATGTCTTTGAGGCCGCGGAAAAAGCCGTCGCGATGGCCGGCGATTCCGAGATTGCCCGGCTCATCCGGCATCGCCGTGCCGGCGATCCGGCCCACGCCGCGATTGAGCGCGAGCGAGCCGGTGGAATCGAAAACAGGCGCGGCCAGGTGAAGTTTGGGAATGCGCAGAATCGCGATGGGAGTGCCGGCGTCGCGCGCGAGGCTTCGGCGATAGGCGCGGACGCGCGTTGCGGCCCAGCCGGAAAAATTCACTCCATGAGAATCGGCAATCGGGCTCGTTGGACCGGAACCAGCCGCTGCAGGCATGGATTCGGCGGAAGACGCAGAGACGGGATGAGCCGCGACGGCCTCGAAGCTCTCGATGGCGGCGCGTGAAGCCAGGTACCCATCAAGGCGCGCAGCGACGTAAAAAATGAGCAGCGCGAGTCCAGCGACGAAAGTCACCCGTTCGAGAGCGCGTAGGATGCGTGGGCGCAAAGGCGCGTTTCTCATCCCGGAGGGGCGTTCGGCGCGAAAAATTTTGAAAAACGGTAGGGTGCTTTTTTGAGCCGGCACCTCGACCGATGGCAGCCGTTTCGGCGTCAATCCTTGCCCTCGGACGTGCATGCAGGCGGCCAAAACGGCAGGTTTCGGACCTCAGCTAAGCCGCCTGTTATCAATCAGCGGGAGAAACCGTTTTGGGACTCGGTGTGGCTTTACGCACCGCGTGGGGGATTTTCCCCCGGCTTTCCGGGAGGCGCGACGGCGGGCGAAAGGAGAATCAAGAGACGACGGAGATTTCAGCGAATCTGTTCGACGAGCTCCGCGATTGTGTTCATCAGATCGTATTTCGTCAGGATTTCGTGATGCTTGTTGCCCAAATCCACCAGAACTGCGGGGCCCTCGTGGCTGAGCAGGTGCGTCAAGCGATCCACCGGGGCGTCGTGCGCGACGACGGGCATCGGCAGACCCATCACTTCGCGGATCACCAGCTTGCGAAGGTCCTTGCCTTGCAGCGCCATGTTGAGAATCTGATCCTCGTGAATCGCGCCGATCAGCACGTCGTCCTCGAAAACGGGGAGCTGGGAAATATCGTGCGTTTGCATGGTGTGCAGCGCGTGGAAAACGGTCTGGTAGGGGCGGGCGACGACGAGTTCGGTGTGGCGCGCAGTGCGGCGCTTGGCGCGGAGAACGTCGTCCACGGTGAGCGCGACTGCCGATTCCGTGTAGTTGTGATCGCGCATCCATTCGTCGTTGTAAATCTTGCTCAGGTAGCGCATGCCGTTATCGGGCAGGAACGCGACGACGAAACCGTTTTCCGGCAGCGATTCGGCCACGCGCAGCGCGCCCCAGACGCAAGCTCCGCCCGAGCCGCCGGTGAAAATGCCTTCTTCCTTGGCGAGCCGGCGCGTCCAGACGAAACTTTCGCGATCGTTGACCTGCAAAACGTCGTCGAGGTAGCGGAAATCCATAGTGGAGGGGAAAAAATCCTCGCCGATGCCTTCGACGACGTAGGTTTCCGCCTTGCCCACTTTGCCCGTTTTGAAAAATTCGTAGTAGAGCGAGCCGATCGGATCCACGCCGACGATTTTCACGTCGGGATTTTTTTCCTTCAGATAGCGGCCGACGCCGCTGATCGTGCCGCCGGTGCCCAAGCCGCAGACGAAATGCGTGATGTGGCCTTCGGAATCCCGCCAAATTTCCGGGCCGGTCGTGCGGTAGTGGGCCTCGGGATTCATCTGGTTGGCGTACTGATTCGGATAGAAGGAATTCGGAATTTCGCCGGCGAGTTTTTTCGCCACGGAATAGTAGCTGCGCGGGTCCTCGGGCTCGACGGCGGTGGGGCAGACGATGACTTCGGCCCCCATACCCTTGAGCAGATCGATTTTTTCCTTCGATTGCTTGTCGGTGATGGTGAAAACGGCTTTGTAGCCGCGAACGGCGGCGACGAGCGCGAGACCCATGCCGGTGTTGCCGGAAGTGCCTTCGATGATGGTGCCGCCGGGCTTGAGCAGGCCCTTGCGCTCGGCTTCATCAATCATGGTGATGCCGATGCGGTCCTTCACCGAACCGCCGGGGTTCAGGTAATCGGCCTTGACCCAGACGGTGGATTGGAAGCCGCGGGTCAGGCGGTTGAGCCGGATCAACGGCGTGTCGCCGACGACTTCGAGGATGTTGCTGCAGCGCATTTCGGGTGCCTCGCTCGCGAAACTCGGAATGAGGTTCAGCTTACGGGGTTCGCGGGCGGCTGACAAGGCGGAGATTGCCGCAGGCGGTGGAACAGCGGTATCGCATACAATGAGGCCTTGGTTCCGTTTCCCGTGGATAGGCGCGTCCTATTTTTCGTAGTGCTGCCGGCTAGCTTGTTGGCCGGCTACCTCGTCTTCTTTTGGTTGCTCTCCTGGGTTTCTGGCTGGCGACGCTTGGCAGCGTCATACGCCAACGAAACCGGCCTGGAACCGGTCGCGTGGAGATACTCGCGAGGTAGCTCAACCCTTGCCTGGCTTCCGGTGCCGATCGGGTCCAGTCTCTCCCTGCGAATTGGCGCGGATCGGGGAGCTCTTTACCTGCGAACTTGGCCCATTGATTTCCCGGGCTTCTGCGCTCTTAGAATCGCCTGGGCGGATATTTCCGTCAGACATCGGAAGATCCCTCTCACAAGGTATTGCGGGCTGCACTTCAAGGGGCACCCTTGGATCGAGATTGACGTTTCGGAGAACTCGCTGGGTCGCGTCGTGGACGCTGCCGGAGGCAAGTGGGAGAAAGGCGGGGCGGAATGGCCCGCGTGATGCGGAAATGGCCCCTCGAGGCAGGCTTTGGGGAAAATTGAGCCGGCCTGGGTGGGGACTTGTTTCCCGGTCTAGAACGAGGGAGGGGCAATGAAGCGGAAAAACATTGCGAGTGGAACACCGTGGGAGCCGATTGTCGGTTATTCACGGGCGGTGCGGGTGGGCAAGCAGATTTGGGTTTCGGGAACGACGGCGACAGACGAGAGCGGGAAAATCATCGGCGTGGGGGACGCGCGCGCGCAGACGATCCAGACGCTGCGAAATATCGAGCGAGCGCTGAAAAAAGCGGGCGCGGGAATGAAAGACGTGGTGCGAACGCGAATTTTCGTGCGGGATATCCGCGAGTGGGAGGCTGTGGGCCGGGCGCATGGCGAATTTTTCGGGAAGATCCGGCCGGCGACTTCGATGGTGGAAGTGAGCGGGCTGGTCTCCGGAGACATGCTGGTGGAAATCGAAGCGGAGGCGATTGCGCCGCGATAGGACCACCGCGGAAACAAGCGCGGGGGACGTGGGGCTGGGTGGAGAGCGCAGGGTGGGAACTCGAAAAGCGAAATTCGAAAATCGAAATGCGAAAATCGAAATTCGGCGGCTGAAAACGGGGACTGGAGATGCATTGCATACTGTTCTATGACGTGGTGGAGGATTACCTGGAGCGGCGAGGGACGTATCGCGCCGAACATCTGGCGCTCGCGCGCGCGGCGTACGAGCGCGGAGAGATCGTGATGGGCGGAGCGCTGGCCGAGCCGGCCGATGGGGTGGTGATCGTGTTTCGCGGGCCGGATTGCACGGCGGCCGAAGCCTTTGCGAAGGGCGATCCGTACGTGAAGAACGGGTTGGTGAAGTCGTGGCGCGTGCGGAAATGGACGGTCGCGATCGGGGAAGGCGCGACGACGTAAATCTGCGCCGGGCGGATGGCTACGCGCGAACCGCTATTTCACGGAGCGCCGGCGGGAGTGCCATTCTTCGGCGGTGATTTCCCAGATTTCGGCGAGCTGGCGGCCGGAGACGTAATCGCGCTCGACGGTTCCCACCTGGCGTGCGCCCTGTTTTTCGGAAATGCGGCGGGAAGCAAGATTCGCAGCGGCTTTTTCGGTCCGCAGGACGGGCATTTTCAGGACATCAAACCAGAAATTGGTGACGGCATCGGCAGCTTCGGACATCAGTCCGTGGCCTTGATACGCAGGAGCCATCCAAAAACCGCGATTTTTCTGCTCGCGCTTCATCAGGCGAATCGCGCCGATCAGCCGATCGGGATCGGATTTCAGGCGAAGCGTCCAATGCCACTCATCGCCGCGAGCGATCGCGGGCAAAGAGATATCGTGGATGAAACGGAACGCGCCGTCGGGCGGATAGGGCCAGGGAACGACGCTCGAGAGGAAATGAACGATCTCCCATTGCGGGAACAGGCGCTGAATTTCCGGCGCGTCTGCGAGCGCGAGCGGGCGCAGGAGCAAGCGCGGGGTTTCAAGCGGTGGCGTTGTAGGTGTGGCGGGTTGCATGGCGGTGGCGGGACGTTGCGCTGGTCCTCACATGGGATTGGCGGGAGGGTTTTGCTTAGCGATCTCGCGGTTCACCCGGCGCGCCATGAAGATGAGGCCGAGCAAAATGAACAGGTTAAAGAAGAGTGCAACCACTACCGTCACGACCGAGTCGCGCCCGCGTGAGGCTAAGTATACGTCCCAAAGAAGGATTAGACCGTAAAGTACGGCTCCCTTGCGGAGGCCGCTTTTCGCCCGCAGAAGCCGTTTTGTCTTCTCGTCAGAGGTTTCGGTCCGAGCCTGTTCAGCGGTAGCTCGCCGGAGAAGGATTGCGAGCGATGCAACGACGATTAGGTTTGCGGCGCCCAAGGCGAAGATCAGCGCCTTCGGAACCGTGCCCAGAGCTGCAGCCACGATCGCGACCGCAACGCCCATGGCAATGCACCAAACGACGAAGGCGACCCACACCGTTTGTGTGGAAGGCCGCGACCGTTCGCTGACCGGGCTGCGCGTCATGGCCGTATTCTTCACGGATGCTCGGTGAAGGATACGCCGGTCCTACGGGCGCGGGTCAAGAGTCGAGTTGCGGTTACACTAAGGTTCATTCTTGCCGAACGCGGCCGTTAACTCGCGCGCGTTGCGCTAGAATTGAAGTTATACGCGAATGAGCTTGCCGCCGCTTACGGTTCGCCTGGGAGGCTATCGGCTATTCGGCCGTCTGGCATTCCTTTTCCTTTTACTGTGCTCGATTCTGTTTGGAGCGGTGGTGGGGCTGCTGTTCGTCTACGGCGTGGATCTGCCGCAGATTCAGGAACTTGAAACCTACCGTCCCGACGTCATCACCGAACTTTACGCGGACAACGGCCAAGCCATCGGGACGTTTGCGCTCGAACGGCGAATCCTGGTGAGTTACAACCAGATTCCGCCGGTGCTCCACAACGCCATCATCGCCACCGAAGACCGGCATTTCGAGGAAAACTGGGGCGTGGATATTCCGCGCATCCTCGAAGCGGCGTGGGCGGACGTCCGCACCGGACGCAAGAGCCAGGGCGCGAGCACGCTGACGATGCAACTGGCGCGGATGCTGTTTCTGACGCCGGAAAAAACGTTTCGCCGGAAGATCGAAGAGACGCTGCTCTCGCTGCAAATCGAGCGGCACTACACGAAGCCGCAGATTTTCACGATGTATTGCAACCAGGTGTATCTGGGACACGGGAATTACGGATTTGAGGCGGCTTCGGAATTTTATTTCAGCCGGCCGATTCAGCAATTGACGCTGCCGGAAGCGGCGATGCTGGTAGGGATGATTCGCGGACCGGAATATTATTCGCCGCTGCATCACGCGAAGCGGTCGCTCGGGCGGCGGAATCTGGTGCTGCGGTTGATGCGCGAGGACGGCAAGATCACGCGCCAAGAGATGGAAGCGGCGCAGCGCGAGCCGTTGGGACTCGATTTGAACTATCCGCGAAACGACATCGCGCCCTATTTCGTCGAGGAAGTGCGCGAATGGCTGGAGCGGAAATTCGGACCGCAGGCGGCGTACACGGAAGGCCTGCGCGTTTATACGACGCTCGACCCGAAAATGCAGCGCGCGGCGCAGCAGGCGGTGAGCGACGGCCTGCACGCCTACGAGCGCCGGCACGGCTGGCAAGGCGATTTGCAAAATGTCTTTCGCGACCATCTGGGCACGATCGAAAGCTACCAGGCGCGGAACTGGGACCGGCCGCTGCGCGTGGACGAATACACCACGGCGGTGGTGACGGCGGTCGGCCCCGGCGCGGCGGATTTGAAGATCGAAGATGACCGCGCGCGGCTGATGCCCGCGGATTTCGCGTGGACGGGTTTCCGCTCGCCGAAACAATTCCTGAAGACCGGCGACCTGGTGAAGGTGAAGATCCAGGCGATCCGGGGAGACGTGGCGCAGGTGACGCTCGAGCAGCATCCGCGGGCGCAGGCGGCGCTGGTTTCGATCGAGAATGCGACGGGGGAAATCAAGGCGCTGGTGGGCGGTTACAGCTTCGCCGAATCGAAATTCGACCGCGCGATTCAGATGCGGCGGCCGGTGGGCAGCTCGTTCAAGGTGTACCTGTATTCGGAAGCGCTCGAGCAGGGATGGTCGCCCTTCGACACGATTCAAGACATTCCGTTCACCGTGATGAGCGGCGGGGTGCCGTACAGTCCGCACGATTACGACGGCTTGTACGAGGGGCGGATCACGCTGCGGCGCGCGCTGGCGGCGTCGCGAAACGCCGCGGCGGTGCGGCTGGCGATGCACGTGGGGCTGCCGAACGTGATCGCGATGGCGCGGCGGTTCGGGATCCAGGGCGATTTGCCGGACTACTATCCGCTCGTGCTGGGAGCAGCGAGCTTGTCGCTGCTCGACCACACCTCGGCGTTCACGGTGTTTCCGAACGGCGGCGTGCGCGTCGAGCCGCATTTCATCCGCCGGGTAACGACTTACGATGGCGCGCTCATTTACGAGGCGCATCCGAAAGTCTACGACGTGATCAGCTCGCAGGTGGCCGACACGATGACAGCGATGCTGGAAGACGTGGTGAATATCGGCACCGGCGAGGGCGCGAAGGCGCTCGACCGGCCGTGCGGCGGCAAAACCGGCACGACGAACAATTGGACCGACGCGTGGTTTCTCGGGTTCACGCCTTCGCTGACCGCCGGCGTCTGGGTGGGATACGACAACGACGCGATTTCGCTCGGGCGGGGCGAGCAAGGCGCTCGCGCGGCGCTGCCGATATGGGTGGAATACATGAAGGGAGCGCTCAAGGGAACGCCGGTGGAGCAGTTCCCCGGCGTGACGCCGCTCGAACAGCTCGCCGCCGAACATCCGGTGCAAGTGGACACGCCCGATAATGCTCCGGCGGAGTATGCGCCGGCGCGGCACCTTCCAGCGCCGGCTCCGTTGCCGCGCACAACCGGCGGCACCGCGCTGCCGGGCCCCGAACAGCCGGGCGGCTAGCCGGCAGGCCCGCCGAGCCCGGCCCCGCGGGCCGCGAGAATTTTTTCCGCCGAAACAGTCAGGAAGCGCGGCGAGCGATACGCTTGACAACCCCTTCTCGGACGGGGATACTCCCTCCAGTCAGTTTTTCTTCCTTACTTGCTGACGCGTGTTTCATAGCGGCCGGCTTTGCCGATTCGGGACCGTTTTCACAAATCAGCGCTCGATATCCCTCAGCTGGAGCGTTCTGTGGCGTTCCACGCTGTTGGGAAACCATGGAATCCACGGGGTTCCCGCGTACGGCGTCCGACCTCTGTGGGGCAAACGAATCCGGCACGGGGGAGAATGCGCGTATGAAACAGGAAAAGATCGAAGAAGTGGCTTTCCGAGTGGTGGGTGATATGGGGGGTGCTTTCACCATGGCGCTCGGCTACGTTGGCGATCGCCTCGGACTGTTTCAGGCGGTGGCCGAGGCCGGGCCGCTTACAAGCGGGGAACTGGCGCAGAAGACCGGATTAAATGAGCGATACGTGCGGGAGTGGCTGCGGGCGATGGTTGCGGCGGAGTACGTCAATTACGATCCGCAGTCGCAGAAGTACCTGATGAGCGAGGAACAGGCATTCGTTCTCGCCAACGAGGACAGTCCGATGTTCGTGGGCGGGGCCTTCCATTTCACCACGCCCTCGATCTGCAACACGCCGCGAATCCTGGAAGCGTTTCGCAAGGGCGGTGGGATTCCCTACGGGGAAATCGGCGACGAAATTCCCGAAGCCATCGAACGCTTTTTCCGGCCGGGTTACGTTCATTTTCTGGTGAAGGATTGGCTGAATGCGGTGCCGGGGCTTACGACTCGTCTTTCGCGCGGATGCCAGATCGCCGATATCGGCTGTGGTTGCGGGCAGTCCACCATCGCCATGGCGCGGGCTTTCCCGGCGTCTAAGGTGCTGGGGATCGATTATCACGCGCCGAGCATCAGCCGGGCTCGGCGGCTGGCCGCCACGTACAATCTTTCGAACGTCGAGTTCCTCCAGGCGGCCGCGCACGAGATCCCTGGAAATCGGCGCTACGATTTGATCTGCAGCTTCGATTGCATTCACGACATGGTTAATCCAAGAAGCACGCTCCGCGCGGTTCACGAGGCCCTGGCCGACGACGGCGTTTACGTTTGGTCCGAGCCTAACGTTTCGGCGCACGCACACGAGAACCGGAATCCAGTCGGCAAAGCGTTTCATGCGATCAGCCCGCTGCACTGCATGACGGTTTCGCTTGCTTTCCAGGGGGAGGGTTTGGGAACGGTGATCGGCGAGGAGGGAGCTCGAGCGCTGGCCAGCGAGGCCGGCTTCTCGCACTTCGACCGGCTGCCCATTCAGAACCCGTTCAATCAGTTCTTCGCTCTGCGCCGCTGAGAAAATTCGGCGGGAACGGAAGCGCGATCCCGCGGTTAACTCGATCGGCGAAATGGGTCCCAGCCGGCGGATGTGAGCGGGCGAATGCGGCCATGGGCATCGGCCGCTTCGACGCCACGACCCTCCCGTATTTCTCCGATCACGGTGATGGGCGAGCCGCGAAACGCGCGCGGGATCCGGCTGGCGCGCGCCGCGGGGACGGTGAAGAGCAATCCGTAATCTTCGCCGCCGTTGAGCGCGAGCGTTTCGGCGCGAATGCCGCGCCGCGCGAGCGCGGGCGGAACGCGAACGGCAGGCAGACGATCCAGGTGGATGCGCGCCTTGACTCGGCTTGCTTTGGCGAGGCGAGCGAGATCGGTGGACAACCCGTCAGAGAGATCCATCATGGCGGAAGCGAGGCGCTGCCGGGCCAGATGGAGACCCAAAGCGACGGGAATTTGCGGATAGAGGTGCGGGCGAAGAAGGGAATTGCGGCGCGAGGCGATGGCGGCTTTTCCGCCGGCCGCGCGGCGTTTTTGCAGCAGAAGAGCCAGACCGAGCGCCGCACCACCCAATCGGCCGCTCACGCAAATCAGGTCACCCGGCCGCGCGCCATCGCGGCGAATGGCGCGGCCCGGCGCGGCGCGGCCGATGACGGTGATGGAGATGGCAACCTGAGGCCAGCAGGTGGTGTCGCCGCCGACGAGGCGCAGACCGAGCCGGCGCGCCGCACGGCGCATGCCGGCAAGCATGGCATCGAGCCATCTTCCGGCGCGTGCGCGGGGAATGGCGAGCGAGAGCAGGAAAAAAGCCGGCTCGCTGCCCATCGCGGCAAGGTCGCTTGCGGCGCGAGCGAGCGCGCGATAGCCGACCGCATCGGGAGGATGCGTATCGAGGCGGAAATGCACGCCTTCGAGCGAAAAATCGGTGCTGAAAATCCAATCCTCAGCCGCGTTCGCGCGGAGGATGGCGGCGTCGTCGCCGAGGCCGAGGCGCAAAGCCGGCGCGGCGCGCGGGCCGATGGAAAGACGCTTCCCGATGCGGGCGATCAGCGCGTCTTCGGCGAAGTCTGTCGGTTCCTTTGGGCGCGGCATTGGCTAAACGATACTCCGGCCCACGACTCCGGCCAAGCGCAGGAGAAGAGCGGGAGCGAGCCGTTTAGTCGCCGGTGAGTTGAAAATCGTAGGAACCCGACGCCACTGTAAATTCGTAGCGGTCGCCTTCGCGTTTCCCCGCTTGAACGCCGGGATCGCCGGGAACGAAGCTGCCGTTTTCCCATACGACGCGCTCGCCCTCCCGAATCGTGACGCGAGTCATCTGCTCTTCCTGCGGAACGACGACGGAAGCCGCGGCGCCAACAGGAACTTCGACGCGAATTTCGATTTTTCCGGGTTTGTGCCTCCAGGAGCAGGAAACCACGCCACGAATGGTATCGAGCGTGGCCGAAACCCAGCGCAGATTTTCCACGATTTGTGGCGCGAACACGACGCGGCGATAGGCCTGGCTGCCCGGCGCCAGGCGAATGCCGCCGAGCGCATTATAAAACCAGGAGCCGATGCTGCCGAACATGATGTGATCGTGGGAATTCATCGAGGGGCCGGTTTTGTCCTGCCAGAGTTCCCAGAGCGTGGTGGCGCCGTGGCGCACCATATAGCCCCAACTGGGAAATGTGGTTTGCGTGGCGAGTTCGTAGGCCAGATCGCTGCTGCCGTATTCCGTGAGGACGGGCAGCAGAAATCTGGTGCCGACGATGCCCGTGGTGAGATGCGTGTTGTGACGGTAGACGACGTCGTTCGAAAGGCGAGACATCACCTGGCCGGTATGGCCCTTGGGCGGCAGATGAAGGAAAAGCGCCAGAGCATCGGCCGTTTGCGAGCCGGTGGCGTACTCGCCGGTTTTGGCGTTGAAGAAGGCGCGATTGAACCCCGTGCGAATTTGTGACGCGAGGCGCGAGTAGGTGTCCGCTTCGGCGGAATGGCCCAGAATGCGGGCGATCGAAGCGAGGATGCGGGTGTCGTACTCGTAGTAGAAATCGGAGACGAGCGCGCCGGGCGTGGGATCGATCGCCACCCAATCGCCGTAATAGCTGTAGCGGAGAACGTTGTCTTGGGCGCGGGATTCGAGGTACGACTCGTACTTTTGGAGCGCGGCGTAATTCTGCCGGAGGATGCGCCGGTCTCCATATTGCTGCCACATGTACCAGCAGAGGATCGGGTAAGCGGTGCCCCAGGCGGGATCGGCCGGATAGCTGCCGTACTTGTGAGGGACGGTATCGGGAATCTCGCCATCGGGTTTTTGGGCGTCGCGGATGTCGCGGATGAAATTCGTATAGAAAGCGGCCATGTCGAAATTCAGCATGGCTTCCTTGGCGGAAAGCTGAGCGTCGCCCATCCAGCCCTGGCGTTCGTTGCGCTGATCGCAATCGGTGGGAATGCTCATCAGATTCGAAAGCTGGCTCCAGTGAATCAGGCTTTGGATCCGGTTGAGGAGCGCATTCGAGGCGACGAAACTGCCGGAGGGAGAGACGTCGGTGTGAACGAAGCGGGCGCGGAGAGTGTCGAGGCTGGGCGTGCCGGGATAGCCGGTGAGTTCGACGTATTGGAAACCGTGATAGGTGAAAATGGGCTGGAAGGTTTCGAGGCCCTGGCCTTTCAGGATATAGACGTCGCGCGCTTTCGCGCGGAGCAGGTTTTCGCGGTTGATCATGCCGTCGGAATAGACGAGTTCGGCGTAGCGCATCTCGACGCGCGCGCCCCGAGGGCCGCGCACGCGCAGGCGGACCCAGCCGGAAATATTCTGCCCGAAATCGTAGACGTAGACGCCGGGCCGGGGATTCGACATGCTGCGCGGCACGAGCGTATCCACGGCGCGAATGGGCGGCATCATTTCGGCGGATAATTTCCCGGCCGAGCCAGTCATCCGGCGA
>JAKAOH010000167.1 GCA_021812285.1 Acidobacteriota bacterium | reverse complement strand
ACGTTTGCCCGCAGGCGTCGAAGTCTGGGAAGCCGCCGGTCAAGACTATTTCGCGGGCCACGCGCCGCTCGGCGCCGGCACGCTGATGGTCGCGCGCGCCGCTCCGGCGAATTTTCTCGCTCGGCTCGACGCGATACAAAGCGAGACGGCCAACTACTGGAAAGGTCAGGAAGGCTTGCGCCAGTACAAGCGTCAGATCCTGCTCGCTCTGGGTCTTTTCACCGTTCTCGTTCTGTTCGCCGTCACCTGGATCGCTCTCTTCTTGTCGAAAACCGTCACCGTGCCAATTCAAGCGCTCGCCGAAGCCACCGGCGAAATCTCCCGCGGCAATCTCGATCATCGCGTCGTCGTGCAGGCGCAGGACGAGCTTGGCGTTCTGGTCAATTCCTTCAACCAGATGTCCGCGCAACTCGGCGAAAGCCGGCGCCAGATCGAAGCGTCCAAGCGAAACCTCGAGCGGGCGCTCGAGGAAATCGAGAGCCGTCGTCAGTTGATGACGACGCTGCTCGAGAATATTCCCACTGGCGTTTTGCTGCTCGATACCGCTTCCCAGATCGCGCAATCGAATCCCGCGGTGAGCCGCATCTTCGGCCCTGGGGCGCGCGACGCTCGCACGCTCGCGCAGCTCGCCGGCGACGACGCCGCGGCCCGCGTTATGCGCCTGGCGCATCGTTCGCGCCGCATGGGTGCGGCCTCGGAGGAACTCGAAATTGGCGTCGGCCAGCGGCTGCTCCACGCCGCAGTGACAGTCAGCCCGCTGGGCGCGCCGAAATCCGCCCGCGGCTACGTGGTGGTGATTGACGACCTCACCGAACTCCTGCGCGCCCAAAAAGCGGCCGCCTGGCAGGAAGTCGCCCAGCGCATCGCGCACGAAATCAAGAATCCGCTCACGCCGATTGGCCTTTCCGCCGAGCGGCTCTTGCGCCACGCCAGCCGCCGCGCCGAAACGCCCGGCGATAGCGGCGATTTCCCTGATCTCGTCGCCGAATGCGCCCGCCTCATCGGCCAGGAAGTTGAATCGCTGCGTTCTCTCGTTGACGAATTCTCGCGTTTCGCCCGCTTCCCCGCCGCGCGCCTCGAGCCGGCCGACCTGAACGAAATCGTGCGCTCGGCCATGGAAGTCTTTCAAGGCCGCCTGGATGGAATCCAGTTGCGCGCGGATCTGGCTCCCGAGCGGCTCATGGTGCAGGCCGACGGCGAATTGCTGCGGCGCGTGTTGGTGAATCTGATCGACAACGCCGCCGAAGCGATGGAAGGTTCGGCGCTGCGCGAACTCGCGGTGGAAACCCGCTTCCATAAATCGGCCGACACGGTGGAACTCGTGGTTTCCGACACCGGCCACGGCATTTCACCCGAAGACAAGGACAAGCTCTTTCTGCCTCATTTTTCCACGCGAAATCGCGGCACCGGACTCGGGCTGGCCATCGCCAACCGCGTCGTCTCCGAGCATCACGGCACCATCCGCGCCGAGGATAATCAGCCTTTCGGCACCCGATTTGTGATTCGTCTGCCCGCGGCGGGCATTCCGGTCGAGGAAGTCCGCTCGTGACGCGCTCGATTCTCATCGTCGACGACGAACCCGGCATCCGCTCATCGCTCGGCTCGATTCTGCGCGAAGAGGGATACCGGGTCGAAACGGCAGCCTCGGGCGAGGAGTGCCTCCAGGCCGCGCAGGCGCGGCCCTTCGATCTTATTGTGCTCGACGTCTGGCTGCCGAAAATGGACGGCCTCGCAACGCTCGAACGCCTCCTCGAAGCCGAAACCACCCCGATGGTCGTTATGATTTCCGGCCACGGAAATATCGAAACGGCGGTGCGGGCGACCAAGCTCGGCGCGTTCGATTTCATCGAAAAGCCCCTGGCGCTCGAAAAAACCGTGCTCGTGGTCAAAAACGCGATCGAGCACCTGCGCCTCGAAGAGGAAAACCGCCGCCTGCGCGCCGAACTCGAACGCAAATATCACATTCTGGGCGACAGCGTGCCGATGAAAGCGCTCCGGCAGTTGATCGCGCTCACCGCGCCCACCGCCAGCCGCGTCCTCATTTACGGCGAGAGCGGAACGGGCAAGGAACTCGTCGCCCGCGCGCTCCACGCGCAGAGCCCTCGCTCGGGCCGCGCCTTCGTCGAGGTGAATTGCGCCGCGCTCCCCGAGGAACTCATCGAATCGGAGCTCTTCGGCCACGTCCGCGGCAGCTTCACGGGCGCCACGGAAAACAAAACCGGAAAATTCCAGAAAGCCGACGGCGGCACGCTGTTTCTCGACGAAGTCGGCGATATGAGCTTGAAAACGCAGGCGAAAGTGCTTCGCGTACTCGAAGAGCAACGCGTCGAGCCGGTCGGCTCGACCGAGCCGGTCCCCGTCAACGCGCGCGTGATCGCCGCGACGAACAAGCGCCTCGAAGAGGAAATCGGGCGAGGAACGTTCCGCGAGGACCTTTTCTACCGGCTCAATGTGATTCCCGTTTCCGTTCCTCCACTGCGCGAGCGCCCCGAAGACGTTCCCGTCCTCTCCGCTCATTTCCTTTCCGAATACAGCCAGGCCTATGGGCGCAAGCCCAAGCAACTCACTTCCGCCGCCATCGCGGTCCTTTTGCGCTATCCGTGGCCCGGCAACGTGCGCGAACTCAAAAACGTGATCGAGCGGCTCGTGATTATGTGTCCCGAGGACTCCATCGAGCCGCAGCATTTGCCGCCCGAACTCTTTCGCGGCGCCGCTCGCGCTCCGCAATCGAATCTCGCCACGCTCCAGGAAGCTCGCTCGGCCTACGAACGCGAATTCATCCTGCGCAAGCTCGAAGAAAATCAGTGGAACATGACGCGCACCGCCGAGGCGCTAGGTCTCGAACGCAGCCATCTCTACCGCAAAATGAAAGTGCTCGGCATCTCCGCCGAACCCGCCTGACCCGACCGGTCCCGCAACGCTATTTCCCTCGGGCCCCCAAGCACGTCTTCACGCATCAGCGCGATTCGGGTGAATTTGCCGACTGGCGTTCATCGGCGAGACGGATTTGCGTAACTACTTCGTGACCTTGATGGAAAAGGGGGGAAAGCGCATGGGTGTCGCCGGCAAGCGTTTCTTCCGCGGCTTCCGCTGTGAGCGTCGAGCCCCAGGCGAGCAAGTAGAAGCGGACGTGGGATTTCTCGGGCAGCGGAAATTTCGTCGTCGGCGCGCACGCTGACAGGAACCCCTGGGCCATTTCGAGCAGTGCTCGCGCCGCCTGCCGCGCCGCCGGCTCCGATCCCGCGCCGATGATGCCGCCGCCGTTGCTGAAATAAAGGCTCACCGCGCCATCCGTCATCGCGACGAGCGTGGCAATGGCTTCGCTATAAGCCGTTTCCATCACCACGCCCCAGATCGCGTCTTTATCCGAAGGTTCGATCAGCCCAAGCGTTTCGGGCCGCATAGCGAAAACGGCGTTCCGCAAAACGGCGTAATTCTCGGCGAGTGTGTATTCTCCGGAAGCACCGCCCGCCGTAACGAGCCGCTTGAGAATGCGGAATGGATTGGCCATGTCCTAGCCGCAGACAGTTTACCAATGAGTGATTCCGTGGGAAACCAAAAAACGCGGAGACAACCTTCCCTGCTCCACGGCGGCTGGCCGGCCTCTCCGGCATTTTCGGCCTGGGGGTATTTCCAGATGGATTAATACCGGGCGGTCGTGCGCCGCCTGCGCGTTTCTCCCTGCAGCCAGATGAAAAGCGGCGCCTGCGGCTCGGGCGGCGGCCACGGCATGGCGATTTCAAGAGTTTGCTCGCCGGGCTGCCCGGCCACGGGCGTGGGAATGCCCAAAACGTCGCAGCCGTGGTGGGCGTCCCAACCGGTCTTCGAGATTTGCTGCAAATGGCGCCCGGTCAGCGTGCCGATGTACGAGCCGTCCGCGGTCTTCCGGTCGCCCAGCGTGAATTTATCAATCTTCGGAAGCAGCACCACGCGCCCGAGAGTTGCCGGCGCCGAAGTTCCCGTCTCCTGATTCTCGATCGTTGCCGTCAGCGTGCAGCCGGAGTAGCCGATGCGCCCGGGATCGAGCGAAAGATAGAACGAGCCGCTGCCCGCGGCATCGAATTCCACGGAATCCTTGCGCGCGCCCGGCGCCAAAACAACCGTCGGATCGCCGGATGGTCCGCACGAAAGGTGCAGCATTGGCGCGCTTCCCGCATGTTCCACCGAAAGCAGAAAACTGACAGCCGAACCGGCGGGAATTTCGCCGGGAAAAACCGCAACGCCGGAAGTTTCGCCAAGCGATTGCCGCACTTTCACGATTTCCGGCAGCGGGCCGATCACTTCGAGAACGTTCGCAACGGCGATGGGCTTGGAGATTCCGGCGACGAAAATCTGCGCCGCGAGTCTATCCCCGACGCGCGCACCCGCTTCCAAATGAACCACCGCGCCGCGTTCACCGGCATCGCCGCTCGCCGCTCCCAGAGTCCACGTGGCGCCCGCGCTGATGATTCGCTCGATACGCTCCAGGCCCGAGCCTCTCAAGACCACGCTTTGCTGCGCCGAACCGAAATTCACGCGCATCGGCAATTTCTCCAGGCGCGGGTTCGGCGGGTGAATCACCAAGGGAACGTTCTGCGTCGCCCCGCTGCGCTGGCGCAGTTCCAGAGCGTAATTCCCCGCTTTGAAAACGTCGCAATCCACGTCGAGCCGCAGGCCGTTCGTTTTGCCCGGCGCGCCGTCCATGCGGAAAGCCAGTTCCGTCGGCGAAGCCGTGGGATCGACCTTGTTTTCAAGCCCAACCCAATTGACGAACTCGAAATCCGCTCCCGTCACACCCACCGGAACCACGCCGCTTCCCTGCACCAGCCGGTCGGGAGATCCCCCGGAAAGCGCCGCCGCCGAGAGACTGGGAAACGGAACGAGATCGAGCGTGCCGCTCACCGCCAGCGGCGTCCAATCCCAAGCTGCTTCCAGATGATATTCGCCCGCCGGAATCGACAGCTTCCGCAGATCGAGCGCCACCAGATCGTCCTTGGACTCGACGGCGACGTCAGCGGGCGCCGCGTAGCTCTTTTTGTCGTCCTTGCCGGAAACCAGCCGCCACTGGCTCGCTCGCGCGACCAGCGGTAACTGCGCCACGCTCGCCGTCGTTACCTTCACGATCGAGCGCCACGCGAGCGGAAGGCGCTCCGATTGCGCCAGAGACACGGTGGGCGGAGCCGCGTTGGGCACGCGCTGAACCCACAGATAGGCGAGCTTCGTGTCCGGTTTGGGCGCGGCTTTTCCGCTGCACACGGTCACGTCGTTCTTTCCCGCCGGCTGCGCGAACGCGGCGCGGAAGTCGGTGCTCGGGAAAAGTGATGCGCGCAGATTCTCAAAAAGCGCCGCTCCCCCGGTCGCCAGACCCACCGGCGAACCGAAAAACATCGAAGCCATCGAAGCCGCCAGGCCCGCCGATCCTTTCATCAGGCTCGTGCTCGAGCTGAGCGGTTGCGTCGAAGAAACAGCCGGAAGCAGCGCGTGAAGCATCGCGCTCGCCTGCGCCGTGGTCGAGCCGCTCGAGGAGAGCGCCGGCAGTTTCACGCCGTACTGCGTCGAGAAACTGTTCAACGCTGATTGCAGGTTTGACGTTCCCGGCGCCGACTGCTCGTATTTCGAAATCGTCGTGATGAGCGCGGCGATTTTCGAGGTGCGGTCAGCGTAGTCCGCCAGCTGTGGAATCAGGTCGGGATTCTTGCGAACGAAGGCGCTCACTTTTTTCTCGCTCAAGCCCTGCGGCCCAAGAACCACGACCACGGCCGCGACGCGGTAAGGCGCCCGCCATTCGGCTTTTTCCCACGCCGGTTTCACCGGCAGCACCGCGACTCCCTTCTTTTCGGATTCCGTCGAAGGAACCACGACCAGCGCGATTCTGGCTTTGGATTTCTTGCCGTCTTTCACCGAGCCTGGCGCGGGCTCGTATTCCAGACGGTCGCCTTGCTCGATCCGATTGATTTTTTCAATGGGAATCGTCCGTCCGGAATTCGGCGGAGCGACCAGAATCGCCAGATGGCCCACGGCGCGGGCGCCGGGACACGATTTGGCCGCGCCAAGCGCCGCGAAAGGAGTACCCAAAAGGAAAGCCGCAATCAAAAGAAAGCCGCTACGCATTCGTCAAAGACCCGAACCTCGAAATCTCCCTGCCGCGCCGCGGCTCGATCGTCGCGCGCGCCCTTTCGAAATCGTTGGATTCGGCTGGCGCGGCCCGAGTTGCACAACGCGGCGCACCGACGAGTTCACTCTTCGGTCAACTGCTCCAATTCCTGTCGCCAATCGAGCTGGTTGACCACGGAGGGGTTGTCTCGCCAATTCGGCTGCACTTTCACGAAAAGTTCCAGGTAGAGTTTCGCGCCCAGGATTTCTTCGAGTTCCTTGCGCGCTTCCGTCCCGATCGTTTTGATCGTGCCGCCACCCTTCCCGACGAGGATGCCGCGCTGGCCTTCGCGCTCCACCAGAATGGTCGCGTAAATTCGAATCAGTTTTTCCGTCTCCTCGAATCGTTCCACGACCACCCCGATTCCGTACGGGACTTCCTGGCGAACCAGCGCGAGCGCCTTCTCCCGCACGATTTCCGCGGCCAGAAAACGCTCCGGCTGATCCGTGTACTGATCGGGAGGGAAATAGGGCGCCCCTTCGGGCAAATAGCGCACGACTTCCCTGAGCAAATCGTTCGTGCCGTCGCCCGTCAGCGCGGAAATCGGAATGATTTCCGCCCACTCGTGTTCCTTCCGGTACCGCTCGATCAGCGGGAGCAGGTGCTCCTTCGGCATTTTGTCGATTTTGTTGAGGAGCAGAAAAGCCCGGCCGGAAAAGCGCCGTGCGCGTTCGATGGGGAAACGGTCTTCGTGCCGGTATTCCCGCGAGGCGTCCACGATCACCGCGACCACGTCCACGCCTTCGATTCCCTTTTCGATCTCATTGAGCATGTGGCGGCCGAGCGCCGTTTCCGGCCGGTGCAGCCCAGGCGTATCCACCAAAACGATCTGCGCTCCCGGCTGATGCACGATCCCAGTGATGCGATTGCGCGTCGTTTGCGGCTTGCCGGAAACGATGGCCACTTTCCGGCCCACCAGCCGATTCACCAGCGTGGACTTGCCTGCATTCGCCAGCCCGATGATCGCCACGAACCCCGATTTGAACCCCTCTTTGGGCGTCTCCGGCTCTTTCGGCCGTGGCGATTCCCGCTCGGGACCATACTCTGGAACCGTGGCGTCCGCCAAAGTCTCTACAGCGACGTCGCCGCGCTCCGTTTTGCCGCCGGTTTTCTGGCGAGCTTTCCTTTGTGGCCTCTTTCCTGCTCTATCTTCTTTCGCCATTCTGCTAGTGTAACGGAAGCCGCGCTCGCCGGCTCGTCAGGAGCGTTACGGCAGTCCGCCTTCGGAAATCAGGGTGTTGAGAGCAGTCTTTGCTGCTTCAGATGCGCCTCGCTCTTTAGAATGCCGGCGGAGGGAAATAGTGGAATAAGGAGTCGGCACGGCGACACCGGCAATCGGTCATGACGGCCGCGCGCCCCTCAAAGAAATCGAGCCGATTCGGAATTGACATGGCAAGGCAAGGGGCGTAGTTTTCTCCGTGAAGCGGGGTGGGGGCAAAACGGGAATTCCGAACTCACAGCCGTCGCTCGTGGACGATATGCAGAATCATGGCCGAACGCGCTCAATCGGCGCGGCCGGTTCGGTACTGCCTCATTGACCGACAGGTCGTGTGGCCTTCAAAAACCAGGAGCTCAATATAGTGTCGACAAAGACTATAGCAACGGCGCACGCCGAGCACACTCATCGCCGCGAGACCCGCTCGGGCCGTAAGCTTCCGTCCGAACGGCCTCTGTCGAGCGCTTTTGACCCGATGCGGCTATTGGGACACTTCCTTTTCGTCGTCGCTGCACTGATATTGACTGCGCCGAAAGCATACTCACAGGCAAACTTCGCTACGCTCAGCGGGGAGGTTGTAGACGCTCAGAATCGTGCAGTGCCGCAAGCCAAACTGACCTTGACCTCGCTCAACAACGGCTTTCTGCGCAGCACGGTCACCAATGCCGGGGGATTCTATGAATTTCCCGACCTCAACCCCGGACGTTTCGTGTTGCGCGCGGAGCTTCCCGGCTTTCAGACTCAGGAGCACGAAATTG
>JAKAOH010000166.1 GCA_021812285.1 Acidobacteriota bacterium | reverse complement strand
CCGATCTTTTCCAGCGCCGCCAAGCGTCCCGGCGCGCCCATGATTCCGCCGCCGGGATGCGTGGCCGATCCGCACAGAAAGAGGTCGCGCACCGGCGTGCGATATTTGGCCCAGCCGCCAACGGGGCGCTGGAAGAAAAGCTGTTCGGGCGAAAGCTCGCCCTGGAAAATATTGCCTTCGCTCAATCCGGTCATTCGCTCGATATCGAGCGGGGTGAGCACCTGCCGGCCGAGAATGATGTTGGGCAGATTCGGCGCAAAACGGGCGATGGCGTTTATCACCGCGTCGCCGAACTGCTCGCGCCGCCCGTCCCAAGTCCCTTCGGCGAGTTGGTAAGGCGCGTACTGTACGAAACAGCTCATCACGTGCTTGCCCGGCGGGGCGAGCTGCGGATCGGTGAGCGTGGGAATGACGATATCCACGTAGGGCTGACGGGAAAATTTTCCGTATTTGGCGTCGTCGTAGGCGCGTTCCATGTATTCGACGCTGGGCGAGATGGAGATCGCGCCGCGCAGATGCGAGCCAATTCCCGGCAGGCAGGTGAATTCCGGCAGCGCGTCGAGCGCCAGATTCACCTTGCCGGAAGAGCCGCGGAACTTGTAGCGGCGGACGTCCTCGACGAACTCGGCCGGCAAATCGCCGGAATCCATCAGGCGCAGAAACGTTTGGCGCGGATCGAGGCTCGAAGAAACGGCCTTCGCGCGAATCTCCTCGCCCGATTCGAGCGCGACGCCCTCGGCGCGGCCGTCGCGCACCAGAATCTTCGCGACGCGCGCCTCGGTGCGGATTTCCGCGCCGGCGGCCTGCGCTGCTAAGGCGATCGCGCGCGAAACGCCGCCAGTGCCGTCGCGGCTGAATCCCCAGGCGCGAAACGTTCCGTCAATTTCGCCCATGTAGTGGTGCAGCAGAACGTAGGCGGTGCCGGGCGACCGCACGCCGAGAAACGTTCCGATGATGCCCGAAGCCGACATCGTCGCTTTCAGCGGATCGGTTTCGAACCATCTATCCAGAAAATCCACCGCACTCGCCGTGGAAAGCAGCGCGAGCTGGAATTTGTCCTCGGAGTCGAGCGCCTGATAGCGCCTAGCGAGCCACAGAAGGCGTTCGAGGTCGCCGAGCGAAAACGAGGTGGGATCGGGCGCCGCGGCGCCCAGAAACGGCCGCACGAATCGGCAGACGCGCACCATCGCGCGGCCGAAATCCTCGTAGGCTTCGGCGTCCGCCGCGGAGAATCGGGCGATTTCGCGGCGCGTTCGCGTGTGATCGTCCACGCGCCAGAGGTAATTACCTTCGAGCGGGGTGAACGTGCCGTCGAGCGGCAAAATTTCTAGGCCGTGCCGCACCAGATCGAGATCGCGAATGATTTCCGGGCGCAGCAACGAGACGACGTAGGAAAATACCGAAAAACGGAATCCCGGAATGATTTCCTCGGTGACGGCCGCACCGCCGAGCACCGGCCGGCTCTCGAGCACGAGCACTTTCCGGCCCGCACGCGCAAGGTATCCCGCGTGGACCAGGCCGTTGTGCCCGCCGCCAATCACCACGACATCGTAGGTCATAGCCAAGTCGGCGCGATTCTACCGGCTTTGCGGGCGCAGGGAAAGCCCTGAAGCGATCGCAGGGATGGACTCCGCGCGAAGGGTCTTGTGGCCAGGCAACGGCGCTCGGTATAATCCGCGCCAACTCGGCGAAAGGAGCTCCGGCTTGCCCGTTGGCACCGCATTTCACGAACGGACGTTTCGGCTGTCGGATAGCCTGAATTTCCGGGACTGGTCGGGCTACTACGCGGCCGGCTCCTACGAAACGACCCACGAACACGAATACAACGCGATTCGCAACGCCGCGGCGCTGATCGACGTTTCCCCGCTCTACAAATATCAGGTCAGCGGCCCGGACTCTTTGCGCCTGATTCAGCGCGTGGTCGCGCGCGACGCCGCGCGGCTGGCCGTCGGGCAGATGTTCTATTGCTGCTGGTGCGACGAGCGCGGCAAGGTGATTGACGACGGCACGATCGCGCGGCTCGCGGAGTCCAGCTATCGCTGGACGGCGGCGGAGCCGAACCTGCGCTGGTTTCGCGAGAACGCGGCGGGGATGGACGTTTCGATCGAGGACGTGAGCGAAAGCCTGGCCGCGCTCGCGGTGCAAGGGCCGCTTTCGGCGCGGCTACTCGCGCCGCTCGCGGGACCCGAACTCGGGAATCTGCGCTATTACCGGCTGATGCGGGCGCGAGTCGGCGGCGCGGACGTGGAAATCTCGCGTACCGGGTACACGGGCGATCTGGGCTACGAAATCTGGATTCCCCGCGAACATGCGCTCGCCGTCTGGGACGCGGTTGCCGCGGAAGGCAAGGCGTGCGGCACGCAGGCGGCGGGAATGCTGGCGCTCGACGTGGCGCGGATCGAAGCCGGGCTGATTTTGCAGGACGTCGAATACGTGAGCAGCCGCCGCGCGCTTATCGAATCGCAAAAATACTCGCCGTTCGAGATTGGGCTGGGACGATTGGTGGATTTGAAGAAAGAGGCTTTCGTCGGCCGCGCCGCGCTCGTCGAGGAGGAACGCCGGTCGGGCGCGCGCCGTCTGGTCGGCCTGGAAATGGATTGGGCGGAAGTCGAGGAAATTTGCGAGCGCGCCGGTCTGCCGCCGCAGGCGCCGACCGTCGCTTCGCGCGTTCACGTTCCGGTTTACCGCGGCGGCCGCCATGTGGGCAAAGCCACGTCCACGGCGTGGTCGCCGGTCCTGAAAAAGCTGATCGCCCTCGCCAGCGTCGAACGCGACCAGGAAAAGCCCGGCACACGCCTGGAATTCGAATACACGGTGGAAGCGGTGCGGCACAAGGTTGGCGCGCGCGTGGCGCCGCTTCCCTTCTTCAACCCGCCGCGAAAAACGGCGACGCCCGCCGGCGCGTGAGGCCACAGGCGCGCCAGCGATTGCTCCGAGTGATGATCGGCGGGGGCCGAGGCCCCGCGCGGCGCCCCGCAAGTGCAGCCCGCAGCGGCTGAAGCGCGCATAGAGGCCGCAACTTACGGCACGGTTGAAACCGTGCCCTTACCGGGAATAAGGCCGCTGCACGGATTGGCGCGGGACTCGATCGGCACAGGATGAATCCTGTGCCACTCTCTGCGAGTTTGGCGGCGGGACGTGACGAAAAGCAGATCCTTCGGCCGCCTTATGCCCAGGTAAGGAAATGGCTTCGGCGTCCGGCCTCAGGATGACACCGTTTTTGCGATGGGTGGGGATGTGGCGCTACACGAAATTTTGGAGGACCCAGCAATGATCTTCAGGAGACAAACAGGATGCAATGCGAGATTTTCCGCGTTGAATCGCGCGACGCTGGCCTTTGCCGGCGCGCTTTTCGCGCTCGCTTTCGCGCCGTTTTCGCTGGCGCAAAAGCTTCCCGCCGGGTGCCCGCCGAAGGCGCAGCGCGATGACGTGGTGGATGTGCTGCACGGCGTCCGGATCGCCGATCCTTACCGCTGGCTGGAAGCGCAATACAGTCCCGCCACGCGCAAATGGATCGCAGCGGAGGACCGCTGCACCGCCGGGACGCTCGACACGCTGCCGGGGCGGAAAACGATCACCACGGAACTCGGCAAGCTGATGCGCACGCGGCAATCGAGCGTACCGTTCGAGCGCAATCACCTGTTTTTCTACATGCAGCGCGACGCGAATCAGGACCTGTTTTTGATTTACATGCGGCAGGGACTCGACGGCAAACCTGAGGTGCTGGTGGACCCGCGACCGATGAGCGCGGATCATTCGACCAGCGTTTCGCTGCTCGGGGCGAGCGGCGACGGGCGCTACATGCTCTACGGCGTGCGGCTGGGCGGGCAGGATCAGGTGACGCTGCACGTCATGGACGTCCGAACGCGGCAGAACCTTTCCGACCGGTTCGCACACCGGCTGTATTTCGGCATCGGATTCACGCGCGACGAGAAGGGGCTCTATTACGCCACCACGGGACTGCGCGGGCCGCGCATCCTTTATCACCGGATGGGCACGCCGTCCTCGGCGGATCGGCGCGTTTTCGGCGGAACGTACAACCGCCAATACATCATTTCGGCCCACGTTTACGGCGACGGCCATTGGCTGCTGGCGCACGTGAGCCAGGGGACGAGCGGCGGAAACGCGATTTACGTGAAGAATCTGCTCGCGAAAAATTCCGGTTTCCGCCTGATCGCGCACAGCGCGACCAACTATTTCACTCCCGAAATTGCCGGGAACACGCTCTATCTGATGACGGATTGGAACGCGGCCGACCACCGGATCGTCGCCGTGAATCTGGCCGGCAATACCGCGCCTTCGGCCTGGCGCGACGTTGTGCCGCAAGGCCCCGATCCGATCGAGGGATTCTCGCTCGCCGGAGGGAAGCTGCTGGTTCGCTACCTGGTGAACGCATCCTATCGGCTGAAAATTTTCGATCCCAGCGGGAAATTCGAAGGCGAGATTCCTTTGCCGGCGATGGGCAGCGCGAGCGGCGTCGAATCGCGGTGGAAGTCAAACGACGTGATGTTCAGCTATCAATCCTCGGCGATCCCGCCGCGAATCTACCACTACGACATGGCGACGAAACGGCTGCGCATCGTCGAGCAACAGCAGGCACCCGTCACCGCCGGCGATTTCGTGCTGCGCCAGGTGTGGTATCGCTCGAAAGACGGCACGCGCGTGCCGATGTTCCTCTTTTACAAGAAGGGGATCGAGCCGAACGGCCATATTCCAACACTGCTCACCGGCTACGGCGGCTTCGATATCAGCCTGACGCCGCGTTTCAATCCGGAAGCGATCGTTTGGGCCGAGCGCGGAGGCGTCTACGCCGTGGCGAACATGCGCGGCGGCGGCGAATTCGGCGAGGCATGGCATCGCGCGGGGATGATGGCGAAGAAACAGAACGTCTTCAACGATTTTTACGGCGCGGCGGAATGGCTCATTCGCAACCACTACACGAATCCCGAAAAACTCGGGATTATCGGCATGAGCAACGGCGGGCTGCTGATGGGCGCTTCGCTGACGCAGCAGCCGAACCTGTTCCGCGCGGTGGTTTGCATGTATCCGCTGCTCGATATGCTCCGCTACCAGAAATTCATGGGCGGACCGTGGTGGGTTTCGGAATACGGCTCGGCGGCGAACGCGCGGCAATTCAAATACCTGCTGAAATATTCTCCCTATCAGAACATTCACCGCGGCACGCGCTATCCCGCCGTGCTCTTTATCACCGGCGACGGCGATACGCGCGTGGCCCCGCTCCACGCGCGGAAAATGACGGCGCGGCTGCAAGCCGACGCCGCGAACGGTCCTGGCAAACCGATTCTGTTGCTCTACGACACGAAATCCGGCCATTCCGGCGGGCGGCCAGTGGGCCAGCAGATCGCCGAGATGACGAACATTCTGAGTTTTCTGTTCTGGCAACTCGGAGTGCACGCGGGAAACTGAGCCACGCCGTTTGGCTTTCGCAGGCGCACCGGCAGAGGAGACACCATGAAACGAAAATCGCATCCGCGCGCCTGGAGATTACTGCTGCCGTTGTTGGCGGCGATCGCGATGCTGCCGGCGCTACGGCTCGCCGCGCAGGCCCCGCCCAGCCCGATCAAGCTTTTCGTGGACGCGACGCAGGCTCCCGACCGGAAGCTCTTTCGCGCGCGTCTGGAAATTCCCGTCACGCCCGGCCCGATGGAGCTTTATTACCCCGAATGGATTCCCGGCGAGCACATGCCGAGCGGGCCGATCGCGGACCTGGTGGGATTGAGATTCACCGGCAACGGTAAGCCGATCGCGTGGCGGCGCGATCTGGTGGAGATGTACACGTTTCATCTGACCATCCCCACCGGCGTTCACACGCTGGTCGCCGAACTCGATTACGTGAATAGCGAACCTCCGAACGGCTTTTCCTCGGGCGCATCGGTGACGCCGCATCTGGCGGTGATGAACTGGAACCAGGTGCTGCTTTACCCGGCGGGCTACGATTTCCGCAAGATCGTCTACGACGCGACGCTGCGCATGCCGCTCGGCTGGCAGTTCCATAGCGCGTTGCCGGTGAAGCAAGTTACGGGAAATTTCGCGGTGTTCCAGCCGGTTCCGCTCAACACGCTGGTGGATTCGCCGGTACAGATGGGCGAATATTCCCGCGTCGTTCCTCTCGCGAGCGATCCGCCGCAGGAAATCGATATCGTCTCTGACGAGCCGGATGAACTCGAGATGAGTCCAGCTCTCGTCGAGCACTACAAGCAGCTCGTCGCTGAAACGGGAGCGATTTTCGGCTCGCGGCATTACCGCGATTACCATTTTCTGCTGACGTTGAGCGACTACGTGGCGCATTTCGGGCTGGAACATCACGAATCGAGCGACGACCGGACGTTCGGCCATATGCTGACCGATCCCACGCTCACGGCCGCGAGCGAAACGCTGCTGCCGCACGAATTCACGCACTCCTGGAACGGCAAGTACCGACGGCCCGAGGGTCTGGTGGACAAGAACTACCAGCAGCCGATGAAAGACAATCTGTTGTGGGTCTACGAGGGACTGACGCAATATCTTTCGTTCGTGCTGACCGCGCGGAGCGGGCTGTGCCGGCCGCACGATTGCAGGGAATTGTGGGCGTACGTGGCGGCTTCGCTCGACCATCGCTCCGGCCGAGCGTGGCGTCCGTTGCAGGATACGGCCGACGCCGCTCCGTTCCTCTACGCGGCTTCGCCCGAGTGGGCGAATTGGCGGCGTTCGACCGATTTCTACGACGAAGGCGCGCTCGTCTGGCTGGAAGTGGACACGAAAATCCGCCAGCTCACCGACGACAAAAAATCGCTGGACGATTTTCTGCGCCTGTTCGAAGGCGGACCGGGGGGCGCGCCGGCGCTGAAGCCCTACGATTTCCAGGACGTCGTGAACGCGCTCAACCAGGTGGCTCCCTACGATTGGGCAAAGCTGCTGCGCGAGCGGCTCGATGCGGTCGGCGGGCACGCGCCGCTCGAAGGGCTGCTCCATTCGGGCTGGATGCTCGTTTACGACACGACGCCGAACTCGCGGCAAGACGTAATGGAAACCGCCGACCATTTCCTTGATTGCACGTTTACCATCGGGATAACGGTGGAGGATGACGGCCAGATCGAGGACGCCGACGTGGGTTCGCCCGCCTACGATGCGGGGCTTGCGCCGGGCATGCGCATCCTCGCGGTGAATGGGCGGCCGTGGTCAACGGCGGCGCTGCGCGACGCGATCCGGGCGAGCGGCAAAGCGAATCTGCCGATTCGAGTGGTGGCGCAAAACGACGACCAGGTGCGCAGCTACACGATCCAGTACGAGGGAGGGTTGCGCTATCCGCATTTGCGCCGGATTCCCGGACGGCCCAACCTGCTGGGCCAAATCCTGAAGCAGCACGCGCCGACAGCTCAGTAACCACGGCGCGGCGAGAGTCGGCGTCGCCCGTCTAATTTCTCCGAGGGAGTTTCGTTTCTCGGTCCCGAGGCGCTCCACTCAGCCAATCCCGCAAATTCGGGGTCCCAAGAGGGTTCGCCCAGCCATTGTTTGCGAGACGTCGAAGCGGAGTTGACTTCCGCCGCGCGGCGCATTAGTTTCCCTGCGGAAGAAACCGGAGGACATGCTCATGAAACGCGACGCGTGGCAGCGGATGGAGCCAGGGGCGGCATTTCTGCTGGCGCTGGGCGTACTGTGGGCCGTAAGCGCCATCGCCGCGCCCAGACCGAAGCGCCGCGTGCCGCAATCGTCCAAACCGACTCCCCAACAGGTGGAAGCCCGCGTTGATTCCTTGCTCTCCCGCATGACGCTCGCTGAAAAAATCGGCATGCTCGGCGGAGTGAACGGCTTCTACACCGAGGCGATTCCGCGGCTGGGCATTCCGGCGCTCCGCATGTCCGACGGCCCGATGGGTTTGCGCAATCAGGAGCCCTCCACGGCGTTTCCCGCAGGCATCACGCTGGCCGCCGCGTGGGACCCGCAACTGGCCGACAACATGGGCCAGGCGATGGGCCTCGAAGCGCGGGCGCGCGGCGTGAACATCCTGCTCGCGCCGGGCGTGAATATCCAGCGCGTCTCCGTGGGCGGGCGCAATTTCGAGTTCTACGGGGAAGATCCCTACCTTGCCGGCCAAGTCGCCGCGGCGTTC
>JAKAOH010000165.1 GCA_021812285.1 Acidobacteriota bacterium | reverse complement strand
AACGGCTGGCCGCGCACCGGCGCCGCGATTTTTTCTCTGACCGCCCCCATGGAGGCGGTCAGAGAAAGCACCAACCAACCAATCCTCACCGCTCAACAAAAGTGCGAAAAACTCTGGACACTACCCCTGCGGCTTCTGGTCCTTCGGCGGAGGCGGCAGCTTTCTCAGGTAATCCTGTATCCTGTGGAATTTCCGCGAATCTTCCTTGTACCCCGGCTCGGGTCCTCCCAGCTTTTCCACCTCTTCCATGATTCGTTCCACTCGATTGGCGGGACTCGGATGGTCGCTGAAGAATTCGATCGGTTGCGATTTGTTTCTCGCTTCCATCGCTTCGAAAAATCGCGCCAGCGCCCGCGGATCATAGCCGGAATCGTAGAGAATCTGCGTGCCCAGAATATCGGCTTGCGTTTCGTCCTCGCGCGAATATTTCAGAAACGCAGTATTCAGCACGAACCCCGTGGTCAGTTGCATAGCGGACGATCCGAGCGACGAATTACTTCCCAGCCACGCGCTCAAGAGGGCAGCCGGAATTTCCGCCGCGTAGGCCTTCGTCGCCTGCGAAGTCCCGTGCCGCAGCGCCACGTGCGCCGTTTCGTGCGCCAGGATTCCCGCCAACTCCGACTCGGTGGAAACCGTTTCGATCGCCCCGCGATCCACGTAGATGAACCCGCCGGGCAGCGCAAACGCGTTCACTGCCGGGCTGTTCACCACGCGATACTGATAGGGAAATTTGTAGCCTGGCGCGTGGGCGGCCAGGCGCTGGCCCAGCTCGTTCACATAATCGTCCACCCGCCGGTTTTCGAGCATCGGCATCTGCGTCGGCACTTTCTCGGCCAGACGTTTGCCGATCTCGATGTCCTGCTCCGGAGAAAACAGGTCCCAACCCGGCTTGAGCGCCGTCCGGCTGGCGGAAAACGCCGGCAGCAGCATGCTCGCGAGCGCCACCACGACCACAATCGCCGCGACCGTCAGACCCGCCTTCGTTTTCACGGGATTCCCGCTTCTGGTCATGTATGGAAAATTCTAGCAGAAGGCGCAGCGCCCGCGCGCCGTTGAAATGCGCCGTGCGCTTACAAATGAGGGAAATTCCGCTGGCAGTTGTTGCCGAACGTGAACGAATCCACCATGATTCCGGATGCGGTCGGAATCAGATCCACCACCCCGCTCGCCATCCCCGGATTCGACACCAGGTAATACATTCTCGGCGTCGAAACGAAAATGTACGAGCGCCCGTGTTTATCGAATCGCACGTCCACACCGGCGTCGCTTTTCGTCAGCCAGTCGCCGTCCTGCTCGATGTACAGCCGCTCCGGCTTGCCGCTCCAGATATGGATCACCGCGTAAACTTCCGCCGCGTGGTACCGCATGTCCATCTGCTCGCCGCGCGGCTTGGGACCTTGCTTGCCGCCCTCGAAAATCATTCCGTTCGGATCGGTCTGCCACTTGCCCGAAAGACCGATGCCGCCGTCAGGAAGCTTTTCCGGCATCCGGTATTTCGCCGTGGCTCCGGCGTGGTACGGGTCCGGATTCACCACGTTTCCGTGGCCGTACATCGGCCCCACGAACATTTCATCGGTCGGATTTCCGCCGCAGCCTGGCCCATAAGGGGTTGACGGAGCAGGCGGCTTGTCGGAAGCGGGAAATTCCAATCCGGGATGCGCTTCGACGAGCAGCTTTCGAATGTCTGCCTCAAAATCCCGATTGCCCTGTTCGCCGATCACTTTGTAGCGAACGTTTCCATTCGCATCGAGCAGGATTCGTTCCGGCCACGCCTCCACGTCGTACGATTTCCAGATCTGGTACCAATCGTCGGCCACCACCGGGTACGGCAGGCCGAATCGCTTCGCCGCCGCGGCCACGTTCGCCGCTTTGTACGCAAACGAAAATTCCGGGTCGTGCACGCCGATGACGTCGAATCCGTACTCGTGGTACCGCGCGTACCAGAGTTTCGTCTGCGCGAACGTCCGGATGCAGTTGATGCACGTATATTCCCAGAAATCGAGCATCACCACCTTGCCGCGCAAATCGCCGAGCGTCAGCGGAGGGGAATCGATCCACGTCGTGCCGGAAACTTCGGTGCCCGGCTTGGGAAACTCCGGCGCTTTCATATCCACGCCGTAGACGACGCCGGGCACCATGTTCTCCGCGGCGACTTTTCCTGCCGGCCCTTTGGCCGCTTGCCCGCGCGCGTTCCCTTCGCCGCACAATATCGCCGCCGCCACGCAAGCTACCAGTCCCGCCGCGCGATTTGTCGAAAGCCCCACTCCTCACCCCTCCGCCGTTCCTTCTGCTGCTTCTCCGCCCGCCATTCCCCTCCCATCGAATCGTTTCCCGCTCATGGACCCAGTTTCTTCGTCACCAGCGCCACAGGAACTCCGAAAAACACTACGTGAGCCGCCAGCGTCAGCAGAAACGTGGCCACCGTATACGGCGCCTCCTGCGCACGGCCCAACGGCACCACGGCGTTTCGCATCACAAGCATCACGATCGCTCCGAAGACCGCGCCGCTGGCCGCTGCTTGCCGCTCCATCAGCTTCCAGCGCTTCGCCGTGAAAACGAAAATCGCCGCGAGAATACAGCTGACGATCAGGTGGCAGCAGAACCCAAAGCCTGCCGCCGGCCAGCCTCCATGAAACGCCGCCTCGCCCAGAAAATTCGAGGCGTCCCATTGCGAAAGTTCCTCGATTCCTTTCGGAATCGCCACACCGTCGCGAAGAGCGATCGCAATTCCCAAAAACAGGTCAATCAGCACGGCTCCGACGATCGCGGCCGCCAGAATGGTTTTCCGTGTGTTTTCTTTCACGCGGGATTTCCCCCGGAATCTCGCTGGCCCTCCTCACGCTACCGATTTCGCGGGCAACTGCCTCGATTTCACCTCCCCACGAACGGGCCAACCCGTTCCGATGCTCAAAGAGCGCCGGAACGGGTTGCCCTGGGCCAAGTTTCGAGTTAAGGGCGGTCAAAACTCGAAACGCAACCCAAGCTGGATCGTGCGCGGGTTATTCGCCTGCGCGGTGACCACGCCAAACCCTTGCGGGTTGTTCATGTCGAGCGAAGGATCGGCGGGCTGGAACAGGTTGAACGCATTGAACAGGTCGGCGGTGAAGTAGGCCTTGTAGCGTTCGGTAGCGATGATGTTCTTGCCGAACGAAAGGTCCACGTTCCACGACGACGGCTCAGCGAAGTTGAAATCGAACGGCCGCAGGTTCTGCGTCAGCAGCGGACGGCTCAGGCTGTTGTAGACGGCCACGGGATTCGAGAAGAAATTGATCCCGCTGCCGCCGTTCGAAACGTTGCCGTCCGTGGCGATGCCGTTCGACCCGGTCACGTTCCGGTATTGGCCCGAGAGGCTGAACATCGGAGAAGGTGACTGCGCGCAGGTCTGGTTGATGGCGCCCGAACCGATGTCGCCGTAATCGCCGTCGGCGGCGATGCACAGCGGCAGGCCCGATTGCCAGGTCCAGATCCCGGACGAATACCAACCGCCGATGATCCGGTTGACGAACGAGTTGCTTGACGAGAACCGCTCGCCGTGTCCGAACGGCAGAACGTAGTACCACGTCGCGTTGAATACGTTCCTCCGGTCGAACGCCGCGGTGCCATACCCGGTGGATTGCTGGTAGGGCGACGGGTTGCCGTAAATGATGTATTCCTGGTTCAGCGCCTGCGTGCCCAGCGCGTGCGACAGGGTGTAATTGAACGTGAAGTTCAGGCCCTGCGAAAACGTCTTGTGCACGGAGACGAACCCGGCGTTGTAGTTCCCATAGCCCCCGCCATAGTTCCAGAAGTTCAGCAGGAACTGCTGCGGATCGAGCGACTGCTGCGCGATGAAGTTGTAGTTGAACTCCATGAACCCGCCCAGGCTGCCGTTGTAAGCGTCGGTCGGATCGCCGGCTGCCGCAGCCCAGGTACACGAACTGCCCCAGGTCGATTGGCAATAGGCGGGACCGCCGGTTCCCGGCGCGGCCATGTTCTCGAAGAACGGCTGTGGCGCCAGGCCCGGGCAAGCCGCCACCCCGGACGAGTTCGTGGTGCAACTGCCGCCGTTGCGGAAGAACGTGGACACCGCGTCGAACGCCTGCGCCAGCGTCTGCCCGGAAATCGGGTCCTTGGCAAACATGTCGGAAGCGTTGATGTCGGCGCCATTCTCGAGGTTCCGGCTGAAGCGGCCGATGTAGCCTATGTCCACCAGCCAGTTATTCGGGAACGAACGCTGGATATCCACCGTCACGTTGTGCGACCACGGCGGAGTCACCGCGGGATCGAGGTTGAATCCGTAGATCGAGCCGAACGGGCTGGACGGCGTCACCGGGTACCCGCTCGTCGGAGCCGGCATCGGCAGCGAATTGCCGTCGATTCCGATCCGGAACGCGTCCGCGGCGTTCGTCGAGTTGGAGTTGCAGCCCAGGAAAGTGCCGGCGCCGGTGCCCGCGCCAGGAGCGATTTGCGGCGCGTTGCAACCGACCAGTTGCGCCAAGCCGGTGCCCAGCAGAGGCGTCATCACCAGGCCGACGGCGTTCGTCCGGTTCCACACGATCGAGTAACCGGCGCGAATCACGGTCTGCCGGTTGCCGAAGAACCGGTTATGGAATGGCGGTTGCCACGCGACCGCCACGCGCGGCCCCAGCGCGCCCCAATACGTGCTGACCGGACGCGAGTAACCCGGAATATGGCGGATCGGTGCGAAGTCGAAGTTGTTCAGCCCCGCAATTGCCGACCAGTTCGCCGAGTCCATCGCCTGTTGCCGCGCCTGGAAGTACGCGTTGATGTTCTGCACTGGCTGCTGCGTTGCCGCGAAGAGCTGCATCGCCTGTTTGCCGTTCATCTCTTCCGGCGGAAACTGCAAGCCCCAACTCAATCCGTACGTGAATGTGATCGTCGGCCGCATCTGCCAGATATCCTGCCAGTACGAGTAGAAGGAGCCGATGTGAACGTTGTCCACCAGCGGCGTGCCCAGGGGATTTGCGTTGAAGTTGCCGTCGCGCGTCGCCACTTGCGAGCTGTGGTCAACCAAGCCGAGCATGGCCGAGTACATCGCGTTCCACCGGCTGACGTCGCTGCTCAGAATGCAGTTCGCCTGTCCGGCGGCGCTACACGTCGGCGGCCGCTCGCTCGACGGGATATTTACGAAACTTCCGCTGTTCGGGCTGACGGAATCAATCCAGTAGATCGGGCCGCTCGTCAAGCCGCCTAGAACGTCGTCGGTCCGGACGTGCTGGATGTTCCAGAAATACCAGGAAGCGCCGAACTGGAAGGTGTGGTTCCCGTGCAGCCAGCTGTCGTCTTCCGCCAGATACCAGTCGCGGCCGTCCCACGTGCGTGCCCGGCCCTGCTGCGTATTGAAGTTGATCGGATCGGCGAAGGGATGCGCGCTGCCGCCGGATCCGGTCTGTCCTTCGCCGGAAACCTGCAGCGTGCCGCCCAGCCCGGTCACGTTCGCCGGATTGGCCAGCGTTGCGCGGTTCCAGCCCCACCAGTCGCGCATGAACGAACCGTGGGTCTCGGTGGTGAAGTGGCTGCCGATCTGCCCGGTCAGCATGAACGTGGCGAAGTGCGGCTGCACCGGCGTCGCGCTGATCAGTTGCTGGCTGCCCGGAGTGATATTGAACTGGTCGGGCGTGTTGAACAGAATTTTCTGCTCGCGGTACGTCGCGAAGAAATGCCACCGCGGGTTGATCGAATAATCGAGCCGCAACAAACCGTAATTCTCGTTGTCGGGCTCGGCGTAGGAATGAACGAAGCCCACGCTGTTCAGTCCGTCGCCGGTGCCCGGCTGGTTGGGCAGCGGTTCGTTGCTCCAGTACTGCTGGATGATCGGGTCGATACCGATTCCGCGTGGATCGCAAGCGGTCGTGCCGCCCGTGCCGCACAGCATCGAAGTGCCCAGATCGTACGGAACCACGTTCCCGGCCGCGTCGCGGAACTGCAGGATGCCCTGCCGCGCCATCGCCGTCGGAACGTCCGTCGAGATGCTGGCGCTTTGCCGGAACCGGCGTCCTTCGTAGTTGCCGAAGAACCATAATTTGTTCTTCAGCAGCGGTCCGCCGAAGGTGAATCCGAACCGGTTATTCACCGTGTGCGGCTTCGGAATGCCGTACGTGTTGTTCGTCCAGCTGTTCGCCCCCAACGCGTCGCCCGTGTAGTACTCGTAGAGCGACCCGTGGAACTGGTTCGTGCCGTGTTTGGAAACGATCGAAATCTGGCCGCCCTGCGAGCGGTTGAGCGACGCCGTCGGTCCCGCGTCCACCACGCGAAATTCCTGCGTGCTCTCCACGTTCACCGAAATCGCCGGCGAAGGTTCCGGCTGGCCCGGAACCGCTTCGTAGCTGCTCGTTCCTTCCAGGTCGTTTGTGGCGTCGCCGCCGTCCACCAGGAAAGTCGTCTGGTCGCTCATTGCGCCGGCCACCTGGCCGCCCATGATGTCGTTGGTCGTCATCGGCGTCACGGCCGGCTGCAGGCTCAGGAGCGAGGTAACGTTGCGCTGCTGCGTGGGAAGAAACTGCAGCGTTGTTCCGCCGATCGTCGTGCCGATCGAGGCGTTGGTCGTTTGCAACGAGGCTCCGGCTACCTCCTTCACCGTCACCGTTTGCGCCGTGGTGCCGATTTTCAGCTTTACGGGAATGGTATCGGTTCTCGTCACCGAAACGGACAGACTGGAAACCATGAACGTTTGGAAGCCAGTGGAAGTGACTTTCAGGGAATATTTGCCCGGGTCAACCGCGGGAAATAGATAGCGGCCCGTGGCGTCGGTTGTGGTCGTCGCGGTGACGTTGGTCGTCTTATTCGTCAGCGTCACCGTCGCGCCTGGCACAACGGCTCCGGTCGGGTCCACCACGGTGCCCTGCACCATGCCCGTGGTTGCCGACTGCGCGTAAAGGCCAAGAGGAAGCAGGCATAGCAGAACCGCCCACGCCCCCACTGCTGCTGCGTACCGGTAAAAACGCATTCCGCCCCCTTCTGTCTAGGTCAGAATAGTTTTCGGATTTACCTGCTTCCCTTGCCCGCCGAACCAGGAAACTCCGCGCGTCCCATCAGGCCGTATCCATAGAATTCCTGCGCTTCGAGTTCCGCACTCCGACGAGCAAGAGATCGCTGCCCCGCAGCCACTTTGCCCGAAACGCACGTTCACGTCGCACACATCCGGACGAAAAAGAGCACATTCGGACAGAAAACTCGCGCGACTGTTCTCGCCCGTGCAACCAACCATCCCGGCGCAAATCCCCATTCTTCAATGGCCCTTTTCGATCCGCGCGCTGCCTCCAACGCCGCGGCTGCGACAAATTCCCAGACACTCCCTCGGCCGTTTCGCATTAGAATGGCGACAGTATTGGGGCGGGGGGCAATTCCAGGGGTCGTTGATGAGGAAGATGCCCGTGCGGCATCACGCGCTGATAGTTTGCCTTTTCACCTCCGCCGCGTCGCCACGCGCGCGGCTCAACTCACTCCCTGTTTCTTCTTGCACTTTTTCTGTCAGACAACCGAAACGCCTCCACGCGAATCCGAAATTCACATGAACACGGAATTCATATCTTTCATAGGGGCAGCTGATAGGAGACCAAGTCATGAACCCGGGGCCTGCGGCGGGTGAGGCAGCCGTAACCACGAAAGTCCGTTTTTTCGATTCAGGCACTCAATCCAAATGGATACGCGTTGCGCTTCAATCCGATCCCGCAGGGATCGTTGAAATGCAACCGCAACAGAAACCCCTCGTCGCCATTCACGTCGGCCGTCCTGTTTATCTCGAATGCCGTCACGGGAACAAACGGCACGCCGGCCTCGCCATTCACGGCGATATCGACATCATTCCCAGCGACATCAGCGCCCGCTGGGAAATGCGCGAAACGGACACCGCTCTGATCATCTCCGTTTCGCCCGAACTGCTCGCTCAGCTCGCCTCCGAATCCGGCCTCGACGTCAGCCGCCTCGAATTGCGCGACCGCTTCCAGATCCGCGATCCGCAGATCGAACACATCGGATGGGCGCTCAAGGCCGAGATCGAGCAAGGCTATCCCGGCGGTTCGCTCTACTTCGAAAGCATGGCCACCGCTCTCGGCATCCAGCTCTTGCACAACCACAGCTCCCTTTCCCGCGCGAAACTCCCCGTCGAACCCTCCAGCGGCCGGCTTCCCTCCTGGAAGCTGAAGCAGCTGCTC
>JAKAOH010000164.1 GCA_021812285.1 Acidobacteriota bacterium | reverse complement strand
AGCGCGTCGAGTCCCGCCTGATACGTCTTTTTCGCCACCGCCATGCCTGCCTTCGTCTCCGCTTGCACCGAAGCGGCCTTGAAGTTGTGAACGGCGACCCTCCCTTTCATTAGATCGTCGCGCGCCTGGGTGAGTTGTAATTCGGCCTCGCCCACTTCCATTCCCGAGCTGGCGGCGCGCTTCAAAATAGCGTCGGAGCGCTCGATGGCCGCGCTCAGGTCAGTGAGGCTTGTGTGGATCTGCCCGGCGGCCACGTAGCCAGGATCGCCTGCCGCATGGCACTTCATGCAGACCGCGCCAGAGCCGGTGCCGACGAAGGCGTCGGTGGGCTGAACGATGCGATGGTTGCTGTGGCAGACCACGCAGCCCGGCAGGTCCATCGCGGCGAAAGCTTGCTTGTGCGGGCTTTTGTCGAACAGCTGCGCCTGGAACACGTGGCAGGTGGAGCAGACGTTCACCACCGACGTCACGCCCGGCGGCGTCGCGCCGTGCGCGCCGTGGCAGGTGACGCAAGTGGGCGCGCTCAGATCGCCGTTCGCCGTCAGGTCTTCGTAATGCACGCTGGCGGTGTAGGAAGCGTACTGATCGGTTGGTATCTTGTACGGCTTCATGTATTGGGCGTTGGCATGGCAGCGGGCGCAAGTCTTCGGGACGTTCGCCGGATAGACGCTCGACAGCGGATCGGTCGGCGGCAGGATGCCGTGAACGCCGTGGCAATCGGTGCAGACGGCGACCTTAGTGTCGCCCTTCGCCAGCAGTTTGCCGTGCACGCTCGTCACGTACTTACTGTATTGATCGGTGGGGAGCGAGGGATCGAAGCCGCGCATGAACGTCGCGTTCGAATGGCAACTCGAGCAAAGCGCCGGAATCTGCTTGCGGTCGAGATGTCCGCGGAAACCGGCCGCGGGGCTCATTGCTTTTGCCATGTCGTCCGTGGAGGCGTCGCCGCCATGGCAGCTCACGCAGGTCAGTCCTTTTTGCGCGTGGATGCTGGCATTGAATTCCTCGGGCTTCACTTGAAACGGCGGGTCGAGTTTGCTGTGGCAATCAAGGCAGCTATTCTTGGCCGCCTGCGCCCGCACCGGCGCCGAAAACGCCAGAGCGAACGCGAAGGAAAGCAGCAGCGACCCCGCGCCGATCGCCGCCCGCCGCATTTGACCGTTACGCTTCATCTCGGTTCCCGTCTTTCCTCTACTTGAGCGACACGTAGTAGCCATACGCCGTCATCGAAATGATGTAGGCGAGGGCGAAAACCACCGCCCCGGCGATCAGCCGACTGGCGCGCCCTCGCGGGTTGCGGTCGAAAAAGGGCAGCAGCGTCCAGACGAGCGCCGCCACGCCGAAGACCATCACCCCCAGCGCTTCGCCCGTCATGAAGCCGACGCGCGCCGGAATCAGCTTCAGCGTCTCGAACATGAACATGAAGTACCATTCCGGCCGTATCCCCGCCGGCGCAGAACCGAAGGGATTCGCTTTGGTGCCGAGGCCCCATGGCTTGATCGCCGCCAGGGTTCCCAAAACTCCCAGCGCCAGATACCACGCCATCAATTCGCGCAACAGGAAATTGGGAAAGAAGCGGATTTCGCGTTCTTCGGGCGGCTTGGCCTGCCATTCCTTCTCGACGCCTGGCGGCACGCTGATTCCGAACCGCTGAATCAGCAGCAGATGTCCCAGCAGGAACATCGTCGCCAGGCCTGGCAGCACTGCCACGTGGAAGGCGAAGAAACGCCCGAGTGTGGCTCCGGTGACGTTCGAGCCGCCGCGCAGGAAGATCAGCAGCCAGTGGCCGATGAACGGAACTTGCGCTACCAGGTTTGTGCCGACGGTCGTGGCGAAAAAGGCGAGCGTATTCCATGGCAGCAGATAGCCGCTGAAACCGAAGCAGAGAACCAGAAACAGCAGCACCATTCCGCTGAGCCAGGTGAGCTCGCGCGGTTTCCGATACGCCTTCAGAAAAGCCACGCTGAACATGTGCGCGAACGCGGTGAAAATCATCAGATTCGCGCCCCAGGAATGGATCGAGCGAATCAGCCAGCCGAAGCGCGCCTGCGTCATGATGTATTGCACGCTGCCGAAAGCGTCGCTCGGCGTCGGCCGGTAATAGAGCAGCAGCAGGATGCCGGTGACCACCTGCAGGCAGAAGAGGAACAGCGTAATGCCGCCCAGGTAATACCAGTAGGAATAGCGGTGCAGCGGAACCGTCTTGTGCCGGATGAACGACATCAGTTCGTCCCATCCGAACCGCTCGTCCAGCCACGCGCGGACATGGGCATGGGGACTCATCTCAGGAAGCCGCCGTTCGGCTGACGTAGACGTCCTCGCCCTGCACGTGCACGGTGTATTCGGTCAGCGGCCGCGGCGGCGGCCCGCTGATGTTGCGCCCGTGCAGGTCGTACTTGCCGTTGTGGCAGGGGCACCAGATTTCGTGCTGATCCGGCTGGTACTGCACGGTGCAGCCCAGGTGCGTGCAAACGGCGGTGAAAGCCAGATAGTCCCCGCTCGCGGTGTAGATCAGCAGCGCGGGGTGCTCCCCGAAGCGAAAAATCTGGCCGGAGTTGGGTTTCAGTTCCCCGACCTTGGCCGCGAGCACCGTGTTGCTGCCCAGATCGGAACGCCGCGGCGGAATCAAATAGCGGATCACCGGATACAAAAAGGAAATCAGCGACGCGGTGATGCCGGCCCCGAGGAAAATTTCCAGGAACCGTCTTCGCCCCGTCTTCTGCGAGAGGTCTTGATCGCTCGATTTCAATGCGGTTTTCTCATCTCGTTCAGGAGTGCTTGCCCAAATCCATTTGTCGTTCCCGCGCGCTTGCCGCCCGCTGTCTTTGCGTTGCGGGCTTTTTCTTCTTCGCCCCGCTGTTCTCGCGCGAGTTCGTTTCGATCCGCGTTTGTCTCTTGGGGGCCCTTCGCTGCGTCTGCGGCGACGGCGTTCGTGTGCGCCAGTGATGGCACGCCCATCCCGCGGAACAGCGCCGGCAATTCCGCCAGGTCTCCCCGCTCTCTGTTTCCGCTTTTCCCCCTGGCGGCGATCATTAACGCGGCGTCTCTTTCTTTCCCGATGAAATGAAGGGCGTCCGGAAGGAATCGAGCGCGGTCCGAGGTCCGGTGCTTGGCCTTTCCACCAGCGGCGGACGCGATTCCAGCGGCTAGTAGAATTTTCCGTTCCGGCCTGTTCGTCGCTTGTTCCGTTGCCGGACGCCCAACGTGCGGTGTGCAAGCAAGTGACCAAAAGGCAGATGCGAAGACATCCTCGAACTTCTACGACAAGCAGGGATTTCGCGGTTCCTTGTTACAAAAGTGGAAATTCTGCCGCTCTGGCGCTGCGGAATTTTGAGCAAAGGGGACAGGGAATGTGCGGCAAATAACCCAAGGTTTCGGATGCCGTTTCGACTGAGTTCGCATCTGGGACTTATTTGGTCTTGATTTCCACAGCCTTGCTACACCCCCCGGTTCGCCGTATCGCTTTTAAACTCTTCGCTCCTTTCTGCTCTATTTTTCAGCTTTTCCTAACAGAAACAGTAAGGCGCTATATGCCAGTATCGGGCGCAAAAGCTGCTGCCGACTCTCCCGTTGCACAACGGGAACGCCGTTTTTCCTCGGGTTCCTGTAAATGGTCCGTAGCTTGCTTGCCACAGGCTGGAGGCGCCCTTATGCGGGTTGAATACGGATGGAGGGGATGGGCGGGAGCGATAGCGCTGGCCGGTTTTGCGCTGCTCGCCGCAAACCAACTCCGCGCAACCACCATTCACAAATTCCAAAACGGCACAGAGAAAACAACCGCGCAGGCTTCCAAGCCGGTGCCTCAATACGTCGGCGCCGACACGTGCAAAATGTGCCACGCGGATGTTTTCAAGAATTTTGAAGAGAATCCTCACTACAAGACGCTGCAGTTGAAAGCAAAGGACAAACAGGGTTGTGAAGGCTGCCATGGGCCGGGCTCGTTGCACGTCAGCTCGGGCGGCCAGACGCCCGTTCCTTATGACTTTCCGAAGATGACGCCGCAGGCGATCAGCGAACGCTGCATGGATTGCCATCAATCGCGCCACGAAAATGAACATTTCCTGACTTCGGTGCATTTCGAGAGCGGCATCGGCTGCACGAATTGCCATTCGGTGCACCATTCGACCGACATGACCACGCTGCTCGTCAAGGCGCAGCCGCAGCTCTGCTACACCTGCCACCGGGCGATTCAGCCGCAATTCCAGATGCCTTTCCACCATCGGGTGAATGAAGGCATGGTCCGCTGCTCCGATTGCCACAATCCTCACGGGTCCAGCGGCGATACGGCCCTCGAGCCCGGAGGTGAGAACAAGCAGTTGCGGACAGCCGCGGCGGGCAATGCGATCTGCCTGCAATGCCACGTGGACAAGGCCGGCCCGTTCGTTTTCGAGCACGAGCCGGTGGTCACCGACGGCTGCCTGGATTGCCACGTGCCGCACGGTGGGCCGAATCCGCACATGCTGAAAGTGGCCAACGTCAATCAGCTCTGCCTGCAATGCCACACGACGTCCAGCTTCAGCGGCGCGCCGGGCACGCCGAGCTTCCACAACCAGAACAGCCAGTTCCAGGCATGCACGCTCTGCCACACCCAGATTCACGGATCTAACTTCAGCCCGTATTTCTTCCAATGAGGCGGCGATGAACAGCCAGAAAGAGAGAGTCTCCCAAAACAGTTTCACCGGATGGCGGGCTGCCGGGCTCCTGGCCGTCGGGTTGGCGCTAGGCGGTTGGCTCGCTGGGCCTGCTTTTGCGCAGCAACAAACGCAGCAATCGCAGGAGCAGGCGAGCGCCACCAACACCGCAAAACCGGTGACCACCGTCAAGGACGCGACGAAATCAGCAGCGCCGGCAACGAAAACCTCCGGTTCGTCGTCTTCGGCGGCAAACAGCTCCAGCGTTTCCGCCGTCTCGACGGTCTCGACCGATGCGTCTTCGTCGGACGCTTCGTCTTCGAGCGATGCAGCCCCGACGCCCAATTTGCTGACGATTGGCAACTACGCCGTGTCGGGCTCGGTGAATGCCGGATGGCGGTACAGCAACATCACGGGCAGCGCGGCGAACTACGATACGTTCGTCAACCTCCAGCAAGGGCCGCGGCTGCTGGATGTTTCGCTGAACTTGCGTTCGCTCAATCACAATGGCGCGCTGTTCGACAATCTCTCGCTCACCGGTTTCGGCTTCGGCGGCGATCCGGTGGACGTCGTGCGCCTGAATATGAGCAAGGACAAGTGGTACAACTTCAGCGCCACTTACCGCCGCTACAAGTATTTCTGGGGATACAACCTGCTGGCGAACCCGCTCAATCCGGCTAACTCCAATCCGAGCCTCGCCGTCACCACGGCGCCGCACCTGATGGACCTGAGCCACCGGATGAGCGATTTCAACCTGACGCTGCTGCCGCAGTCGAACGTTCGTTTCCGCCTCGGCTACGCGCACAGCCTCGAGGTCGGCCCTTCCTATACAACCACCGAAGCGACGGTGGGCGCCGAGCAGGAATCCGGTGTCGTCTCGCTGCTCTTCCAGGGCTACAAGACGACGAACGACCTGTATCATGCCGGAGTAGACTTCAGCCTCCTGCCGCGAACGACGTTCAGTTACGATCAGTACGTCAACCATTACAAGCAGGATACGCAGTGGTACGACGCTAACCTCGGCTATCAGCTCTCGAACGGGCAGCCGGTGGATCTGGGGCTCGTGTTCAATACGCTCGGGAGTACGCCGTGCGCCAGCCCGGTGAGCAATAGCAGCACCACGCCGCCGACGACCAACCCGGCTTGCCAGGGCGATCTCTACTACGACCGCGGCGGACGGCCGCGCGGAACCACGCCGACCGAGCGTTTCAGCTTCCAATCCACTTACTTCCGAAATCTGAACATGACCGGAGCCATTAGTTACAGCTCGGGCGACGAAGCGGTGAACGATCTCTACGATACGTGGGCCGGTTTGAACACCCGGACTCACGCCGCCGGCTCGGACGCCACTGCGGCGACCAAGGCCAACCGGATCATCGTCAACGGCAACTGGGACGCGGTCTATCAGATCACCAGCAAATTCCGCGCGATGGACAGCTTCAGCTACAACTCTTTCCGGATTCCAGGCCTCGACAATTTCGGCGTGGTCAACTTCTACGCCCAAGCGGCTCCCGGCGGCGGTTACTCGATGCTGTTGCCTCCGGGCCAGTTCAACGCCACCGATTGTCCTCCGCCGTATACCGCAGCCACCTGCCCGCAGCACGGCTCATCGAGCGGGCCGGACCTGGCCACGGGATACAACAGCCGGTACCTGGGCCAGGATTTCCGGTCGAATACTTTCATGCTGGCTTACGATTTCACGCCGAAAATCGGCGCGCGGCTCGGTTACCGGTATACGAAGCGGAAAATCTACGATTTCAACGCGCTTTATTACACCGCCGAAACGTTTTTCCCCGGCGGGAATACCGGCACCACCGCGGCCCCCATCACGGGTCCCGCAACAGCGGCCCGCGGCGATTGCGCGCTTCCGAAAGGCGGGACGTTCCCGGCCGATTTGCCGGCCGGTTGCACCCTCCAGCCGGACGGATCGGTCGTCTTCACCGGACTGACAGGCGACAGCGACACCGCTCACAACCTGTCGGCGGATATCAACGGCAATTCGGCGCTGATGGGTTTGTGGGTGCGGCCTGCGAACAATTTCCGCACGAGTTTTAATCTGGAGCTTTCCTCGTTCGATCAGTCCTTCGCGCGGATCACGCCGCGCCTGCTCCGCCGCTACCAGATCAATTCGGTGTATACGCCGGTTCACTGGGCCGAAATCACCGGCGAGGTGGACATCGTGGACAGCAGCAACAGTGTGACGGAAGTGCAAAACCAGAATCACAATCGCAGCTACGCCATCACCACGATGTTCACGCCGGCCAGTGAATTCTCGTTCGATCTCTCCTACAACTACAGCGATATTTACACCCAGGCGCTCGTCTGCTACGCCGCTTCCGGTCCGGCAGGCACGGGTGCTGCGCCCTGCCCGATTCCCGGGTCGCCGGTGCCCTACGCCGCCATTACCACCTATTCGAGCAAGACGAACTTCGCCAGCGCCGACATGATGGTCAAGCCGGCCAAGCAGGTCACGTTCACGCTGGGCTACGCGGGAAGTTTCGTGAAGGGAACGCCGTCCTGGTTCAATCCGCTCAGCACCTATTCGCTGAACTTCCTCGATCCGCTCACGCCTTACGGCCCGCTCCGGTTCAACTATCAAACACCTTACATGAAGTTGAACTGGATCATCTACAAGGGCCTTTCGTACGACATCGGTTGGAACTACTACGGGTATAACACCCGTGGAGAAAATAATCCCGTTGGTCTGGCGCCCCTGGGGACGCAGGATTTCAACGGCAACAACATGACCGTCGCGGTCAAATACAGCTTCTGAATGGAGCGGTCTGTCCTTACGTGACGCGACAGAGAGGAGGGGTCGTTGGCAAGTACCGATGGCCCCTCACAACGAGTTACCGCCGGGGTTGCGCCTTCTCCCCCACGCCTACTTGGCCACCCCGGCGGGCCCCTTTTTGCTGGTTTTGACGCCCGCTTCCCCCGTTTCCCTCGCTGCGGCCATCGTTCTCCGTCTGCCGCGATCGCGCGCCAGCAAACCGCGGCTCAAGCAGTGAAACACATGGTTAGAGAAAAGCCAGGAGACCAGGAAATTCGAGTCCCATTGTTGGCTTGCGGCATCCCTGGGGCCTGCCCGGTGCGAACGGGCGGGCCTTGGTTTGGCGTTCGCGCCGCCATAGACGCGAATCGCTGGTGACTCCGCTCGATTGGGGCGGGGGAAAGGCAGCGGAAAGTTGCGAGAGTTGCTGGCGCGGCGTTGCCCGGCCGATGGGGATCATCCGGCGGAAGTCAGGGCCTCGCCGCGCGGCGACTCGAGGTTGGTTATGCGGTTACTTCTTCCCCGACTTGCCGAGTTCGCGGATGTACGCGACCACGTCGTCCACCTGCTTGGCGCCCAGACTCTTCACCGCCGGCATTTTCCCAACGCCGTCCGTGATGTCTTTCTTCAACTGAGCGTCGCTTTTCGCCTGAACGGCCTTCGAGCCCAGCGGGAGCATTTTCACGTGCATCATTTTTTCCATCATCGGACTGCCCTCGCCGTTCACTCCGTGGCAGCCTTTGCAACTCTGGTTGTAAACGGCCAGACCAGCCTTG
>JAKAOH010000163.1 GCA_021812285.1 Acidobacteriota bacterium | reverse complement strand
CTTCGGTGAGCTCGGCAAGGCGAAGACTGGGATCCGGATCGCGGTTGGCGAGCATGAAGGTTTCGTAGACGCCGGCGAACGGTTGGTACTGAGCGTCTTCGAGCAGGCTCGAAGAGCGCACCGCGAGCGGAAACCGCGCGATTGACAGGAACGCGCGCAATCGATCATGGAGTTGCGCCGGAAGCGGCGCGGCAAGAAATCGGTTTTGAATTTCCGCATCCTCGTTGCTACGAATGGCGAAATCGAGCAGTTGGTTTTCGCTCACGAACTCGTCGAATACATCGGTTCCCAGAACGACGGCGGGAGGCACGGTAACACGCACACCGGCGAACCGCTCGCTCAGCCGGTGCCGGTGCAGCAAGTGCCGCATGAAGGCCAGTCCTCGAGCCTTGCCGCCGAGCGAGCCGCCGCCCATCCGGAGGAACGGAGCTTCTTCGGGATGGAATTCGGCGGCGTCGAAATCGTTGATGAGGACCTGGCTCTTCTCCCGACGATACTCTCCAATGGACCGAATCAGGTCTTGCCGGAGATTTTCGAGGCTGGCGAAATCCGAGACCTTGCGTGGTCGCAGTTTCCTTGCCAGGGCAAATTCCGTTCTTGCCATCAGCCAGCGGGAAAAGTGGTTCCGCTCGCTGTGATAGGCAAGGCTCTCGGAGGGAACGACCGCTAGGCAGGCTTCGAGCTCGTCCAGGTTGCCAGCCCGTCCCACCTCGGTCCGATCCGGCCGCCGGAAAACGAAATCACCAAACCCGCACTGCGCCACGAGAAAACGGCGGAGATCCCGGAGCAAGGTCGGCGAGCGCTTCTGAAGAAAGGAGAAACCTTCGTCCTGAGCGCGGCGCCGGAACTCGGCGCGGCTGGACTGGAGCACGATCGGCACGTCGGGTACCATGCTCCGAATCCGTTCGGCCAGCGCGAAGCCCGCCTCGGCGCTCACCTCGCCGGCCCGCGGAAATTCCACGTCCGAGACGACGGCGAACAAAAACTCCCGATACCTCGTCGCCAGGTCGAGAGCGTCTTCGTATGTCGAGCAGAGGAGGATCTTGGGCCGCGCGCGAAGCCGCAGGAGCTTGTGCGCCACGTTGATTCGTTCCCGCGTCAATCGCCGCGACTGCGCGATCAGCTCGGTGTACATCACCGGCAGGAACGAAGAGTAGTAGCGGATGTTGTCTTCCACCACCAGAATGACGGGCACTCCGAGCGCGGCCGTGTCGTGCGCCACGTTCCGCCGGTCTTCGACCTGCTTGACAATTACCGCCAGAATGCGGGCGTTGCCCTGCCAGAGGAAAATTCGCTCGACCGCGCTCGCCGGCGAGCGCTTGAGGAAATTCTTGATTTCCCGGTAGTCGTACGCGAGCGCCACAACCGGAACGTCCAGGCCGGCCGCCCGAACCTCGCGGGCCAGTTGCGCCGCGTCCATCTCGCCCAGCGAAAGGCTGGTGACGATCAGATTGAAGCGCGGCTGCGAACGGGCCAGTTCGAGCGCTTCCGCCCCGCTCGAAACGCGGGTGATGCCGGGAACTTGTTGCAGGTCCAGTTCGAGCGATTCACCGAACAGGAGTTCGCCCAGGCGGCCGTCTTCCCGAAGAATGAACGAATCATAGAGGCTGGAAACGAATAAAACGTCCTGCACGCGAAAGGGATTGAGGATTTCGAAGCTCTCGAACTGCTCTTCGGCGCCGACGAGAGGTTTTGGCGCTGGCTTCATACCCATTTTCCGTCGGCGCGGACGCGTGAATTCGCCGCGGAGCGCGCGCGCCGCTCCGCGGCGATCGAGTCACGCACTTTCTCTTCTCAGACCAGACCCTGGTCCAGCATGGCGTTGGCGACTTTCAGGAAACCACCGATGTTAGCGCCGTTCACCAAATTGCCCGCGGTCCCGTACCGCTCGGCGGTAACGTAGCAGGTGTCGTGAATCGCGGTCATGATCTTATGCAGCCGGTCGTCCACCTCCTCCCTTGTCCAGGAAAGACGCGCGCTGTTCTGCGCCATTTCGAGGCCCGAGGTTGCCACGCCGCCTGCATTGGCGGCCTTGGCTGGCCCGTAGAGGATCTTCGCATCGAGGAACATCTTTGTGGCCGAAAGCGTGGAAGGCATGTTGGCGCCCTCCGCGACGAGTTTGACGCCGTTCTTGATCAGCGTCTTTGCGTCCTGGGCGTTGATCTCGTTCTGAGTGGCGGAGGGGAACGCGCAATCCGCCTCCACGCTCCAGAGCGGATTAGAGTCCTTGGCGAGATCGGTCGCGGTGAAAACCGCCTTGCGGAACTGCTTGGTGTAAGCGCTGATGCGACCGCGCTTCACGTTCTTCCATTCCAGAACCCAACCCAGCTTTTCCCGGCTGATTCCTTCGGGGTCGTAAATAAAGCCGCTCGAATCGGATAGGGTTACCGGCTTGGCTCCCAGATCGAGCAGCTTTTCCACCGTGTACTGTGCGACGTTCCCGCTTCCGGAAACAAGGCACCGCTTGCCTTCGAGCGACTCCTTGCGAGTCTTGAGCATCTCCGCGGCGAAATAAACGCACCCGTATCCGGTCGCTTCGGGCCGGATCAGCGAGCCTCCCCAGCCCAGTCCTTTGCCGGTCAGCACGCCGCTGAATTCGTTGGCCAGCCGTTTGTACTGGCCGAATAGGAATCCAATCTCGCGCCCGCCAACTCCAATGTCGCCGGCGGGAACGTCGGTGTCCGGCCCGATGTGCCGCCACAGCTCGGTCATGAAGCTCTGGCAAAACCGCATCACTTCGTTGTCGCTCTTCCCTTTGGGATCGAAGTCCGATCCTCCCTTCCCGCCACCCATCGATAACGTCGTGAGCGAGTTCTTGAAAACCTGTTCGAAGGCCAGAAACTTCAAGATGCCGAGATTGACCGAGGGATGGAACCGCAATCCGCCTTTATAGGGGCCGATCGCGCTGTTCATCTCGATGCGAAAGCCACGATTGACCTGGACCTTGCCTTGGTCGTCGAACCATGGCACCCGGAACATAATCACGCGCTCGGGCTCGACTACCCGCTCAAGAATCCGCGCTTCGCGGTATTCGGGATGTTTTGCCAATACCAGACGAAGCGATTCGAGCACTTCCTGGACCGCTTGATGAAACTCGGGCTCGCTCGAATTTTTCGCCTTCACGCTCAACATGACTTCTTCGATGTAATCCCCCGTCACTTTCGTTCCCGGAGGACTTACTGTCTTGCTTCCCATAGATTGCCTCCACGTGTAGAAGTTGTTTCAGAAGAACCACTGCAAGCCCAGGTCAACAAACACCCGATGCCGCCGCCTCCGCCCTGTGACCCCTTCCAGCTTGACGCCCGCGCGCGGCGATTCCCGCGGCCGGCCGGGCTCAGCACCTCTTACTCTCTCGACGTCAATCGCGCTGAGTCGCCCGAGAGTTCGGCCTCAACCTCTCGCAGCAACTCCTCCTCATACGCGATCTGCTCCCGGATCGAAGCGGCTAAACGCCGCCCTTGTCCCACCAGCTCCTCGGTGGAAAAGGTGGTGGCGAAGGCGAGTTCCTTCCGGAACTCGTAGCTGGCCCGCTCGAGATGGAACAGAGTCTCCTTCAATCGAGCGCGTTCGGAGCCATCAACGAGGAGAAAGGCGGGCGAATTCAGCGCTTCCGAGTCGTGGGCCGAAGATCCGCGAATTCGTGCGCTCTGTTTCACGATGTTGCGCAGCTCAGAGAGCCCCAAACTGCGCTTTTCGTCATCGCCGGTGACGGCAAGCTCCAGTGCGCTCTCGAACGCGCCCAGGAGCCGGGCCTCTTCGTCGTGTTCCCTGTGAAGGTTCTCAACGGTGTCTCTGATGTTCATCAGCCCCCCTATTTATCGATGCGGCAGGCCAGGCTCGCTCTGCTGACGATGGGGTCGATCCCGCAACCGGGGCACACGACCAGAACCCCGCGCGCACACGCTCCAAATCCCAAATGTATTGGGGAGTACTTTCGTGGACCAGGAGCGGCCGGGGACATTCTCCACTCCCTTGCAGCAGAGTTTGCTCGCCCTCCGAGCAATTCTTCCGCCGCCCTTGCGATGCGCCTAAGAGCACTCTTTTAGCCAGCTCTTAGGCGGTCTTCAGAATCTCCGTGTGCAGCGCCTGCCTTGATTCCAACCAATCATAAAATCACGCACTTAAAGAGCCAGGTCTGATCGTTCCGCCTCCCCGCAGGAGGCATCGCCACCGAACCTGTTGCGCTACATAACCCAGTTTTCGGGGCAATTCGCGCAGATCGAGAAGCCGTTTCTCCACCTGAATACGTTTTGAAATCTCTCCCCATAAAGTCGCGCGCGGCGTAACGCAAAAAGGGAAGAACGAGAATCGCGATTTTGGTATCCTCGCACGCAAGATTATATGCCGCTTGGAGTCGCTTGCAACCACGATCTCGGTTCCGGGAACCCCGGGCCTCCGGCCCGGCCAACAAACGCCTTACCGCTCCCGAAAACAGACGCCAGCTCAGTCTTCACCGCTGTGAATTCCTGATAGGCCCGGCGAAACGAGGACGCTGAAATCCACCAGCTTCCGGACCAAATCTTCCTGGAGGGTGATTCCTTCGTTCTGCTTGATCTCCCGCAGGGCATCCTGGGTGAGTCGGCCATCGAAATAGCGGAGTGCGAAGAGCAGGGGCGTGGGGACATCGAGCGGATCGAGTTCGTTCGAATAGGAAGCGACGCGGGTGATTTCCGGGCCGATTTGCACAAGCTGGACCGAGCCCGCCGCGAGACGGGCGGGAATCGAGGAATCCATCAGTCGGGCGTGGGCTCGCGTGGCCACGCGGGCACGCGCCTGGACTTCGGCGCCGCCGATAGCGAGCACTTGCGCCCAGCTCAACGGCGAAACCAGGCGGGCGCATTCGCGGTAGAGATCGGCCTCGCGGCCGCGCCAGCGGCCCCACAGGCGGGCGTACTCGGCGGGCTCGACGCGGCCGTCGAGTTCCTCCGGCTTGAGCGGATCGGCGGCGTCGGACCGGGCGGAAGCATCGAGCAGCGCTTCGAGCGGTTCCGCGTCGAACTCCAGTTCCACCAGACACCACATCGCCAGCTGATGCTCGACCGTCTGGAGCAGCGGATGCAGAGCCTCGCGCCAAAAGTTTTGGCCCACGGCGCCGCGAACATATTTGCAGAACCAGGTGCAGCAGGTGGATTCGCGATATTTCCAGACGCCGCAGCGGCCGCCCTCGTCGAGATAGTGCGGGCAGCGCATGGCGCGGCTCCGGCCGAAGGCCAGCGTTCCGTGCTCATATTGCAGCGAGTAGGAAGAGGGCGGCGCGAGGCCGAGCGGGCTTATGCCAAGGCGCGCAGCAAGACGAGATTCGACACTCGATCGGCCGGGAGCAAAGGCGGGATCGTCATCGAGCAGTATCTGGCCGACAAGAAAATTGTGGAGTTGCGGAACGTAGGTGCAGCATTTGGTGGAGGGATTGAAATAGAAGGTTCGGGCGTCGGGTGTTTGGGCGAGGATTTGACCCGCGGAAGGAAGCATCACACAGGCGTCGCAGGTGGCGTGCGTCTCTGCCGGGATGGGGCCGGGAAACAGCTCGCGCAGCCACCGGGAATACAACTCCGGCAGCGAGGCGGATGGAATGGCGCTCAGGGCCACGATTTGAATCGCTGGTTCGGCAGCGACCCGTGGAAGACGCGGCTACTTCTTAACACGACGCTTTAGGTTCTTCAACTCGAAATTCGCCTGCTTCTTTGTGGCCTTGCGGTAAGATTTCCGCGCTTTTTTCTCCGTCTTAAACTTGATGGTGGCTTTGCGCTTGCCTGTCTTCCTCGTATCGTACTTCATGTACAAGGCCTTGCGGTGGTGCCGCGCGCCGCCTTTAGCCTGCAGAACCGACTCGGCGGTGTAGGTGGTGCCCGCCGGCTTGTTTTTCGGGCCGCTGGGCGACAAGCCGAGAAGCGAGCAGAGCGCCGCTTCCAAAAACGAGAGCATAATTCGCCTCCCCGAACCATCCTGTCAGAGACGAAGGGAGTTTAGCCACGTGCACTCCCCTTTTCAACGGTTATTTTCTAAGGAGGATGGCTTTCGCAAAACTAAATGAGATAGACTCCATCGGCATCCCGCGCCGCTTGAATCTCCTGAGTGATGTAATCCGGCACTTGACAAGCCGGTAAACCCCTCCCCGAAGAGTGACCACCGGCCCCGGGAAGTTCCTGCGAGTTCTGAATGCTGCCATGAGCTTCGGCGATGCCGCGTCCATTTTCTTCGTAATCGTGAGTGACCGATGCGCCGGACCCCATGAAAAGGAGAGGATTTCGAGGTTCCTGACCCCCATTCCTGGCAGATTAATTTTCAGGAAGGTGTCAAACGCCTGCGGCTTGGGGCCGGGTCTGCGGGCTTGCGCCTGCAGCTTTCCCGCTCCCAGAAACGCGATTGCTGCCAGTCCCATTCCAATTCCCAACCGGCGAAGAAACGCATTTATTTTCCGGGTCATCACACACCTGCCTGTAGTGAGGTAGGATTGGCCGTCCTGGGCAAGCGCAGTACCAGCGAGAATTTCCATTTTGCCGCCCCTGGCGAGGAAAGTATACGCCTCGCAATCTCGCCTGCAAGCGCAAACTCGCACCCGGGAAGCGAGCGGACCACTCCGGCGCCCACCGCGCGCTCTTGCGACCGAGCGAACCGGCACCTTGGCCCGTTCTTCCGACGAATTCCCGCGCGCCCGGCTTCCGCCGCCCTCGCCACTGGGATGCGTACCATCCGCCGAGGCGTTAACCTCCGGGCAATGGCAGCGATTCGATCCGCCGCAGCATCGTCCCGAACAGCCGCCGAGTCAGATGACTCTCCGCCAGCAGCTCTCGCGGTCAGCTCATCGATGAACGTAAGCGGCTGCCGTTTATGACACAGTGGCAATAGAACCTTTGTTCTTTCACCTCACGGGCGAGCGCTACGCGGACCCGAAATGGCTGTGATGAAGCGCGTCCTCGCCCGGGGCAATCACGGACCAGGGTTGCCGGTTCTGTGCCCGTATTCAGTGCATCGCCACGGGCAGGTCAATGTAGGAGGCGTGGCGGCGCGACCGGTAGATGTGTTGCGCGGCCTTTTGAAAGTCGGAAGCTTTCGCCTCGAAAATGTTCGGAACGTATTTCTGCGGGTTGCGGTCGTATAGCGGGAACCAGGTGCTCTGCACCTGCACCATGATCCGGTGACCCTTGAGAAAGGTGTGATTGTTGGTGTGCAGGCTGAAGACATAGCGAGTGACCTTATTGGGAATGATCGGCTCGGGGTGCTCGAAACTCTTGCGGAAACGGCCGCGAAAGATCTCGTCGGCGATCATGAGTTGGTAGCCGCTCATCTGGACGTCCTGCGGGTAGTGTTGGGGATAGACGTCAATGAGCTTCACGACCCAGTCGCTATCGCTGCCGGTGGTTGAGGCAAACAGATGGGCCACGATTCGGCCGGTGACCGTGAGGTTATGAGTGAGCGGGGCCGTTTCCCAGGCGACGACGCCATGGCGCAGATAGACAAAGCGTTGGTCCTCGACAAGCCAGGTGTACCACTTGCTGCCCGGTCCGTAGGTCTCCTGAATCGGGCGGTGGCGATAGGGCACAGGAAAGGCCGGATCGGAGACGTAGCTATCGAAGGCGTCGGGGCCGCTCGCGGTGGGCGGAGTGAAGGCGAGACGGGAGTCGCCGCGGAAATAAAGCTTGCGGTGAGTGATGCCGGTGCTTGGCGGCCAAGCCGAGTATTTCATCCAGCGATCGGAGCCGGTCTGGAAAGTGGAGACTTTCGCGAACGGCAGTTGGCCCTCTCTCTTGAGCCAGTAGGCGAACCAGGCGGCTTCGATCTTGCGGCGGAAATATTGGCTTGTTGGCGTGCCGAACTGGATCGGGCCGAGATGGTTTCCCAAACCATGCGCCCACCCGCCGTGGTTCCAGGGACCGACGACGAGGTAATTGTCGTGGTGAACGTCGTGCTTTTCCGAGGCGAAGTAGATCTGTATCGGGCCCCAGAAATCCTCCTGGTCCCACCAGCCGGCGACGTTGAGGTTGGGCACGGTGAGCGTCAATCGCTCGAAATAGGGCCAGACAGCCTGGCGTTTCCAGAACGCGTCGTAATTCGGATGGTGAACGAAATTCTCCCAGGTGGGAATCCTGCCGTGGAAATAGCGCCGGTCGACGTTCGAAAGGGGCCCCAGTCTTAGATACCAAGGGAATAGGTCGTAGCTACTGAAGTGAAAGGGAGTAATCGTTTTTAGATCG
>JAKAOH010000162.1 GCA_021812285.1 Acidobacteriota bacterium | reverse complement strand
TCTCCACGTACGCGCGCCGGCGCCTGGCGTATTCCGGAGGCACAACATGCGCTCCAAGAAACGTCGAAACGATTTCAAGCGGCTGCTTGCGCGCGAGCGATCGCTGGACCCGAAGAATGTTCAGCTCCGATGCAAGGTCAAGCCCGTAACCGCTCTTTGCCTCGACCGTTGTCGTGCCGTGCGCGGCGAATTGCCCGAGGCGGCCAAGCACCTGCCGTTCGAGCGCCGCAGCCGGCATCGCACGGAGCTTTCTCACGCTCGCCCGGATTCCACCTCCGGATCGAGCAATCTCTTCATAGCTCGCGCCGGCGATGCGCATTTCGTATTCGGCGACCCTGCTCGCCGCGAATACGAGGTGCGTATGCGAGTCCACCAGTCCCGGCAGCAGCACGCGCCCGCCCAGATCGATTTTTCGGGCGCGTCGCGCGCGCTGGAGACGCTCGACGTTGCGCCGGGCTCCGGTGGCCGCAATTCGTCCATCTTGCACGAGCACCGCGGCGTCCTTTACGAGCCCCGGATCGGCAAGGGAGCGCCCACGCCGCGGCACAGGTCCCCGCATCGTCAGGAGCTGCCCGATATTCGTCAGCAGGAGGGTTTCGGCCATGGAGCAGCATACATTCTAACCGCAGATGGCTGGGCGCCGCGCGAGCAGGCTTGGTTCCCGCCCTCGTATCGGACTATGATTTCCGCAGTGAGATTCGGCGCCACTCCTTTGCGAAGAAGAGCCACGGAACGAATGAAGCCCGGTTCCACGACATCAAAAGGCAGCCTCTATCTTATCGCTGGGCCGAATGGAGCCGGCAAGACGACCTTTGCCCGGGAATTTCTCCCTCTTTATGCACGATGCCGGTATTTCATCAACGCCGACCTCATCGCACAAGGGGTTTCGCCGTTCGCGCCGGAGGCGGCCGTCCTCCGGGCCGGCCGTTTGATGCTCGAAGAGATAAGCCGGTATGCGGAGCGCGAACAGGACTTCGGATTTGAGTCCACACTTGCCGGGCGCACTTACGTCGCCTTGCTGCGAAATCTTAAACGGAAGGGATACTCCGTCCATATCTATTTCCTCTGGGTGCCCAGCGCGGACCTTGCGCTTTCGCGGGTGAGACAGCGGGTCCTTCAGGGCGGACACGACGTTCCGGAAAGAGATCTGCGAAGGCGGTTCGACCGATCGATGCGGAATTTCTTCACCCATTATCAGCCTCTTGCAACGGATTGGTACCTCTTCGACAATTCCGGGAGCAAACCCTTGCTGATCGCTTCTGGCGCGCCGGGCCGGCTTCGCGTCCGGAAAAAAGCCTTGTATACTGCCCTCGTAAGGAGTTATCGCCAAACGTGAGACGCCTCTCCAAACGAATCCTCAGTCTGCCGCCTGAAAAACGGGCCGAGCTGGCGCTGCAGGCTGCCGTGCGCAAGGTGATCGAGGGTAATGTGGAACGTGGCATCCCGATTTATGCCTGGCGTGGTGGTCGCGTTGTCAATGTCCTCCCCGAAATGCGGCGAAAGCTGCGGCGCAAAGCGGGCAGAGACTAGAGAGTCGTTCGCTGCCCGGTCTGGACCGTAGCCACGCAGTTCCACGCAAGCTCCATTGGAAGAACTCCGCAGCCGAAAAGACCGGTCGGAGTTACGGCCTGCAACGCCTGTCTTTCCGGTGAAGTGGACCCGCTCGCTACTGCATCGGAATGTCGATTCCGTGTGCGCGGGCGAATTCAACGGCCTCGGGATAGCCGGCGTCGGCGTGGCGGGCGATGCCGATGCCGGGATCGTTCGTCAGCACGCGCTCGATACGCGCCGCCATCTCTTTCGTGCCGTCGGCCACCACCACCTGGCCCGCATGCTGCGAATAGCCAATCCCCACGCCGCCGCCGTTGTGAATCGAAACCCAACTGGCGCCGCTGGCCGTATTGAGCAGCGCATTCAGGAACGGCCAATCGGCAATGGCATCCGAGCCGTCGCGCATGGATTCGGTTTCACGGAAAGGCGAAGCGACCGAGCCCGTATCGAGATGATCGCGGCCAATGACGATCGGCGCTTTCAGCTCGCCGCGCGCCACCAGTTCGTTCATCGCCACGCCGAAGCGGTCACGCTCGCCGTAGCCAAGCCAGCAGATCCGCGCCGGCAGGCCCTGGAACCGCACGCGTTTTTGCGCCAGGCGAATCCAGCGCGAAAGGATCTCGTTTTCGGGAAACAGTTCGAGCACGAGTTCATCGGTGCGGTGAATGTCCGAGGGCTCGCCCGAAAGCGCGGCCCAACGGAACGGCCCGCGGCCCTCGCAAAAGAGCGGGCGGATGTACGCGGGAACGAAGCCGGGAAAATCGTAAGCATCCTTCACTCCGGCTTCGAACGCCATGGTGCGAATGTTATTTCCATAATCGAACGTGACCGCGCCGAGTTTTTGCAGCTCGAGCATTCCGCGGACGTGCTCGGCGATCGAATCGAGCGCGCGCCGGCGGTATTCCTCCGGGTTGCGCCGGCGCAACTCCGCCGCTTCGTCGAGCGAAAGGCCACGCGGGATGTAGCCGTTGATCGGATCGTGCGCGCTGGTTTGATCGGTGAGCAGATCGGGCACGACGCCGCGCCGCGCCAGTTCCGGAATCACGTCGGCGCAATTGCCCACCAGGCCCACCGACGCCGCTTCGCGTTTACGCACCGCATTTTTCAAGATGCGCAGCGCTTCGTCGAGGGAATTCACCATGACGTCGCAATAGCCCGTTTTCACGCGGCGCTTGATGCGCTCGGGATCCACTTCCACGCACAGAATCGCAGCGCCGGCCATCGTCGCGGCGAGCGGCTGCGCTCCGCCCATGCCGCCCATGCCGCCGGTGGCAACGAGTTTTCCGGCGAGGTCGCTAGCGAAATGTTTGCGCCCGGCCGCGGCGAACGTTTCGTAGGTGCCTTCGAGGATTCCCTGCGTGCCGATGTAAATCCAGCTCCCTGCGGTCATCTGGCCGTACATCGTCAGCCCGGCGCGTTCGAGTTCGCCGAAATGCCGCCAGTCGTTCCAATGGCCGACAAGATTGGCGTTGGCGATCAGCACGCGCGGCGCCCATTCGTGGGTGCGGAAAACGCCCACGGGCTTGCCCGACTGAATGAGCAGCGTCTGGTCGTTTTCGAGCTGGGTGAGCGCGCGCACGATGGCGTCGAACGCCGCCCAACTGCGCGCCGCGCGGCCCGATCCGCCGTAGACCACCAGATCGGCCGGGCGCTCCGCGACTTCGGCGTCGAGGTTGTTCATCAGCATGCGCATCGCCGCTTCCTGATTCCAGCCCTTGCAGGTGCGCTCGGGGCCGCGCGGCGCGCGGACTGCGCGTGCCTGGGAAGGATGTTCGCCGGCGATCTGGCTCATGGCCTCACCTCGGAGGGGGAAAACCGCTCGCGGCCCATCTTAGCGCAGGCTGGCGGGGGTTTCGAGGCTCGAAGCGGGCCTTTCGCGGCGATTGCACTGGCGCGCCGCGTGCGGTACTCTGCCACGCGGCGGCAAAGTGAAATACCCGACGATCGTGCAAAGCTTCCTCGCCGCGGCGGAAAGCTATCCGAACCCGCGCGCGCAACTGCACAAGGAGGGCGGGCGGTGGATCGCCACGCCGTCGCGGGAGGTGGTGCGCCGCGTCGCCGGACTGGCGACCGCGCTGGAGCAAGCGCGCATCTTCGCCGGCGATCGCGTCGCGCTCTTTTCGCCGAACCGGCCGGAATGGCATATCGCCGATCTGGCGATTCTGGGGCTGGGCGCCGTCACCGTTCCCATCTATTTCAATGAATCCGCCGAGCGAATCCTCTACATCCTGAATCACTCGGAAGCCAAAGCCGCCATCGCCGTGGGCCCGGCTCAGGTCGAACGGCTGCTCGCTTGCCGCGAGCACGCGCCGCATCTCGAAACGATCGTCGTCGCCGCCTACGGCAAGCCGCTGCCGCGCGAAATCCGGCGCTGGGAAGAGATGATGGGTCGCGCCGACCCGCACGACATCGTCGCCTACGCGCGCCACGCGGAGCAGGTCAAACCTTCCGATCTCGCCAGCATCATCTACACCTCCGGCACCACCGGCGAGCCGAAAGGCGTGATGCTGACGCATTCGAATTTCACCTCAAACGCGCTCGACACCCTGCGCCTGGTGGATATGCGGCGAACCGACGTGGTGCTATCGTTTCTTCCGCTCGCCCACGTTTACGAGCGCATCATGGATTACATCGCCCTCTTCCGGGGCGTGGCGCTCGCCTACGTGGAGCGCATGGATGAGGTTTCCGGCGCGCTCGTCGAAGTGCGGCCCACCGTTGCCGCGGCCGTGCCGCGTTTTTTCGAGAAAAGCTACGCCGGCATCTTCGAAGCGCGCGAGCGGCTCGGAGGGCATCTACGACAGTTATTCGATTGGGGCCTGCGCGTGGCGAACGAATCGGTCGAATGGCGCGCATACGGAAAGCCGATCGAACTTAAGAAAAAACTCCGCTGGTACGTGGCCTGGCTGCTCGTCTACAGCCGCGTCCGCCGCCGGCTGGGCGGCCGGATCCGGTTTTTCAATTCAGGCGGCGCGCCGCTATCGCCGCAACTGGCCGAATTTTTCTGGTCGGTGGGCGTGCCCATCCTCGAAGGCTACGGTTTGACGGAAACCTCGCCGATCGTCAGCGCCAGCTCGTTTCGCGACCACCGGCCCGGCAGCGTCGGCAAGCCGATTCCCAACGTCGAGGTGCGCGTCGCCGCCGATGGCGAAATCCAGGTGCGCGGCCCGTGCGTGATGAAGGGCTACTACAAAGCACCCGAGGAAACCGCCGAGGTGCTTTCGCCGGACGGGTGGTTTTCCACCGGCGACATCGGTCATTTGGATGAGGACGGATTTCTGGTCATCACCGACCGCAAAAAGGATCTGATCAAGACGGCCGGGGGAAAATTCGTCGCGCCGCAGATGATCGAAAATCTGCTGAAGACCAGCCCGCTCATCTCCAACGCTTGCGTGCTGGGCGACCGCCGAAAATTCGTGGCCGCGCTCGTCGTCCCCAATTTCGAAACGCTGCGCGTTCGCGCCAGCCGGGAAGGCGTGAAGCTTTCGACCCCCACCGAAATCGCCACCCATCCCTGGACGCAGCGCCTGCTGGGCGAGGAAATCCGGCGTATCGGCGAGCCGCTCGCCCAATACGAGCGGCCGAAGCGTTTCCTGCTGCTCGATCGCGATTTCGCCTTCGATCGGGGCGAGATGACCTACACGCTCAAGCTGCGCCGGCGGATCGTCGAGCAGCGCTATCAGGCGGAAATCGAAAAGCTATTTGCCGACGCCGACCAGCCGCTCCCCGGCCCGGTCGAATAGTGCCGAACGCGGCCACAACGCGGCTAGAACGTGGTTGCCAAGTCGCTGCCGCCAGCGGTGTTCTCGGGGGTCCCTGGTCCGGAACAAATTCAGACCTGTCCGTCTCTCGGGAGCTCGGCTAAAATCCAGACCTAATGGGCGGCGCTATGGAGCGGTTTCCAAACGATCGAGAGGCCCTGGACTTTGTCGTTTCTCGAATCTCGGACGAAGGGCTCCGCGATGGCACTCCGCTTTCTGAGATTGAACGCAAAATGCTCTATTTCTCTGAGACGGCCTGGACGCTCCCGGACATCCTCGAAGTCAACGAAGAGTTTGATAAGAATTACAACCAAGAAGCCTATGAGAGGAAGATCTCCCAACTGATTAGAAAGGCGGTCCGCCGGGCGCGTAAGCAGCAGCCAGAGGAATTTGAGGCCTGGATCCAAGCCATTCGACGTCTCAGGAAGGAAGACCGGTACCTTCTTCTGATGGTAGACCATGCTAGGGTCGGTCTGGCATTCCGGCCACCCCGGCCACCAGGGGACCTATTGAAACTGTGGGGCACAGGAATCACTCTGGTGGCGTTTTTTTGTGGGCTCGTTTGGTTGATAAACAAGCTCTTTCCCGGAAACAACCTGTCTACGAGTGCCTATGTCGCCTTTTGGATGGCGTCTGTATGTGCAGCGGTCCTCTACTTCCTGCTACGCCTTCTGATTGGCGGTCAGAAGCTTGATCGGGTTATGGTTCGCGCAACAGATTGGCTTTTCGGGCGTTGGAGTAGCGGCAGAGAAGACCCACCCGCCTAACCCCTGACTCGAGAGTCAGGGACGGTCTCGGCTGAGGCCACGAAAATTCCACAATCGGGAGGCCGCAGCCGGGTTCGCATCGCCATCACGGCGGGAACGCGGCGCAAAACGTCATTCCGCTTCCTTCGTTGCCTCTCCTTCGCCCGCTGCCGACGGGACGCGGCGCTCGCGCCGGAGTACAATCGTTTTCTTGGGAGCCGAACATGGAAGATGCATTGGTCATTCACGGCCGCGAGTTTCGCTCGCGGCTGATCGTGGGAACGGGAAAATATCGCACGATGCGGGATATGGCCCAGGCGATTGAAGCCTCGGGCGCCGACGTCGTCACCGTCGCTTTGCGGCGCATTCAACTCGCCGACCGGCCGAAGGAAACGCTGCTCGATTATCTGGATCGCGACCGCTATTTTCTTCTCGCGAATACCGCCGGCTGCTACACGGCCGATGAAGCGATTCGCACCGCGCATCTGGCGCGGGAATTGGGTCTGTCGAATTGGGTCAAGCTCGAGGTGATCGGCGATCAGCAAACGCTGTTTCCCGACACCGAGCAGTTGCTCGCCGCCACGCGCACCCTCGTCGCCGAAGGATTCGTGGTTCTTCCCTACACTACCGACGATCTGATCGTCGCACGGAAGCTGGTGGACGCCGGCGCGGCGGCGGTGATGCCGCTGGGCGCGCCGATCGGTTCCGGACTCGGCATCCAGAACACCACGAACCTGCGCATCCTGCGCGAGCGTATCACCGAAGTTCCGCTCATCGTGGATGCCGGCGTGGGAACCGCTTCCGACGCCACGCTCGCTATGGAACTCGGCTACGACGGCGTGCTGATGAATACGGCGATTGCCGGCGCGCAGGAGCCTGTGCTGATGGCGCAGGCGATGCGCCAATCCGTCGAAGCCGGCCGCAAGGCGTTTCTCGCGGGGCGTATCGAAAAGAAGCTCTACGCCACGGCATCGAGTCCGCTCGCCGGCGTCGTGCGCTGATTCGGCGCCGCTGCCGTTCCGCGAAAATCAGCGGTCATCGCAGCGCGGCGAATCGGCGCTCGAGCAAAATCGCAAACCCGACACCCAGCAGCACCACTGCCCATACCAGGGCGGCTGGCACCGCCCATCCCCTGTGCACGCCGATGGCCAGCACCACCGCCGCGATGAAAAAGAGCGGGCCGGTGATGGCGCAGTGATAGGTGCAGTTGCGACGGTAGTTCACGGCGCAGGCAATACCCGCGGCGGCGAAAAGCAGCGCATTCGAATAGCTGCGTAGCCCCGGCCAAACCAGCTCTCCGAGCGAAAATAGCCCGAACGCGATCCCAAACACGAGAGCCCAATAGCATAGGGACGAAGCCGTGGTGCAGGTCGCGCTCTTGGCATCCCTCTCGGACATGTTCGTTGGCCGGGATTATAGTCCCATCCGCGCTCGGGTCAAGCCCCGTCCGTCAACGCGCGCAAAGCTACTCTGCTCGGGGAGCACCAATTCGCCTGACACACATCACTGGAATGCGAGTATGCTACTCGCCGCCGGATACCGGGACTGACGAACGTGAGGAGGCGCGATGGATGCCGCAAACGCCGCGACAGCGGCGCCGGCTGAGCTGACAGGCGACGAAAAGGCCTACGCGGGGCTGTCTCACACGTTGATGATCGTCACTTGGTGGATCGGACCGCTGGTTATCTACCTGATGAAGAAGGATTCGCGCTTCGTGCGTTTCCACGCGCTGCAGGCTATATATTGGCAGATCATCTTCGGAGTGCTTTACGTCGCAATTTTCGGAACATTTATTCTGGCCATACTTGCGACCATTCCGGCGCAAGGCTCCCATGCGCGGCAGCCTCTCCCCATCGCGCTGTTCGCGGGATTCGGGGTGCTCTGGATGCTGGTCATGACCGCCTACGCGCTGAATTTCGTGCTGGGAATTCTGTTTACCCTGAAAGCCATGCGAGGCGAATGGGCCGGCTATCCTGTGATCGGCCGCTGGGCGCGGCGAGCGGCGGGAATCTGAAATACCCGGCCGCACCCAGCGCGCGACGCTACTTTTGTTCCTGCCAGGTCATTTGCACGGTCACCGGAATCTGATTCCGGATGGGCACGAAAAGCAGTTCCGGCGCGGGGATTTTGAAATCGGTCAGC
>JAKAOH010000161.1 GCA_021812285.1 Acidobacteriota bacterium | reverse complement strand
GGTGAGGTGAAACGCCGCTCCGCCCCGAATCCGCACTAGAATAAGGGCCGTGGCACTCAATCATCATTCGCCGCCCGGGCCGCGCGGGTTGCCGTGGCTCGGCGTCACGTTCGATTTGGTTCGCAATCCGCTCGCGCTGCTCGAGCGAATGGGCCATGAATGCGGCCCCGTTTCGGAAATGCACTACTGGCGCGGCTCGCGGGTCCTGCTCAACGATCCCGCGGCGATCGAGCAGGTGCTGGTGGTGCAGCATCAGAAATTCATCAAGGGCGTTCTTTTGCGGCTGACCGCGCAGCGACTGCTCGGGCAGGGTTTGTTGACGAGCGAAGGCGAATTGTGGCGGCGGCAGCGGCGCCTGATGCAGCCCGCGTTTCATCGCGCCCGCATCGCCGATTACGCCCCGGCAATGGTGCGGATCGCCGCCGAGCAGGCTGAGGAGTGGCGGCCGGGCCAGCAGCGGGACCTCGCCGCCGAGATGATGAATATTTCGCTCCGCGTCGCCGTTCACACGCTCTTTGGGCTGGAGATGAAATCGGAAGCGCGCTCGATCGGCCAGGCGCTTTCGGCGATCATGCGGCGGGATCTGCGGCGGCTGCGTTCGCCGGTTCAGCTGCCCAATTCGTTCCCCACGCCGGCCAATCGCCGCGCCGAACGCGGCTACGCCCTGCTCGAATCGCTGGTGAGCGGGATCATTGAGGAGAAGCGGCGAAACGGCCACTCGTCGGACGATCTGCTTTCGCGCCTGATCGCCGGCGGCGATGCCGAAGGCGCGCCGATGTCCGCCCGGCAGTTGCGCGACGAAACGATGACGCTGCTGCTCGCCGGGCATGAAACCACCGCGCTCGCGCTTACCTGGACCTGGTATCTGCTCTCGCAAAATCCAGCGCCCGAAGCCGCGCTGCACGACGAAATCGACGGCGTTCTGGCCGGCCGCGCGCCCACTCCCGAAGATCTCGACCGCATGCCTTACCTTGCCGCCGTTATTCAGGAATCGCTGCGGCTTTATCCGCCCGCTTATACGGTCGGCCGGTCGTCGCTCGAGCCGACGGAGTTCGGTGGCTACCAGTTTCCCGCCGATACCGTTTTCCTGATGTCGAGCTGGGTGACGCAGCGCGACTCGCGCAATTTCCACAATCCGCTCGCTTTCCGGCCCGAGCGCTGGATCGAGGGACCTCCGGTTGAAGGTTTCCGCTATTTCCCGTTTGGCGGAGGGCCTCGGCGGTGCATCGGACAGCCGTTCGCGCTGATGGAACTGGGGCTGGTGGTGGCGCTGCTGGCTTCGCGTTTCCGGTTCCGGCTCGCGGCGGGCCATTCGGTGGTTCCCGAACCGCTGGTGACGCTGCGGCCGAAACATGGTATGCCGATGCGGATCGAGGAAAGAAGGTGAACCATGGCAGGAAACAGCCGTAAGAAGTGGCAATTTGCGGCGCCGGCGTTGATTCTTCCTTTCTTACTATTCCCGCTCTCCCGGGTTCACGCGAAACCGGCCATCGCCGCCGCGCGAAGGGCAGAAAACGCGCCCGTCGCATCCACCGGCGTCTTTCCGCTCGGGCCAGGAACCACGTGGGATTACCAGGCGATGCTGAGCTGGAGCGAAAACAATTCGACGGACATTCACCAGAAACTCATCGAATGGCAAATGGTCGTCGGGCGAAGGATTACGCGCCGCACGGACGATCGAATTTACGACGCTTACGCCATCAAGGGTTTCCCGCGCGACCTCGATGGCTCCCATGGCGACACCGCTCCGGCCGAATCTCTCATCGTGGAATCCCGGAAAACCGGTTCCAATTCCGTCCAGTTCTACTGGATTTCGCCCGCAGAAACGTCGAAAACGCTCGCCCGGTTCGAGAATTCGGCCGATTCGCTCGCGAGCGTGGTGACAGCTGATGAATTGTTTCTGGAATTTCCGCTCGTGCGCGGACAGAGATTCTGCGGGCCGACCGGAATGATTCGCACCGACCAGTTCTACTGCTGGGTGACGGGCAAACCGGAAGCGACCGATCTTTCTGGAATCGAGGGCGCGCCGAAACTCACGTCGCCCGTCGCCTATCCCATCGAGTTCATGACCGCGGAGCATTCCACGGCGTTCGATTTCGTCCCCGGCGTGGGAATCACCCACTACAGCTACCAGGTGGCCGGCACGGCTACCGACACTGAACTGACCCTGGCCGCCATCGAGCACAAAGCGCACTGACCGCGCCGCCGAGGAGCGTTCCGGCAAGACTCGCCGAGCGTCAAAAACGCTTTCGACGCCCGGCGCAAACAACCGGAAGTTTCACCGATCAGGTTTGGCCCGGCCCGTTTCCGCCGGACGCGGCACCGGTCCCGCCTATCGGCGCGGGGCCATGAGGGCCGCGCATCATCCGCCCGCCGAAACGTTTACGCATGCCCGCGCGGCGCATTTCGCGTAGCTTTTGCCGCTGCTCGGGCGTGAAGGCATCGCGCATCGCCAGGTGGAAATCCACGGCCGATTTCTCCTGTGCCAGCCTCAAATCGCTCATCTTTTGAAGCGTGGCGTCGATCGCCGCGCGGTCGGGATGCTCGGCGGCGAGCATGTTGCGCAAATCGAGGCGCTGAATTTCCAGATCGGCGCGATTGCGAATTTGCCCTTTCAGGAAATCCGTCGCCTGCTGGCGAATCTTCTCCGCCTGCTCCAGAGTGATGTTCAGCCGTTGCCGCATTTCGGGGCTGTTCACCAGCCCCAGCAGCATGCCTCCCGCCGCCGGGCCGTGCCCGCGCATTCCGCCCATCCAACCCATTCTGCCCGCCCACCGGCCGCGTGGACGCATCGGTACCTGCCACGGGCTGCGCTGCGTCGAAGCGGTTCGCCAGACGGTCACCGTCCGCGGTTGCTGGCTGGGCCCTTGCGCGTACGCCGCAGGCAGGGTGAAAGCGAGTGGAAGAAAGAACGAAAGAAAGGCCTTTCGAATTCGCATTTGTGGTTCTCCATTTCCCAGAAGCTGCATTCTTTCTCTATTCGCCTCGAACGGCCGCGCGAGTTCCAAAAACTGCCGATGTCGCGTCGGCCGCGACGCGACCCGGTGTGGACGCTTGTGCTGTTTGGGCGAAACACACGTTAGCAAGAAGCTCATATTCCACATTTCGTTCCCGTGATGAAATATGGCCAGCAACGGGCGAAAGCTCAAGCGCTGGAAGGGAAAGCCTGGGAAAGCGTGTACGCGGTTTCTGGCGCGGCCGATTCCCGGAGGCAAAGGGGTGCGGCGGATGGCGATGAGACGGTTTTCCAGAGCGCAACGCCTGGACCGTCCACGCCCTCTTCCCCAGGAAGACCGAAATCGCGCGAAATCGAAGATGTGGAGGGCGCCGGTGGGCCGGCGGTGTTGTTGATGGCCGTTTCCTCGGTGATTGCCGGCGAACAGAAAAAGACGGACAAAGGCAACAGCTGGCATGCGCTCGATTCCTCCGAAGCGATTCGGCGGTGCGGAACGAACGCGGAGCGCGGCCTCAATTCACGCGAAGCGGAGCGGCGGCTGACGCAGTGGGGTCCGAACGCCTTTGCCGCGGCGCAAAAGGCGTCCTGGACCCAGATTCTGGTGCGGCAGTTTCTGAGCGTCCTCATCGTGATTCTGGTGGCGGCGGCGGCCATCTCCTATGCCGTGGGGCACGTGGTGGACGCGGTGGCAATTCTGGCCATCGTCGCCGTCAACGGCGCGCTCGGCTTCGTGCAGGAATGGAAGGCGGAAGAGGCGCTCGAAGCACTGCGCCGCATGCTGGCGCCGCGAGCCCGCGTGGTGCGGGACGCCCGGGAAGTCGGAATCGAGGCTCGCGCGCTCGTTCCCGGCGATATCGTCCTGCTTGAAACCGGCGACCGCGTTCCCGCCGATCTTCGCATCCTGGAAGCGACGGCGCTCCGCGCCGACGAATCGCTCCTCACGGGAGAATCGGTTTCCGTCGCGAAGCAGTCCGCGCCGACGAGCCCCGATGCCGTGCTCGCCGAGCGCCGTTCGATGCTCTGGATGGGCACGAACGTCACCACCGGCCACGCGCGCGGCGTCGTGGTCGCCACCGGCGAAATCACCGAATTCGGCCGCATCGCGCACCTCACGGAGTCGCTCGGCGAGGAAAAAACCCCGCTCGAAAAACGCCTGGCGGGGCTCGGGCGGCAACTGGGAATTTTCGCGATCGGCGTTTCCGCGATCGTCGCCATGGCGGGTTGGCTGATGGGCAAGCCGGCTCTGCAGATGTTTTTGACCGGAATTTCTCTGGCCGTGGCCGTCGTTCCCGAAGGCCTGCCCGCCGTCGTGACGATCGCGCTGGCCCTCGGCGTCCACGCGATGGCGCGCCGCCGCGCGTTGCTCCGCCGCCTGCAAGCGGCGGAAACGCTGGGCGCCGCTTCGGTGATCTGCACCGACAAGACCGGCACGCTCACGCAAAATGAAATGACGGTGACGGCGATTTGGCTCCCGGTCGCCGGCAGGATCGAGGTTACCGGCACGGGCTACGCACCGGTAGGCGAGTTTCGCAGGCATGGCGCACCGCTCGCCGTGGAAACACAAGCGGCGCTCGCCTACATGCTCGAATCGGCCCTGCGCTCGAATCACGCCCGCGTTTACCTCGAGCAGGAGGGCTGGCATCGCCTCGGCGAGCCGACCGAAGCGGCTCTGGTCGTCGCGGGGATGAAGGCCGGTCTTGAGCCGCAAGGCAGCAGCGAGTTGGCCGCCGAATTCCCGTTCGATTCCGGACGCAAGCGCATGACGGTGGTCGTGCGACGCGGCGCAGGCCTCGAAGCCCATGTGAAAGGCGCGCCAGAAATTCTGCTCGAGCGTTCCACTTGGCTGGCTAGTGGCCCGGCGCCGCGGGAACTCACACCGGACGATCGCGTGCGGATTCTCTCCGCCGTCGACGAAATGGCCAGGGAAGGTTTGCGCGTGCTCGCGATGGCACGTCGCCGTCTGCCGCCGGTGACGCCGCTCTCACCCGAAGCGGTGGAAAGCGAGCTGACGTTCCTCGGTCTGGCGGGAATGATGGACCCTCCGCGGCCCGAAGTGCCGGAAAGCGTGCGGCAGGCGCGCGCCGCGGGAATCAAGGTGATCGTGGTGACCGGCGATTCGCCAGCCACCGCGACGGTCATCGCCTCCTGCGTCGGTTTGCCCGTTCATCGCGTCCTGACGACGCAAGACATCGCCCGGCTTTCCGATGCGGAATTGCAAGCCGCGTTGCGGGAAGACGTGCTATTCGCGCGCATCACGCCGGAAGACAAAATCCGCATCGTCGAAGCGCTGCAGAAACTCGGCCACGTCGTGTGCATGACGGGCGACGGCGTGAACGATGCGCCGGCGCTGAAGAAGGCGGACGTGGGCGTGGCGATGGGACTGCGCGGCACCGACGTCGCGAAAGCGGCGTCCGATCTGGTCCTCACCGACGACAACTTCGCCTCCATCGTCGCGGCGATCGAAGAGGGACGCCGCCAGTGGGAGAACATCCGCAAATTCGTCCGCTACCTGCTCTCTTCGAACATCGGCGAAGTGGTGGCGATTCTGGTCAATACGTTTCTGGGCGGCCCGCTGATTCTCTTGCCGGCGCAAATCCTTTGGATCAATCTGGTCACCGACGGCGCCTGCGCGGTCGCCCTGGCGGTCGAACCCGCCGGCAAGGATATACTGCGCCAGCCGCCTCGCCCGGTTGGCGAACCGATTCTGGGCCGACCGGGCATGCTGAGGGTGCTGGCGCTCGGCGGCTATCTGGGATTCGGGACGATCTGGCTGTTTCATCGCTACCTTGCGCATGGCGCCAGTACGGCACTTGCCGGAACGATGGCCTTCTGCGGTCTCGTGTTGCTCGAACAACTGAACGTCTTCAATTTCCGTTCGCTCTCCGAGCCGATGTATTCGATTGGCTGGACGTCCAACCGGCCGCTGCTGGCCGCATGGGTGGCGACGATCGCGCTGCAGTTGGCCGGCGTCTACGTACCGTTCCTCCAGCGCGCGGTGCACACGGTCCCCCTATCCTGGCAGGACTGGGGGGTGGTCGTGGTGTTTGCCCTGCCCGTTTTCCTGGTGCCGGAAGCGATGAAGTGGATTCGCTCGCTGCGGTCGAGCGGCGCCTAGAGCCGCCAGCCGCCGCGCGCGGCTCATTGCGTTGCGCCGCGTTCGGCCAGAACCCTCAGCGAATCGCCGATTGCGCCCAGCGGCACGGCCACGTAAACCTTTTCCCGTGGGTCGTTCACGTCCACCACCAACGAGCCGTCGCGCTTGCCGACTTTCACATGCTCGGTTGGGTCCGTCACCTCCACCAGGGGCCCGTCTGGACACTCCTGCAACTCGGAAGCGGCTGCCTGCGCCGCGGGCAGCCACTCGCGGGCTTTTTCCAACGCCTGTTCCAACGGGCGGCGCGGAACCAGCCGCAGCGCGATCGGCGCGGCCATCGCCGGCGCGACCAGCCAGATGTGCGTTCCGCCAGGGCGATGCTGCTGCACGCTGACGTGGACGAATCCTTCGCTGGAAACGATTCCGCCCACCACCAGCACCGTACCCAGCAGGCCCCACCCGATTTTCGCCGCCAGAATCAACGCGTTCCCCTTCGCCGCCGCTTAGCGAGCGTCGTTATTCGAATCGATCCAGATGCGAACCGTTTGATGCTCGCCGGTCACCGTCACCAGCGTCATGTCGCCCGCGTTCTCGAGCGCCTGGATCGCCGCCTCGACGTTCAATTCGTGCGAATTGGCGGTCGAGGTCAGCGCTTCGGCCACCGACCACGGCACGGTGACTTCCACATTCTCTTTTTCGCCTTTCGTATTGACCACATGCACGATCAGGACGCCATTCTTCTTCGCCACGCGCACGTTCTGCCCGGGCTGCTGCACGGTGACGAATTCGCCGTCGGGAGCGTTCTTGAGTGCGGCCAGAATCTGCGCCACGTTCACGCCGTTCGCCTGGAAATTGCCGATCCGCACCTTGCCGTCCCGCAGCCTGCCGTTGTCGATCGCCGGAATCACCTGGGCCGCCAGCGAAAGCGGGATGTTGACGCGCACCTTCTGGCCATCGCGCGCGTTATCCACGCGAACGTGCAGGTAACGCTCGCCCGGCGCGGCCCATGCCGCCGCCGTGGCGACGAAAATCAATGCCAGTACCGCGAACAGTCTTTTCATGGCTGTTTCCCTCCTTGGTCCTTCTGCTTGTGGTACGTAGAAGGCGGGCGAAAGGTTCCCGGCCGGAGGTGGCGCGTTGCCGGAGTGGCACGCGGGCGGATTTATGAGGTGTGGTCGACGATGATGCGCCAGCCGGCGCGTGTCTTCTGGAAGGTAAGCGTGAAAAAGCCGCCAATATCTCCGCCGTTCGCGCGCGTGCGTTCCAGGTGCCACTGGCCAATCGCCAGCGCGTGGCTCGCATCAAGCGGCAGAATTTCCAGGTGGGTAAAGGTGAGCAAGCCCATTTTTCCGCGGCCGCCCGAAGCGTACGCCTTTACGTAGCGGGCGCGAATCGCCTGCCAGCCGCGCACGAGTCCGGTCGAGCCGATGTAGATGGTTTGGGGAGAATTCCGGTAGCTGGCGAGAAAAGCGTCCAGGTCGCCACGGTTCCACGCGGCCACGCTGCGCGCCAGCACTTGCCGGATCGAGTTCGCCGCCGCGCCCATCCGCGAGGGTTTCGTCCTTTGCGCGCGGCCCGGCACGGAAAACGCCAGCAAACCGAAAAGCCCGCAGAAAATCAGCCAGCGTCCGGCTTTCATCGCCGCCCTCCCTGGTTCAGCGCAGTCGAGTCCGGCTTCCCGCTCGTCGAGGAAACAGCAGATTCCTCGCCCTGAACTCTCGGGGCTCGGCATGACCACGCACTTTGCGGTGCCGCGGCTTTCGGTGCGGCCGGGTCCCGCGGCACTTTGGGGAACTCTTTAGATCAGATCCACCGTTTCCCGATATTCGGCGATCTTCACCGGCCAGCGGAACGCTTCCCCAAGCGTCTTTTCGAGCGCCTCCGACCCGGGTTCTTCGCCGTGCACCAGAAACATCTGTGTCGGCGGCGCTTCGAAATTCTTCAGCCAGCGCTCGATTTCGTTGCGGTCGGCGTGGGCGGAAAATTGCGGCAAATCCACGACCTCGGCGCGAACGCTCACTTCTTCGCCATGCAGCCGCAGCCGCCTGGCGCCGTTCAGCAGCGCCCGGCCCGGCGTTCCCTGCGCCTGGTAGCCGACCAGCATCACCAGATTGCGCGGTTCGGGCAAGCGGCGAATCAAGTGGTGCACCACGCGCCCGCCGGTCGCCATGCCGCTGGCGGAAAGGATG
>JAKAOH010000160.1 GCA_021812285.1 Acidobacteriota bacterium | reverse complement strand
AGGCCGCTTCCGCTCGATTTTCTGCTTGAACTCGGCGTCGAACTCGGCGACGCGCTCGAAGCGGCCCACGCCAAGGGCATCGTCCATCGCGATATCAAGCCCGCGAATATTTTCATCACCACGCGCGGCCACGCGAAAATTCTCGATTTCGGCCTCGCGAAGCAGACGGCCAAGCCAGGCGCTTCGGCCGACGCCACAATGACGCGCGACGTCGCCGGTCCCGCCGTCCGTGAGGAGCTCCTCACCAGTCCCGGCACCGCCATCGGCACCATTGCCTACATGTCGCCTGAGCAGGTGCGCAGCGAGGAAGTGGACGCTCGCAGCGACCTTTTCTCGTTCGGGGCTGTCCTCTATGAAATGTCCACCGGCCTTTTGCCGTTTCGCGGTGAAGGGACCGGTTCGATTTTCGAAGCGATTCTCCACGCGGCGCCGGCCGATCCCATTCGGCTGAATCCCAACGTTCCGACGAAGCTGGCCGAAATCATCGCCAAGGCGCTCGAAAAGGACCGCCGGTTGCGCTATCAATCCGCGGCCGAAATGCGGGTGGACCTCGAGCGGCTGAAGCGCGAAACCGATTCCTCGCGCCACGCGATCACGATGACGCAGCCCGTCGCCCCCGCACCGTCTTCGGATTCCACGCCCGTCGCCCAGCCTGCAACACAGCTCACGCCGCTTTCCACGCCCGCGACGCCCGTGAGCGCGCACGCGGCTGCGGCGGGCGGCGTGACGCCGCCCCCGCAAACCTTGGCAGTCTCCGGTACGGGCGAGGTCGCCGCACCTGCAGCACCCGTAGCCGCCAAGCGCCGCTGGCCACTCATTGCCGCTGCCGTCGTTGCGATCGCCGCTATCGGCGCTGGAGCCTATTTCTTCTGGCCGCGCCAGCCTATGCTGACATCGAAGGATTCTATCGTTCTCGCCGATTTCACCAATACCACCGGCGATTCCGTTTTCAACGGCGCCTTGCGGCAGGGCCTTGCCGCGCAGCTCGCGCAGTCGCCGTTCCTGAATATCGTTTCCGACCAGCAGATGGCGCAAACGCTGCGGCTGATGAACCAGCCCGCCGGCGCGACGGTTTCGGACCAGATCGCCCGGCAGATTTGTCAGCGCAATGGCGATGCGGCCGTGCTCGATCCTTCGATCGCGCAAATCGGCAGCCAGTACAACGTGGTCCTGAACGTGGAGAATTGCGAGACCGGCGCCACACTTGCCAGCGCGCAAGCGGTAGCCACCGACAAAGACCATGTGCTGGCTGCGCTTTCAACCGCGGCCACTTCGATTCGAAGCAAACTGGGCGAATCGCTCGCCTCGATCCGGAAATTCAATAAGCCGCTTGCCGACGTTACCACGTCTTCTCTCGAAGCACTCCAAGCTTATACGGTAGGCTGGCAGGCGGTCAGCACTGGCAACAACTCCGCCGCAGTCGCACCCCTCCAGCGCGCCATTTCGCTCGATCCGAATTTTGCCATGGCGTACGCGGCACTCGGTTCGGCTTACGCCAATATCGGCGAAACAGCCCTCGCGGCCGAAAATATCCAGAAGGCTTACGCCCTGCGCGACCGCGTGAGCGAACGCGAAAAGTTCTATATTTCCTCGCACTACAACATGGAAGTCACCGGCGATTTGCTCAAGGCGAATCAGGTCTACCAGCTCTGGGCCCAAACGTATCCGCGGGACATGATCCCGTTCAGCAACCTGACCTACGACTATGGAGTCCTCGGGCAAAACGACCAAGCGCTCGCGAACGCTCGACGCGCGCTTGCACATACGCCTAGCGGGCTGACCTACGGGAACCTCGCCGACAGTTACATTTACCTCAATCGTTTGGACGAGGCCGCAGCCATATTTCAGCAAGCCAAAGCGCGTGGAATCGACTCGCTGGAACTCCGCCTTTACGCCTACCAATTGGCGTTCCTACAGGGCGACACCGCGGCGATGGCGCGCGAAGTGGCCTGGAGCTCCGGCAAGCCGGGAGTCGAAGACGTGTTTCTCTATTTGGAATCCGATACATCGGCCTATGCGGGGCAGGTTTCGAAGGCAAATGGCCTTACCTCGCAGGCCGGTGCCGACGCCCAGCAGGCGGGCGAAAAAGAAACGGCTGCCGGGTATCAGGCCGAAGCGGCGCTGCGGGAAGCCGTTGTCGGTGATGCCGCCGAGGCGCGCAGTCGAGCCGCTGCCGCGCTGAAACTCTCAAATGGCCGCGACACCGAAGCCGCCGCTGCATTGGCCCTGGCCATTGCGGGCGATGCGGCGCAGGCGCAAAAACTCGCGGCCGACCTGACGCAGCGCTATCCCGAAGATACCATCGCGCAGTTCGATTACCTGTCGGAAATTAACGCCGCCATTGCGCTCGATCAGAACGCCCCGGCCAAGGCCATCACCGACCTACAGCCCGCTTCGCCGTATGAATTGGGAACTCCTGCGCAAATCATTTCCCTGAATTTGTACCCGGTCTATGTGCGGGGCCTGGCGTATTTGGCCGCGCATCAAGGCGCGCAAGCCGCTGCCGAATTCCAGAAAATCCTCGACCATCCCGGCATCGCCATTAACGAAGTGGTCGTTCCGCTCGCGCATCTGGGCCTGGCCCGCGCCCGTGCGCTTTCCGGCGATAAATCCGGCGCGCGCAAACAGTATCAGGATTTTCTCGGACTCTGGCAGCACGCCGATCCCGGCATACCGGTTTTGCAGCAAGCCAAATCCGAATACGCCAAACTGCAATAACTATGCCTGTCACCCTGAGGCCCGGCCGGCCGACGACCGGAGGGAGTCCTGGCGCTTTTTGTCGGGAAGGGCCCCGAAAATAGGGAGGAGCGGTAACGCGGGTAGTTTGGCGTAGCCTCGGGGTGCTTCCCAGCAAAAAGCCGGTGGGCAGGCGCTTCGCTCAGCATGACAGCCTGGGTTGAGGAGTCCCGCGGCACTGACAGGCCGGGCGACAATGATTGACTTGGCCAATGCCGCGGCCTAAGATTCCAGCACCGTGACTGGATTCCCATCCATGATCGGTCGCAGCGTCACGCACTACCGCGTGGTGGAGCGGCTCGGCGGGGGCGGGATGGGAGTGGTCTACACGGCCGAGGACACGAAACTCGGCCGCTACGTCGCGCTGAAATTCCTACCCGAGGATATGGCGCGGGACCGTCAGGCGGTAGAGCGCATTCGGCGCGAGGCGCGCGCGGCCAGTTCCCTGAACCACCCGAACATCTGCACGATTCACGATATTGATGAATATGAAGGGCGGCCGTTCATCGCGATGGAGCTGCTGGAAGGCCAGACGCTCAAGCATCGCATAGGCGGCAAGCCGCTGCCTCTTGATCTGTTGCTCGAATTAGGCGTCGAAATCGCCGAAGGGCTCGAAGCGGCGCACGCCAAGGGCATCATTCATCGAGACATCAAGCCCGCGAACATTTTCGTGACCACGCAGGGCCATGCGAAAATTCTCGATTTCGGCCTAGCGAAGCAGACGGCAAAGAGCGAAGGCATGGCCGGCGCCACGGTGACGCGGGACGACGCCCTGCCGACCGTGGCGGAAGACCAGCTCACCAGTCCCGGCACGGCCGTTGGCACTGTCGCTTACATGTCGCCCGAGCAGATTCTGGCGGGGAAAGTGGATGCGCGCACCGACCTCTTCTCGTTGGGCGTCGTCCTCTACGAGATGGCCACCGGCGTCCTGCCCTTCCGCGGCAGTAACAACGCCGCCATTTTCGACGCCATCCTTCATCGGGAACCCTCCGATCCCGCGCGGCTGAACACCGACCTCCCCGAGAAACTCTCCGAGATCATCGCCAAGGGTCTGGAAAAGGATCGCAAGCTGCGGTATCAGTACGCCGCGGAGCTGCGCGTCGATTTGGAGAGGCTCAAGCGTGACAGCGATTCCAGCCGCCTTGGCGTCACGGAGAGCCGGGAGCGGCCGTCCGCTCCATCGCTCGCGGCGGTGGCAACCCAAGCTCCTTCCGGTGCCGGACCGGCGCCGGTCATTCGACAGCGGCGCTTTCTGGTTGCGGGCGTGGGGGCTGCCGTGATTGCCGCACTGGCCGCCACTCTCTATTTTCTCTTTCCCCGCGCGCCAAAGCTCAAGGCAAAAGACTCCATCGTGATCGCCGATTTCGCCAACACTACGGGCGACCCCATCTTCGATGGCGCGCTCCGCCCAGCCCTGGCCGCGCAACTGGACCAATCGCCATTCCTGACCATCGCTTCCGACCAACAGGTTACGGAGACGCTACGGCTGATGAATCAACCGGCCGACGCCCGCCTCACCCGCGACTTGGCACGGCAGGTTTGCGAGCGTACCAGCGGCGCCGCGGTGCTCGACGGCTCGATCGCCCAGGTCGGAAGTCAATACAGCATCGTTCTCGACGCCCTGAATTGCTACACCGGCGCGTCGCTGGCGCGCGCGGAAGTGGTGGCAAGCGACAAGAACCATGTCTTGTCCGCTCTTGGCAGCCTTTCCTCCGCGATGCGAAAGAAGCTGGGAGAATCACTGGCCACGATCCAGAAATTCGACGCGCCTGTCGAGCACGTCACCACGCCTTCGCTCGAGGCTTTGAAGGCCTACAGCCTCGGCACCAAAGCGCTGCTGGGCGGAGACGACGCGGCGGCAATTTCGGACTATCAGCACGCGATTTCGCTCGATCCCAATTTCGCCATGGCCTACGCCAGACTCGGTTCCGTTGAAGGAGGCAGTGAAGGGCCCAGTCAGGCGGTCGATTACTTGACCAAGGCTTATGCGCTGCGCGATCGCGTCAGCGAGCGCGAGAGATTTTACATAACATCGCACTACAGCCATTTGGTCACCGGTGATCTACAGGAAGCGGCTCGGGTCGATCAGCTTTGGGCCCAGACGTATCCCCGGGACATGCTTCCGTACGCGCTTCTGGGCTCTATCTACTTGACGCTCGGGCAATATGACCAGGCGCTCGCTGCCGACCGGCGGGCGTTGGAGTTGGAGCCAACGGTGACCAATTATGGGTCCCTGGGAGATTGCTACTTGCTGCTCGATCGAGTGGACGAGGCTCGCTCTGTGCTCGACCAGGCAAAGGCAAAGGGACTGGATTTCCCGGGGTTTCATCTTGGCGCTTATGAGCTGGCCTTCTTGAGCGGCGACACCGAGGCAATGGATCGCGAGGTCGCATGGGCGGCACGAAGACCCGGAATCGAAAATGCCTTTTTGTACGCGGTTTCCGATACGGCCGCCTATGCCGGCCAGTTGGCCCAGGCGAACGATTTGACGGCGCGCGCAGTCGCCTCGGCCGAGCAGGCGGGTGAGAAGGAAGCCGCCGCCAGTTATCAAGCCGAATTGGCTGTGCGGGAGGCGGTGGCTGGCGATGCCGCGCAGGCGCGCCAGCAAGCTGCCGGTGCGTTGAAACTCTCAGATCGCCCCGATACCGAAGCCTCCGCAGCACTGGCACTTGCCATTGCCGGCGACGCCGCACAGGCGCAAAAACTTGCGGCCGACCTGACGCAACGCCATCCCAAAGATACCGTCGTGCAGTTCGATTACCTGCCGGAAATTAATGCCGCGATTGCGCTCGATCAGAACGCTCCGCAAAAGGCTATTGCCGATCTTCAGCCCGCTTCGCCATATGAATTGGGAAATCCTGCGCAAAGCATTTCCCTGAATCTGTACCCGGTTTACGTGCGGGGCCTGGCGTATCTGGCCGCGCATCAAGGCGCGCAAGCCGCGGCCGAATTCCAGAAAATCCTCGATCATCCCGGCATCGCCATTAACGAAGTGATCGTTCCGCTCGCGCATTTGGGCCTGGCCCGCGCCCGTGCGCTTTCCGGCGACAAATCCGGCGCCGGGAAACAGTATGAGGATTTTCTCGGACTCTGGCAGCACGCCGATCCCTCGATTCCCGTTTTGCGGCAGGCCAAATCCGAATACGCCAAATTGCAGTCGTAGGAATGGCGCATGCCACACCCCGGTAACCCCAATCCGCCAGGCTGCCCACCCACCCACGAGAAAGCCGCTCGGTAATATTGACTTGGCCAATCCCGCGGCCTAAGATTCCACCACCGTGACTGGATTCCCATCCATGATCGGTCGCACCGTCACGCACTACCGCGTCGTGGACCGACTCGGTGGCGGCGGGATGGGTGTCGTCTACAAGGCCGAGGATACGAAACTCGGCCGTTTCGTCGCGCTGAAATTCCTGCCCGAAGACACCGCCAGCGATCCGCTCTCGCTCGAGCGTTTCGAGCGCGAGGCGCGCGCCGCTTCCGCGCTCGATCATCCGAATATCTGCACCATCTACGAAATCGGCGAATTCGAGGGCCGTCCTTTCATCGCGATGCAGTGCCTCGATGGCGATACGCTCAAGCACCGCATCTCGGGCCAGCCGCTTCCGCTCGATCTTTTGCTGAAGCTCGCCATCGAAATCGCCGACGGCCTGGAAGCGGCGCACGCCAAGGGCATCGTCCATCGCGACATCAAGCCGGGCAACATCTTCGTCACCGACCAAGAGCACGCGAAAATTCTCGATTTCGGCCTGGCGAAAAAATCCGCGCTCGCCGGCGAGGGCGCCGGCCGCCAGAGCGGCGCGATGGTCGCCGAAGACCAACTGACCAGTCCCGGCATGACGGTCGGCACCGCCGCTTACATGTCGCCCGAACAGGCGCGCGGGCGCGCCGTGGACGCTCGGAGCGATATTTTCTCGTTCGGCTCGGTTCTCTACGAGATGGCAACGGGCCATGCGCCGTTCAGCGGCTCAGGGAACACCGAAATTTTCGACGGCATCCTCAATAAACTTCCCACTCCGCCCGTTCGCATCAATCCGGAAATCCCGCCCGAGCTCGAACGCAGCATATTGAAGTGCCTTGAAAAGGATCCCAAGCTCCGCTACCAGCACGCCGCCGATCTGCGCAGCGATCTCGAGCGCCTCAAGCGCGACACCGAATCCGGCCGCAGCGTCGGCGCCAGCCAGGCTGCCGCTCCGTCGGCGACGCGTGGCCGCAAACGCTTCGTCTGGATCGGTGCCGCAGTGACCGTGCTCGCCGCGGCCGCCGCCGGCGCCTATTTCTATTTGCAACCCACGGCGCCGAAGCTCACTTCCAAGGATTCCATCGTTCTCGCCGATTTCGCCAACACCACCGGCGACACCGTTTTCGACGGCACTTTGCGCCAGGGCCTAGCCGCGCAGCTCGCGCAGTCCCCGTTTTTGAACATCGTTTCCGACCAGCAAATCGCCCATACGTTGACCCTCATGGGCCAGCCCTCCGGCGCGCATCTCACCGACACTCTTGCCCGGCAGGTCTGCCAGCGCACCGGCGCCGCAGCGGTGCTCGACGGCTCGATCGCGCAGATCGGCACGCAGTACGACCTGATTTTGAACGCGGAAAACTGCTCGACCGGCGATCTGCTCGCCGGCGCGCAGTCCGTCGCGAGCGATAAAAACCAAGTTCTCACGGCGCTCGGAACAGTCGCTTCTTCGATTCGCCGCAAGCTCGGCGAATCGCTCGCCTCGATTCACAAATTCGATAAGCCGCTCGCCGATGTCTCGACGCCTTCGCTCGAAGCGCTCCAGGCCTATACGCTGGGCTGGCGAGCCAATCTGAACGGCGACTCTTCCGCCGCCGTCGCTTCGTTTCAGCGCGCGATTTCCCTCGATCCGAATTTCGCCATGGCCTACGCCGTCCTTGGAACCAGCGATTTCAACCTAGGCGAAATCGGCGAGGCGGCCGTCAACCTAAAAAAAGCCTACGATCTGCGCAACCGCGTCAGCGAGCGCGAGCGCTTTTACATTTCCTCGCATTACGAGCAGTTCGTCACGGGTGACCTGCTGCAGGCCGATCAGGTCTATCAGGTCTGGTCGCAGACCTATCCGCGGGATTCTGTGCCTCCCAACAATCTTGGCCAGGGCTACCAATCTCTCGGTCAGTTCAATAAGGCTCTGGAAATGGGTCTGCGCGCGTTCCAGCTCAGCCCCGACAGCGGATTGAGCTACGGAAATCTTGGCAACTACTACATCTATTTGGACCGTCTCGACGATGCCGCGGCTATCTTTCAACAGGCCAGAGAGCACAAAATCGAATCCTCTACGCTGCATTTCAATGCGTACGAACTTGCCTTTCTCCAAGGTGACGCTGCCGGCATGACCCGCGAAGTGGACTGGTCCGCCGGCAAGCCTGGTATCGAGGACGTGCTCCTCTATTATGAATCCGATACCGCCGCCTACGAGGGCGAACTGGCGCTGGCCGACGATTTGTCATCACGCGCGATGGCTTCGGCTCAGCAGGCAGGAGAAAAAGAAACCGCCGCGAACTTCCAGGTGGAAG
>JAKAOH010000013.1 GCA_021812285.1 Acidobacteriota bacterium | reverse complement strand
CGGGGCTAGCGACGGGCAGCCCACCCTGCCAATTTTCGACAATAGCAAACGAGAGGGGTTCAGGGGAGGCAGAGGATGGGAGAAGACTTCTTCGAGAGGCTTAAATCCGCAGGCTGCACAAAACGGTTGTCGAGCCACGGTTTCTGAGGCTCTTTCAGGTGATGAACAGCGGAACTGGGGATGCCAGGCACGTACCAACGTGGGCGGAACTGATCGCGGCAAGGGTTGTTTTCCGTGCGGCGACTAGCAGAACGGCAACGCGCGAGATAGCGGAACTGTGGGGAAAGACGGACAGATTGCCCGAATGGGTAAACGAAGCACCTCGGCAGATCAACCTAGAAGGGTTGCCGAGGACAAACGCGGTGAGACATGGAAATCGGGGACCTGTTTTCGAGAGCGAAATCGTTTGCGCAGTTTGCTAAGCGAGGGTGAACCGTAAGAACGGGAAAAAGGTTAGCCAATTGCGCGGGAGCATGCGGAGGGCTGCAATGGGCGAAAAGTGGATGCAGGGAGCGGTGAAACGGCCGGGGGCGCTGCGGCGGATGGCGCGGGCAGCGGGAATGACGACGCTGGAGTTTGCCCGGAAACACGCCCACGGCGGCGGGCCGCGAGGATCGGGAAGCGCCCGCTTGGGTGAAGAAGCTCGGTTTGCTTTGATCGCACAACATGAGCGGATTCCTCCGAAGGAAAAGAGGAAGAAGCGGCACGCTCCGTTGCCGCGAGCGGCAGCGGGATGAGCGAGATGGAGGGAGAAGCGGTAACGCAACGGTTGATCGATCTGTTTCGGCCATCAGAACGGCAGAAGCAGTTCCTGGACGTGGTGGCGAAGAATCGCTTCGTGCTCTACGGCGGCGCGATGGGCGGAGGCAAGAGTTACATCCTACGGTGGTGGCTTTTAGCGTATCTGATCGACCTGGCAGAACGAGGCGTTCCGGGAGCGCAGGTAGCGCTCTTCTGCGAGGACTATCCAGCATTGCAGGACAGGCAGATCAGCAAGATCGAAATGGAATTCGCGCCGGAACTGGGGCGATTACACAGGGGAACGACACGGGATTTCGTTTTGCGAGACGAATGGGGCGGCGGGAGGATCGCGCTACGAAACCTGGATGATCCGGCGAAATATCAGTCGGCCGAATTCGCCGCGATTGCGGTTGACGAACTGACAAAAAACCGGCGTGAAACCTTCGACTTTCTGCGAACGCGATTGCGATGGCCAGGGGTCAACGGGCCGCGGTTTGCGGCGGCGACCAATCCTGGCGGCGTGGGACACGGATGGGTAAAAGCTCTATGGGTTGACCGGAAGTTTCCCCCGGGAACTGGAGCCGTTGGCGGGAGAGTTCGCGTTCGTACCGGCTCGAGCGGAAGACAATCCCTACCTGAGCCTGAGCTACTACGAAGAGTTGAAAACACTACCGACCGATCTGGCAAAAGCTTACGCAGAAGGCAGTTGGGACCTGTTTGCCGGGCAATTCTTCGACGTATTTGAACCGACGCGACACGTTGTTCCCGGAAGAGAGATTCCGATCGAGGAATGGTGGCCACGGTGGATTTCGGCGGACTGGGGATTCGCCCACAACTCCGCAATCTACTGGCATGCGTGGGATGGGACCACGGTATGGACATACCGGGAACTGATCCGGAACCGGATGACTCCCGGCGAACTGGCGAAAGAGATCGCCGAGCGATCGAACGGAGAACGGATCGAGGCGTTTTACCTGAGCCACGACGCCTTCGCGAGGAGAACCGAGGAAAAGACGGCGGCGTTACAGATGGCGGAGGTGCTGCGAGAGCACGACATACCGGCACCGACGCCCTCGGACACCGACCGCAAAGGCGGCTGGATGCTGATGTATCAAATGCTGAGGGACGGCAAGTGGAAAATCGCCGACAACTGTCCCTGGCTGGTCCAGACGATTCCGGCACTCGTGCGAGATGAAAGAGACACAGAGGACGTGGCGAAGACGGATGGTGACGATCCGGCAGACGCGGCGCGCTACGGACTGAAAGGAAGATTCGGACGAGCCCACAAGCCGCTCGCAGAACGCGTGGCGGAGCGAGTGACCGCAAGCGACCCAACTTTGCGGGCGCTCCAAGCGCTCAAGGCGGCAACGGACGAGGAAGAACATAAAGGAATGAGCTTTGCGCGACGGCCAAAGCACCGATGGGCAATTCCGTCGCAACAGCATTGAGGAGGCAAACGTGCCGAACTACAACACGCAGAACCCGCCCTATGCAATCTACCCAGGAGACGTGGTGTATCCCTTCAACGCGGAGACGCCGACGGCGCCTCAGGCGAGCCAGCAATACGCTATTGGCGAATCGTACGACGGAGCCGCCGGCGGACCGAGCGAACTGCGGCTCGATATCAGCTACGCGAGCGCGCCGACGGCCGTATCGGTGGAAGTGCAATCGGCGGTGGACGACGCCAATGGGAACTATTTCACCGAGTACACGTCGTCGAACACGGCCGGGGAATCGGTGAAGCTGACCAATTTCCGAGGCCGGTTTGTGCGCGTCCTGCTGAATTCGCAAACGGGCGGCGGCGCAATCACCGTCAGGCTGCAGCGATAGACGCGAAGAGCCCACGCGACAGGATGCAGGCCCGATTTCCGAACGCAGAACCCTCGCAAGAGGCGGCAGGACGACGGTCGTCCGAGGGGAACATTGTGAGCGAAGAAGCCACCTCGACGGCCCAGGAGCGCCTGGATGCCAAGGGAAGAACAGAGCGAATCGGCAGCCATCCACAGCGGAGGGATCCCGTCACTCCTGCCGCCGGGTTGGGAACTGGTGGATTGGTGGAAGAAACAAGGCGTGGTAACGCTGAAGGCGCAGCGCAGCGACGGGCGCGGGGCAACCGTGTCGGTGGACACACTGCCGATGGTATGCGAAGCCGACGCCGTCCGCTGGTTCAAACAGGTGTTGGATTTGGAGTTGCTATGGGCAACTTCCTAGGACAACTCGGAAGAGGAATCGGCGCACGCGTGCGGCAGCTAGCCGCGTGGCTGGGACCTCGATGCTTCGTGCTGGTGATTTTTTCGGACGGGAGCTTTCTAGTGGCGAAGTTCTCGAGACTGGAACCGGCACGGGAAGAACTGGCAATCGAAGGGGAGGGGGGATTTTGCCAGCTGAGGGCAGATCTAGGAAGAGTGAGAATCTACCGGTACGTGCACCGACAAGAGGGCCTGGCTCCAGCAAATTCCGCATGCAGCCGAATGGTTCAGTAGAGGGAACACGATGACGATTTGGCACTGGTTGAGCACGAGCCGGTATACGCGTTCGCTGGAAGCGGAAGTGGAACGACTGCGGGCCGACCGAGACGAGGCGCGCAGTCAGGTCTGGGCGTTGATCAATTCCTTCGTGACGACGGCTGGCGCGCCGCTGCCGCAAGAGATCCTGAAGCGTGCGGAACGAAAGGTAGAAATGCCGGCACCAGCCGGAGCAGAGCGACAGAGAGGGAAAAGGAGCTGGCACCAGCGAGCGATGGCGCTCGAAATCGAAAGCGTACGCCGGGCCCGTAACCTCCCGGAGGGAGGAACAGAATCCGCCCGAGCAACGGCGACACACGAGATGAAGGCAGGGACCGGCGGCGCAGAGCAAAAAGGAGAGCCGCGATGAAGATGGATTTACAGCGAGGGACGGGATTTGAAGGACGAGGAGCTTCCGGGCCGAGCGAACCTTCCGAGCGCTACTACATGAACAAAGCCTTCGGACGCAGTCTGGAGAGAGCGAAGGCGCTCGATGGGGATAAAGGCAAGCCACAAGAGCAGCCCAGCACACTGCAACAAGCAACGATTGAACCAGATTCGCACGGCGGGCATAGGGTAACGATCGAGCGACTGCTTCAGATAACGGGGAGCGGACGGGAAGCGCGACGGACCGAGCATTGGTTTCCCGAGGTGGAAAGCGCAATCCAATTTCTGCACCGCGTGTTAAGTGGAGATGGGCCGGAAGACGGCCCGGCGGGAGAACGCGACCACGGACAAACGGGAAACAACAGATACTTGCCGAAAGAGAACGAGACGGCAGGCACGGGCCATAAAGCGATTTTCAACGAGCTGATGGACGCGGCCCGAGATCAGGACTAATGCCAGTCCTGAGAGAAACAACGGCGCGCGCATGAAAATCCGCGAATACAAAAGTAGCGACCTGCGCACACTGCGCGAGATGCACGCGAAGCAGGGATTTCGCTATCCCATGCCGGACGTCGAGGACGCGTCGTTTTTGCTGCGAGCGGTGATCGAGGATGACGCGGGCGCGCCGGTGATGGCGGCGCTGGCGCGGCTGACGTCGGAAATTTATCTGCTGGCGGATCCCGAGGCAGGCAGCCCACGCGAGCGATGGGAACGATTGGTAGCGCTTCATCAAGCGGCGACGCGCGAGGCGTGGCGCCGCGGGCTCGACGACGCGCATTGCTGGCTGCCGCCACGAATCGCGAAAAGCTTCGGGCGAAGATTAGTGAGATTGGGATGGTCCGAGCCGGCATGGCCCTGTTTCTGGCTGCCCTTGAGCCCGGCTAGGGATGAATGGACGGCAACGTAGCCGCAGGGCAAGCCTAAGAGACCGACAAAAACGAACGGTCAAGAAAAACGCGCCTTCAGGACACGGCTGCGACTGAAGTGCGGGAGAAGAACAAGTGCCGCCGGGGAGAACGTGATGGCGAGAGGCGAATCGAAAGTTCAGAACCAGGCCCAGCAGCTCGGGGCGCAGCAGCAGCAAAACGCGATGCAACAGGAGGCCGCGAATCAGACGCTACAACAGCAGATCGTTCCCGGGCTGCAAAGTCTGGCGAACTGGGGTTCGCCGCAGATCGAAAATAGCTACGAACAGATGGCCATGCAGCCCGTGGCGACGTCGCTTGACGCGACGCGACAGCAAGCGGCCAACCGCGTTTCCCGCACGAAGAACGAGGCCGGCTACGGCGCCGAAGAAGAAAACCTGGCGGGGCAGCGGGCGGCACAACTCGGCCAGGCTGCCCAAAGCGGTCAACTCGCGTATCAGGATACGCTGACGCAGAATCAGCTCGCCGGCTTGCGTGGACTTGCCAGCCTCTACGGAATCGACACGAACCTGCTCGGGAATATGCTGCGCCTGCCGACGCAGACGCTCGGCGTACAACAGCAAGCGGCACGGCCAACGAGTTCGTTGCAGGTCGGGCCTTTGTCGCTAGGGTTCTAGGGTATATGGGGAACCGCAGAGGAGTTCTGTTTGGGGTGCGAGGTTTGGGCGATGAGCGGTGAAAGCTTCCTGCCTGACACAATCAACATGTTCGGCGGATGGGTGCCGAATGCAGCGCCCGAGGCGCTGCCCAACGGCATGTCGTGGGACTGTCAAGATGTGGACTTGATAGCGGGGGGAGCGCGCACGCGCCCTGGTCTTGTGGTTCAGTTCCCTTCCCTGACGGGCGGGGCCTACATCAATTATCTGAAAACGTTTCAGACGCTCAACGGAACGAACCGGCTGCTCGTGCTCGATTCGCTGGGTAATTTTTACAAGGAAAACCCGACGGGCACGCTGGAACTCGTCATTTCGGCTCTGGCGGACGGCGCACTGTGCCGGTCGCAGACACAATTCGGGCGTGAGTACCTGGCGTTCAGCGACGGCAAGGTCGGAATCGATCTGCCGCGGCAGTTCGACGACACGTACTTCGACCGTGTGAGCCAGGTGGGACCGGGCGCGCCGCCAACGGTCGCCGACGCAGGCGATCCGATCGAGAACATCGCCCGGTCCAGCAACGTGGTGACGGTCACCTGCCAGTACGCGCACACGTTGAATGTGGGCGACAACGCGACGATTGAGAACGTGGCGGGTGGAACGACGAGTTTCAATGGAACGTTCGCCGTGGCGTCGGTGCCAAACGCGTATCAATTCACCTACGACCAAACTGGGGCGAACGAATCGGGTACGGGCGGCCAAGTGATGGTTCCCGGAAATATTTCGGCCGGGACGCACCAGGTTGCCGTCGCGTTTATCACGCGGCAGGGATATTGGACGCGGCCGTCGCCGCCGGCGCAATGGACCGCGACAGGCGGCTTCAAAGCGCAACTGACCGGAATTCCGACGGGACCGGCGAACGTTACCGGACGACTCATCTTGTTTACGGCGGCGGGGCAATCGGGGGCGCCGAGTTTTTACACGATTCCTCCTTCGAATACCCCAGCCAGTTCGCCGGCGGCGATGCTAATTCCGGATAACGTGACGACGGAAGCGACGTTTGATTTCTCGGATACGGAGTTGCTGGCGGGGACGTCGGGGGGGGTATTTGTTCGACCTCGTCGAACTGCCGGAACAGGCCGGCGTGATCGCGTATAGCGACCGGCTGTTCTGGTGGGGCGAACGAACGGGAATGTGGAGCGGGAAAAACGGTGTATGGCTGAATCTGACATTTGACGGAGGGTGGAACGGGAACGTGCCGCTGGGGTGGACGGCGGATTCGACCTACGGTGCGGGAGGCAGCCGGGAATCCACAACCGTCGCGTGGGGCGACGCCTACCGAATCACTGGCGACGGGATAACGCCAATCCGGGGCAAGGCCACTCAATCCGCGGTCGTGGACTACAACGGCGTGCAACTCGTCTCACCGAACACGGCGTATTCGGTGCGAGCACGCGTGATGGGCGTGGGACTGCTGAGTTCCGGCACGCTGCACGTGAACCTGGCATCGGCGTCTCAGAATTTCGTGACTGCCGGGCTGGCCGTAGCCTACAACCAAGTGTCAAGCGGAGGTTACGCGGAGTTTGTCGCCGATTTGACCGATCCGCTGGCCTCGATTCCGAGCGACCTGGTGCTCCAGGTCTACGCGGATAGGACACCGACGAATAACGCCTATTTTCTAATCGACAACATTGAGATCTACGAGACGGCGCTTGGGGAAAACGCCGGATCGGCGCTCCGCGGCAGCCGGGTGAACGACCCTGAGAGCTACGACGGAGTGCAGGGACTGATGATCGTCGCGGCGAACGACGGTCAGCGAATCACGAACGCTTTCGTACTGCGGAACAACCTTTACATCGTCAAGGAGCGATCGCTGTACGTGACGGCGGACGACGGGGTGAACGAGCCGGCGCTGTGGGCGATTCAGCAAGTCTCAAACCGCGTGGGGACGCCGTCAGTACACGGGGTGGGAATGACGGATGAAGCGGCCGTGATCGCCGGCCAAAATGGAGTTTTCGTTTTCGATGGCACTCCACCACAAAAAATCAGCCAGGAAATCCAATCCGATCAGAGGAATCTGGCCACCGGGCCGGGTGCCGTATGGGATCAAATCAATTGGAATGCAGGCGAAACGATGTGGGCGGTCTTGCAGGAAGACCGCAAACGCCTGCTCATCGGCGTGCCGACGGGCACGGCGACGCAGCCGAACTCGACGCTAGCCATGCAATTCTCGTACGGGTCACAGAGCCTGGTTGACGTGACGGAGTTTCGCGTCTTTCGCGACGCGCCATTGGCGCGGGGCTGGTGTCCGTGGACGATAGGGGCAAATTGCGCCGCAGTGATCGCCCGGCCGAGCGGCGATTTTCCGCTCGTGCTTGGGTCAAATGACGGCAGCGGAAACATTCTCGCATTGAGCGAAGGAGTCTATAGCGACGACGGCAAGATGATTCCCGCATACTACGCGATGTATTTTGCAAATGGGTCTTCGCTGGGACTGCCCCCGATACAGAGAAAACTCTTTGGATATTTGCGGGCGAACGTCGAAGGGCAAGGGACGCTGCTCGCAGCCGGATTTCCGATTCCAAACCGCGCTGTCCCTCTCGCGTCGGTTTTACGGTCGGGGAATGTGGCAGCCGCAACGACGGCGACACCTCATGGTTTCAACAAGGGACAGCTAGTGAACGTCGGCGGGGTTACGGACGCCAGCTTCGACGGTCCGACCGCCATCGTCAGCGTTCCGAGCGAGAACCAGTTTACCTACGCCAGCGTGGGAACGAACGCGACGTCAACAGGCGGAGCTGCTATTCCACTGCTGGGCACCTTACAACTGAGTAGTCCGGCATCGGCAAGCGGGAACCTGGAATTGCCACTGAACGTTTCCGGCGAATCGCTTTCCGTGCGATTCGGTATAGACACGAGCGGCAGCGCGGGCGACTGGTTCAGCCTATCGCAGAGAGTGGAACTGTATCTGAAGCCCGATCCCTGGGCTCCCTTCGGAAGCAATTGATGTCGCAACAAGACCTGATCGCCCTAGCGCGAGAGCGGGCCAGGGCCTGGAAACTCTCACCGGAGCTGGTTTGCGCGGTGTGCGAACAGGAAACCGGCGACCGGTGTCCCGATCCCGCGACTGGCCAGGAAAAATGGGACCCCTGGGCCATTCGATACGAGAACGCTTTTTACCAGCGTTACGTATTGCCACTGCTGAATAGCGGCGAATTGAAAGACGTGACTGAGGCTCGGGCTCGCGGCTTCAGCTGGGGTCTGATGCAGGTGATGGGACAGACGGCGCGTGAAAGCGGATTTGCAGGGCACATGGCGCAACTCTGCGATCCGGCGGTGGGTCTGGAAACCGGGTGTCGGGTTCTGGCGAAAAAGCTTGCAGAGGCAGAGGGAGACATCGTGCGCGGTCTGCTTTTCTGGAACGGCGGATCAGACAACAAGTATCCAGCCAGCGTGCTCGCAAGAATGGCGAAGTACGCAACCGGCTGAGAAAATAACAGCCACACGGGCGGAATAAAAATGGGAAACACTCTGGTCTGGCAGTTGGGAGCGGGAGGACTGTTCGCTCTCCTGGTGATCCGGGAGGTCTTGACTTTTCTTCGGGAGAAAGGACGCGTCTTGAACGGCTCCGGAGGGAAACCGGTGGACTTCTGGCGGCTGGAATTGCGCAACGCCGTGAATGAAGGACTTTCCACCACGCTGAAGCCGCTCATCGAAACGCAGGTGCAGTTGCTGAGAGAAATCCGCGACTCGGTGACTACCAGCAATCAGGGGATCAACGAACTTGTGGTGACGAACCGCGGCAACCGGCGGAGCCGGTAGCGAAAGGAGAGACCATGGCAGCGCTATTCGGACCTCTTGCCGGATTGGGCGCGGGAAGCGTCGGTGCGTATCCCCCTGCGTCCGCGTACACCAGTCCAGGCTCGCCCGCGTATTACAGACAACCCGGATGGGAGAGTTACGCGCAATTCTGGCGGGCAGCAGCATTGCGGTCGGTACACCCCAGGCCTATCTACCCTGCGCCACCGATAAAAAACTTCGATACACCGAACAACCTGGTGTCGTTCGGTCCCGCACCGGCATCAACAGTCGTAGGAGGTCAATACACTCGGCCGGACCGACTTTTCGGACCGCTCGCAAGACTCGGGGCCAGCGCGAACAGCCCGAGAGAGTTCAGTTCCGCGCCCTTTCCCGAAAGCTGAACCTGGATAAATTTCTTCCGCCGCGCAACCGTGCGGGCGAGACTACGCAGTCAGCAATCTTCCGTCCCGAAGTTTTTAGAGACCAGCGATGGCAACGATACACCTCTGGAGGGTAGACCTGTGGGCACTTCTCTTCCCCAGCATGATCCGCGTCCGTCCACAGTCGTAACGTGGGGAACAATTCGCCGAGAGGAATTCCACGCGAAAGACAACGAGCAAAGCTTCGCGATCCCGCATGACGACCGTTTGTCCGGGAGACAAAGAGCCGAACTACGGGAACCGGGTCCAAGTGTTGCGGGCCAGAGCGTGGTGGAAGCATACCCCTGTTTTTTCCATCGCGATTGCGGCGGAAGAGCCGAAGTCGAGAAGCAGGGCAAGGGAGTTTGCCGGGAATGCGCGGCCCATCTCAAAGGCAACGAGTATCCACTTCGGAAACCTTGCCGTGGGCCTTTGTACCCAAACGTAAGAGAACTGATCCTGCAGCTCGAGATGAAGGAAAGCGGCCATAGAGGATTCGAACCATGAGCTGGGACCTGAAGCATTCGGTGTTGGCGGGAACGGCCGCGCTTGCATTCCTTGGGGGAGGGATCGCGTTATCGGCGTGGGTCAAAGCGCGGGATTCATGGGTCCGCGCCGAGGCGACGGTGCAAGCGCAAGCAGCGACAATCCGCGGAATCAAGAGTGAGGAACAAGAAGTGATCTTCCAGGAAAAAGAGCGAGCCGCACAGACCGCACGCCAGATCGCGAAAATGCAGGACGACTTGGAACGGGTAAACACGGCGAGTCAGATAGCCGAGTGGCTGCCAAAGCAGGTGCACCTGCCCCAGGCACTGAAAATCAAGGTGCCACGGCCCAGCCGCGTGGACCCGAAGCCGGATGCCGTGGCAACCATACCTCGGCCCGATCTGCTGCCGCTGCGGGACTACGTAGAGTCTTGCATGGTGTGCTCGGTGAAGTTAGCCACGGCGCAGCAGGACCTGGCTGCAAAACAACAAGAGCTCATGCTGGCCGGCGAAAAATTGGCCGCGGTAGAAAAACAACGTGATGCAGCGCTCAAAGCGGCACGAGGAACTTTTTGGGGGCGGCTACTGACGAGAACGAAATGGTTGGTAGTGGGCGTCGGCGCAGGCGCGGCGTTACTCTGCGGATCGGGGCATTGCCAGTGATAACCCTGTATTATGCGTGCGAGGCTTTCGGCATCTTCGCCGGCGTCACCATAGTTCTCGCTGCCGTTTCGCGATTGACAGGGCAAAAGAGAACGCTCCACGACTATCTGCGCAGAGCCGCCAAGGAAGGCTACCTGCACCGGGTGCTCGTTGCTTTCGATCAGTTCTGGAACGTCGTGCTTGGAGGCGATCCGGACGAAACCATCAGCTCGCGCGCGGCGCGATGGGCCATGCGGGGCCAGGGTGGTTTTTGGTTTTGGCGAATCGTTGCTCGCGCGATGGTCGCATGGCTGGATTTTATACAGCCAGGTCACGATTTGGGCGCCCGGGCGGGAGACCTGGTCCGGGCCCAAAAAGTTGAACAGACGGAAGCCGCATCCCTGCACATCCAGGAAGACAGTTGAAGGCCACTGGACCGCAATTGCCAAAAACCGCGAAACGGGGAAACGGGCAGCAGACCGAAAGCACTTTCCTTTCACCGTGAACGAATAGGTTTCCAGAGTGTGACTCGGCATTTTGGCCGGACCGATCGGAAATGCGCAGCGCCGAGCTTCACAATGGAATAGGACACCTGAGGAAACCACACGCTGATGCTGAACCTCGCAAGCCTGAATTACCTTACAATTGATGATCCTGTACTCTACGATTGGCTGAGCGGACTCGTCACGGCCTTCAACCAGTTGCAGCAACAAATCGGAGTGGATGCAGCACCCGCGCCCCAGGTAACCACGGGACAAACGATCCCCACGCCTTCCGCTCCCGCCTCCTTGGCGGCGAATGCCGCACGGGGAATCTTCAACATTACCCTCGGATCGAGCCCGGGAGCGGCGCCCGGGATTCAGTACTTCATTGAAGTGGCGAGCGATCCCTCTTTCTCCTCATCGACAGTCGTATATCCCGTAGGAACGACCCTAGCGCTGTCGCTGAATCTGGGAAATGTGACACGATATTTTCGCGCGAGAGCGAAGTATCCTTCCTCTGGTTTTTCGCCATATACCTACCTGGGGACAGCCGCAAATCCGACCGCGGTCGCCGGGGGGCTGGCGACATCGAACGACATTCTGCAAAATCCGCCCTCTAATACCGTGAATAATGCAACGGTGGATTCGGTCGACGCCGGAAACGGCACGGCAACGATCCGTATTTATGGGCCGGGTGGTGTGGGCAGTTCCTGGATGCAGAGTTACGGGCAAGGGACGCGAACGGTTCCCGCCGGGACGATCACGGGACTGGCTTATTCGACTACGTATTACGTGGTCTGGGACACCGCGGGGCAAGTTTATCTCGCTTTCACCACCCTTCAGCATTCGGTTGCGGATTCCTATATTTTTAGCGGCAAGGTAACGACTGTAGCCTCTGGAGGGACGGGCGGCACTTCGGGAGGGGGCGGCGCAAACTGGGGCACGGGAGGCTGTACGGAAGTGGGAACGGAACTGAGTTTTCCCGAGAACTCCTCAGCGAGTCTGCACGTCGAAGAATGCCGGCAGTGGGTGGAAATCGAACTGGAATCCGGCGCACGGCTGGCGTTGGCCCCCGGCACGCTGGTTTCCGTTTTTCGGAGCGCAGAAGAATTACGGCCGGGGGATCTGGCCGAGGTCGGGCGCGAAGGCCTCGTTTCTGCTATCCGGCGGGTGGGACAGACGTGGCGTGCTTCGCAAAAAATGGTTGTGCGCGTGAAACCGCAGAGCGTTTATTGGGCCAACGGGATTCGCGTGCACAACATGAAGCTGATTTAGCGACAGAGGAGGACGCCAGATTCACCGCTGGCGGTGAGGAAGCGCTATGGCGAGAGAAATCAACCGAAGATTCGATCCGGCGGCCGCGGCCGTCTACGTGACGATCGAGGACGAATTAGGGACACGAAGCGTACACACAATTCAGGTGCTCCGCGCCGATGAGGCACAGGAAGACGTGGAGGAAATCGTGAAGAAGGCAATCGACGACGCCGCAGCTCGCGCGAAGAAAGTGAGAGCGGCGTTTTGTGCGGCGGGCTGGAAAAGTTGGCAGCCTTCCTTGCCAGGAAGTAAACAATAACTCCACTAACCGAGAAGCATCCCGAACAGCCCGAGACCAACTACACCGAGTATGCTGGCACCTCCAGCACCTGCCCGCTTTGGGGGTTCAATTCCCTTTCCCCTCAAGCAACCATGATCCGGCGGTAAAACCGTGCGACGCGGACGGCGGTGCGCGCGCGTACACGCGTTCGCCTGATCTGGAGACCCGGGAAACGAAACCCAAGACGCCGGGCGATTTCCGCCTTCGAAAATCCATCCTCAACCAGGCGCCCAATCATGCGCCAAGTCGAATCAGCGCGGACCAGGCGAGCCTCATTCATCGCCTTCCCGGTTACTAGGAAAATACGGCGTTCGGTTCTGGCGCGAATGCGCCGGCGCCGCCCCGTCTTGATCTGGTGAACGAGAGACTGCGGTACACCGGAAATTTCCGCCACCGTCCGACGGCCGATTCCGACGCGAGAAAGCAATTTCAGATGACGCCGCGCGCGGCCGGCGGGAATGACCCCGTTCCAGTCGCCCTCTTGGCGGGCGTGAACTCTCCAGCCCTCGTAGCGCGCATTGGCCACGCGACAAGCCAAGCACCGGCAGCCGCTCATGTACTTTAGACGCGAACCGTGCGGCTTGTCGCTCACTATCGCCCAGATCGATTTACTGCAAAGCGCGCTCACCGAGTCACTTTCTCCGTCGTTCACCTGAGGGTCTTCACCGACCACGCCATTCCTCTTCACTCATCCTTCGAAAGGGCTTGGAACGAACCTTCCGATACGTGCTTTTCACGGCGGATTCCGTCTCGGAAAGAAAGGCAGAACTGCTGGCCCAGAACGCACACGCGTGGGCAGCGGCGGATGGAAGGCCCGCGATACCGATTTCCTTTGAGCAAGATCGTGTATGGAAAGAGCGATCTGATTCCGCAGGGGTATTTCCTCGCAGTCAGGCCTTTCCGAACACCCGGACGGAAGTACGCGGCCTTCAGAAGAAACATTCACCGCGGACCGCCTTTTCCAAGGATTTCTTATATTTCTTTTAAGCTGGTCAGCGGAACGACCAATGCGGTTAACCGGTTGACCATGGCAACCATGGACGGTGGGCGTTTCCACTGAATTTTGCACAGGCTTTTGCCGCGCGTTCTCCACAGAAAATTTCGGAATTTCCACAAACCCGCAGGCGCGATTCCACCTCAGATATCCTTTCCGTTCGAGTGAAGTAAGCAGCTTCCAAGCCGATCCCGAACTGATTCCCGCCGCAAGCGCGAAGGAACGCTGCGTGCCATGCCAACGTCCCGTCGAATAATCAGACAATTGAAGAAGAAGAGTGAAGGCTCCGTGTTCGCTCAGGTTCATCCGGCCAGAGCGAACGTGTTCCGCCAAGCCCCGGCGTAATTTCACGAAACCGTTCATTGGCGCCACCTCATTTCCCCCGAGATTGGACGCAGGCTCTGATGCACGCCTGTGCCGGGCGAAGTCGCCTGCGAACCACGCCGAGACCCTGAAGGTGCGCCGGGAACGCCCCGCATCCAGCGAGGGAATCGGCACCTTCGACGCACTCCAGAAGCGCCGGGCTGATCCGACAGGGAAACCATGGCGTTGACGCGAGGCACGCGGACATTCCGGTAAGGGCCGGGCTGAGGAATCGTCATCCGCTTCGGGGAACCGCAGGAGTTGCACTCGAACCAACGCACACCCCATTCGCTTCGTTCTTGCACTTCGCCCCCACAAAAGGAACAGCGCAACATCGAAGGTTCGCTTACAAACATGAGAGCACCTCGTATTCGGCTTGTTTCCAGCAATCAGCGAGACACTTGCCTGGCCGCCCGCATCCACGCAACGCTTAGCGCCGGCCACAGCTCCAGGTACACGATGACTATCCACAGGACCACCAGCGCCAGTAGGTAAACGGTCTGCACGACGGGCTCCGACTCCGCCGCTTCCCTGGAACCAAGTCCGGGAGAGGAAGAGGGGGCGTGGTGGAAGCGGTACGGCAAAGTTGCGGAACCGCAGGAGGAAGACTCTTGAACGGATGCTGGCTTCATGGCGTGCCACCTTTCGGTTGTGGCAGGGATAAAAATGGTGCCGGAACGATGCATACGTGAGGTTTATAGTCAAGTCATTAATAACCATCCGTGCATATCACTAATGCCATATAAACACATTAATGTGTCAAGCAGGTTTTTTATCCTGGCCACTTCCGGTAGAGTTTGGGCGGACCTTTATGGGTGAACACCGGGTTAATATCGGCGTCATGGCTCCCCCCGAGCTGAAACGGGAACTGCAGGACCAAGCCCGCTCTGAAGGCCGCACAACCAGCAATCTTTCCGAGCGCCTCCTCGCTTGGGCGATGAAGCAGATCCGCCGGGCGGGAGATTCCCAGACGCTGATCGAGTGGGCGGCGCGTCCCGCCGACCGGAGCAAAGGCAGCCGTGTAGGCCGGCGCAAGAGCAGTCGCGGTATTTATCATGAAGTAACTATTCCGGCCGAAGATTTTGCCCGTATCGCGAGCCAGCTGGCAGAACGGCCCCACGAGGGGGCCCATGAACAGCGTCCTGCAGTTTCCCAGAAAGACGAGGCGCGTCACTCAGGCCGACCTCGCCGAAGAGCGCATTCTTAAAAAGAAGGCCATCCTGTGGTCCCATCTATGGGAAGAGAAAAAGCGTCAGATTCGGGAATGTCTGCTCCAAGGTGGGGAGGTTGAAGAAGGCCCGTTGGCGGCCGAACTCGATGTTCGCATTCACTGAGAGGTAACCCGCGGCGCGGCACTCCATTCGTTTCTGGCAGGCAGGGAATCCTTTGTAGTGGGGCCGCGGCGCAGCCTTGTCCGGGTGAGGCACAATCCAATCGAAGCCCCTTCCTGCGGAAGGACGGGGTGATTTTTGCCTTGGCGGCGGCTATTTTCGGGCTGTTTGCATGCAACAGGGCAAAAGCGTGACGGGGAAGACGCATTCCGCCCATGCCATTTCGTTAGACCGCCGCTGGGGCAAAGCAGCCCTTCCGGTTCGCCCGTCCCGCGCCGAAAAAACCGCAGGGCTGATCGTTGCTCCCGCCCTCTCTTGCCGGGCGCAACGAACGATACGGGTATCGTCTCTGGCCGCAAGTTCGTTTCTTTCGGTATGATGAACACCGGTCCGATTGGCCTGGCGAGATCACCACGGCCGATCCGCCGCGCGCAGCTTTCCGCGCTTTGCCGTTCCGGGGTCGGCTAACCGGTAGGCCACCAGACTTTGGATCTGGTTATCCTGGTTCGAGTCCAGGCCCCGGAACCAGAATTCTCTTTGCGGTGGGGTGATTCCCTGCTCCGTTCGAATTCGGTTCCCGCCAAGATTGCACTGCGTTCCAGTGGCGAAGATTCCTGGAGAGGCAAGCAAAAGCGACTTGGCTCGGCCCTGAAAATCAATCATCATCCTCGCCAGCGGCACGGCAAAGAGTAATCCGCATAGGGCAACGCGGCGCCAAACCCGATCAGAAGTGCAATTCGATCTTTCGCTCGACATATCCGGAACCCCCGAACGACAGTCCCAGACGAATTCCTTGCGCCGTCCGCTCGACGACCGCTCCGTCGGCCGATACCGACCGCAACGGCGTGATTGCGTCGAGCGCGTAGCGCCTGCCGCCGCGTCCCGCCACAGTCAGTGTAATCACGCCATGGTTCCCGGCGATTTGCTGTTCGACGCTCAAAATCTTCAGCTGCACGGAGCGAGCACCGGGCTGCGGATGCGGCACCGGAGGGACAATCGCGATTCCGCCCGTGTAATCGACGGCGACGTCGGCCTTGCGCTCAAACCGGAAACGGACGGAGACGATCGAGAGCGCGCTCGAATCCCGTTGGCGGAACGCAACCGGTATCCCATTTACGGTAACTCGAGTCACCCGCGCGCCCCACGGCAAAGCCGGCGAGAAATGCACATTGAGCGGCCTCGGCAAATTGTCCTCGATACGTAAATTCATCTCCGTGTCCGCCTGGCTGATTTCCCCGCTTAGAAGGTGCGTTCCGAACGCGACGTTTTCGAATCGCACCCATGGCCACTGCGCCGGCAGCGCTGGCCGAAACGTGAGTTCATCCCGCGGCGCGTCGGGGCTGAGCCCCAGAATTCCCCGCGCCAGCGGAACGACGACGCCCATGGACGAGAACAGCTGGTGTGGCACCGCGCGCGATTGCGGAATGTACCGATCGCCGGTCATCTGCTCGGGCAGAGCGCCGGGTGTTTCGATTCCGGTGAGTTGAGCGATCGCACTCCATGTGGCGAAGCCCGCAAGCGGCTGCTCGTTGCGATATTGCGCCAGCGCCACCAATCCGCTGATGAACGGCCACACGCTGCCATTGTTGTAACTGACGGAATCGTAGAGCGGATTTTCATTCGAAAGCCAGCGCGAGCCCCAATCGGTGGCCAAATCGGGCCGCGCGAATGCCGCGGTCGCCTTGAAAGCCTTCCGCGCCCCAATCGCCTGCGGCTCCAGCGCGAGCAGCACCGCCGGCCAACTCCCATCGAACGCCGCCTGTTTCCCGCTCGCCGTCAGCCCAAAAACGAGCCGGTCGCTTTTCGCGTTCCACCACTGCGTCGCGATCGAATGCTCCGCTCGCGCAAGCCGCGTGGAAGCATCGGCGGCGAGTTGCGAGTCTCCCATCGCCGTGGCCAGATCGTGCATCGAGTTGAGCGCGGCCAGCCAGAAGCCTTCGAGGTAAACGTCCTTCACCACCTTGTCGCGCAGCACGCCCACTTCCACGGCCGCCAGCCCGGCCTTCGTATTGTTCATCAGCCCGTCGGGATCGAGCGTCGAAAGGCAATACGCGTAGGCCTTTTGCGCCGAAGGCCAGAATTCCGTGAGAAATTCGCGGTTGCCGCTTCGCCGCCAGTACCGATCGAGCGCGTAGAGATACATCGGCGTCGTATCCGCGTGGTAGTAAGCAAAATCGTATTTGCCGAACCAATCCACCAGCCCGACGCTCTGCGTCATCTCGTGCATCATTTTGCCGTCGCCGCGCTGGTGCTGTTTCAGGAAGCGCAGCGCCTGTTGCGCGCCCGTCAGGTCTCCATAATCCTCGAGCGCCCATCCGTTCATCAGCGCGTCGCCGCCGAACCACCAGTCGAATCCCGGCCGCTGGCTCGCGCCCGATGGCGCGTAGCCGGCCACCATCCCGCAGCCCATGCCCGGATGGCACACCCAGCCCGCATTCAGCGCGAGCTTCGCCCATAGCCAGGCGCGATTCCATTTCCGGTCTGGTGTCTCGATTTGCGTGGTGCGCGCCAGAAAATTTCGCGCGTCGTCCACACGAGCCCGATACAACGCGGGAAGCTCGCGCAGCACCCTGCCGTAAACGCCTTCCGCCTGCTCGAGGTTTTTCATTCCGAGCGCCATCACCACGGGGAAAAGCGAAGCGCGCGCCTCGCCCGGCGTCACGTGCATATCGAATTCCGTCTCGCCGCTCGCCAGCCGGTGGCCGACGAACTGCGTATAGGCCGACGCCGCCGGCGACCCGACGAGCGCGGTCGGCAGGTTCGTCGCGTCGGTGAGCGCGAACGCCTTGTCGCGGTTCACCCAATAGCTGTATTGCCCGCCGAAACTCGCCGGCCACATCGGCTGAAAATCGGGAGCGAATAGTACTTTGATCGTCAGCGGTTTCGCCGTGTCCACGTCGAACAGCAGCACGATAGCCGGCTCGTCGTCGGGCGCGAAAATCGTTTCCCGCACCGTAAACGACGGATCGGCGTAAACCAGCGTCGTGGATTCCGGTCGCGTGACCACCTGCGCCACGAGGCCGTCGCCTTCGGTCGGCCGCAGCGCGCCCTCCGTTTGAAATTCCAGGTGAAAATCCTGCAGCACCTTGATCGGATAGATCCACGCTTCGAATCGCCCGCTGCGCCAGCCAAGCACCGCCGATCTCCGCCCGGTCGCGTCGAAATACAGATTCGCCAGCGCCGCCGAACGCAATTCCGCTCCGCTTTTCGGCAATTCGAATCGCGGCACGCCGGCCGGCGCGTGCGCCGCGCCTTGCTGCGCCCCGCACGTCGGCACGAACGCCGCTACTAGGAGTACACACGCACCCGCCAGTTTCACACCATGCTGCACTGTTCTTCGCATATCCTCTCCGAGCCAGACCATCGGGCTGGCGATGCTATGGAACCCCGCGGAATGTGTCAACGGATTTCTCCACGGCGTCACGCGCGGCGGTCGGTTGCATTCAAGGCACGCGGACTCGCGCGGCGTATTGTGGCCCATTGCGGCCGGTGGTAGTCTGGGATCTCCCTTCCACATCTATGTCCTTGCGCACGCTCTATCTTCAGAGCCGCCCGTCCGCCGCTGGCCATGGCGGCAGAATCGGCGAAACACTTTTCGCCGAGATTCGCTCGCGTTCCGACGATTGCCTCGCCGCTCATCGCGTCTTGCCCGCGCTCGTCGCCGGCGAAATGGAAGAGCATCTGGCGCGCGAAGCCGTCTCCGAGGAACTCCTGTGCGAATTCGCGCCCAATCTGATTTACATCGAGGGAGGTCTGTTCGCCGATTCCCGCGGCTCGTGGAAAATCGATTGGCCGGTGATTGAAGATTTGATTGACTCCGGCGGCGTCCTGATTCTCGCCGATTGCGACGCCCGCGAATTGTGCCGTCACCGCCCACGCTACGAATATGCGGCCCGTTTCCTCCGCGCGCGGGCCCAGTTCACCACGGCCGGCGTCGTCTACGCCACCGACGCCGAACATTCCTGGCAAGCCCCGGCCCAGATCGTCTGTCAGCCCGCGAAAATGATGATTTCCGAATGGCTCAGGCCCGCCTGGGACGGCATCGAGGAGATCGTCGTGGGCAATCCCGCCCAGCTTTGCTCCTGGCAGGATTTGCCCGCTTCCACCAATCTCGGCACATCCCGCCTCATCGAGCCCAAAGGAGCCGGGGATTGCGACCGCGTCGAGCCGGGTATTTTCGCCTCGACGGCCCGCTGCGGCCTGGGCCACGTCGTTTTCCTCGCGGGAGAAATTTCCTCCGACCGTTGGACCGAGCGTTGTCCGGGAAACCCCATTTGGCTGGCGAATCTCGCCGAACTGCTGCACCACGAAGCCCTGCAAAGCCGCGCCCGTTTTCGCGCCGATTTCCGCTGGCCTTTCTCGCTGTTTCTTTCCCACCGCTCGGTGAATCGCCAGTTCGTCGCCCGCGTTTCCTCCGCCCTGCAATCGAGCGGCGTGGAAACCTGCAACGATATCGCCCGGCTCGCCGGGTCCGATTCCCTCGTGCAGGAAACCGGCCGCGCCCTCGAAACGATGACGCATTTCGTGCTGTTCTGGTCGCGCGCCTGCCTCGGCGCGCCCTGGGTGGAACGCGAACTGCCCGCTGCCGTCACGCTCGCGATCGACTGGAAATTCCCTCTGATGGTCGTCCGCCTGGATTCGACGCCCGTTCCCAAGTTCCTGAACGACGCGTTTCGCATCGAAGCGATCGGAATGTCGCCCCAGGAACTCGCCCAAAGCCTGCTCGACGGAATCCAGCGCATCGCGCGCAACGCCCGCGCCTGAGCGACGCGAGCCGTTCCGCCCTCCGGCCAGGCGCGCTGTGGGCCGCCGGACGCCGCCTCCGGTCTGCGCCCGTTTCTCGCGCCTGTCCTATCCCATCCCGCTCGACGTTTCCACTTGAATCTTGTACATCACCCGAATCTCGGCCGCCTGCCGGTACGGATAGCTGTCCACACCCAGATATTTTTTCGCCAGGCTGTCGATGTGGGCGTCGGCTCCTGTTTCGGTGATTTCCACGATGCTCCCGCGCAGCTCCAGGTATCGGTAGGGATTCTCCGGGTCCGTCACGCACAACGAAACCCGCGGCTCGCGCCGCATGTTGCGGTCTTTCTGGCGCCCCTTCGCCGAATTGATGCGCACGAAGCCATCGGCGTAGTCGCACCACACCGGCGTCACCTGCGGTGAACCGTCGGGCATCAGCGTTCCCAGATGAGCGAAGGCCTTTTTGGACGTGAGCAGGTCCATGTACTTTTCCGGAATCGTGCCATCCATCGTTCGCACCTGCCTTTCACGAATTTCCAATCGCGGAATGTATAGCACTTTTCCGAGACTCCGACGAGCGCCCGCCGCTTCGCCGGCGACGTCCCGCGCGCGATGCGAAATCGAATCTCTTCGAGAATATGGGCCGCTTCACCACATTTGTTTCACTCGGGAGCATGCTCTTTCCGCATCATCCGCGATCCTCTGTGTTTCTACTCGCGTTTTGGCAATGCGCCTGCTGTCTTCGACGCGGGCCACGGAATGGAGCTGCAATCACCACCCTCGCAATACCGAGTCGAAGTCTCCGGCTGGGATGTCGCTGAAAGTTTCTTCGTCGAAAAGGCCACGCTCGAGCTCAGCCAGCAGGGCGAACGCATCGTCCACCTCCGCCATCCCGTCCGCGAAGGCCTGCTCGTCTTTCTCCGCCTGATTGATTCCCGTCTCAGCCTCCCTGCCCTGCCCGTCGCCTATCGAGTCGTCCAGATCGCCTCCGTACCCAACCAGTCCGAGTGCCGCGTCATGCTTCGCAAACTCGAACTTCGCAGGCCGGGCGAAGAGGAACTCTCCGCCTCCGCCGACGCCGCCGGCGCACCCTCCGACGCCGCTTAGCTGCCTTGCTTCCTTCAGACCACCCCTTCGCTCTTGCGTCACCACGGCAACTCAGGCCGCAAATTCGCGCGAAACCGTCCGCCTTCCGCGCACTGGCAAAAGCTCTTTTTTGAAACGAATCGTTTCATTGTGGAACACGCGGTTCCCCGCTCCTTCGCTCTTTCCTCAGCCGGTTTGCGTGCCTTTCTCTGCCGTTCCGAAACGGCCTAACTTGCTTTCCCGAAGGGCAATAGATGTTTCAAAGCGATAGATCTCTGCCCGCCTTCGTAACACCACGCCGGATTTGGTACAGCTCTTGCCTGTCTTCGGGACATGCCACTTCTCGCTGAAGATCGCGCAATCCTCACCGCGCGGCGAACGCTTTCCATCTGCGTCGTCGCTGCGGAAATCGCCGCGGCCGAATCCATCGGTGAAAATCTCGAGCGCCTCGGCTATCCCGTTTTCGCAACCCAAAGCCCCGCTCAGGCGCTCGAACGCATTCGCGACGGCCAGCATCGCGTCGCCCTGGTCGAAATGAATCTCGGCGAAACCAGCGGCATGGAATTTCTCGAGCGCGCTCTCGAAATCGATCCCGGCGTCTACGTCATCCTGATGGGCGCGGCCAGCCCGCTCGAACTCGCCGTCGATGCCATCAAGCGCGGCGCCTACGATTTCCTCGAATATCCGGTGAACTGGGCCCATCTCGAGCGCACGCTCGAACGCCTCGGCGAGGAATTCGGCCGCCGCGCCCACATCCGCGATCTCGAGGACCGTCTGCTCTCGCATCTGGAATTTCACGGCATCGTCGGCCGCAGCCCGGCCATCATCGAGGTCTTCGAGCGCGTCCAGAAAATCGCCCGCCATTTCACCAACGTCCTCGTCGTCGGCCCCACCGGCAGCGGCAAGGAACTCGTCGCCTGGGCCCTCCACAAATTGAGCCCCGTCGCTTCCCAGCGCTTCGCCGTCTGCAACTGTTCGGCGCTCGTGGACACCCTGCTCGAAAGCCAGCTCTTCGGCCACGTGCGCGGCGCTTTCACCGGAGCCACCGATACGCGTCCCGGCCTGTTCGAATACGCCAATGGCGGCACGGTGTTTCTCGACGAAATCGGCGAAATGTCGCTCGGCATGCAGTCGAAGCTGTTGCGCGTGATTGAAAACCGGGAAATCCAGCGCGTCGGCTCGCCCGAAGTCCGCAAAGTGGACGTGCGTCTGGTCGCGGCCACCAATCGCGATCTCCGCGCCGAAGTGATGGCCGGCCGTTTCCGCGAGGATCTCTTCTATCGCCTCTCCACGCTCGAGGTCCGCGTCCCCAGCCTCGTCGAGCGCATCGAAGACATACCTTTGCTCGTCCAGTTTTTCCTGAAAAAGTACAACCAGGCTTACGGCAAGAACGTTCGCGGCCTCACCCGCCGCGCCCAGGCCGTCCTGCTGCGCTACCACTGGCCGGGAAACGTTCGCGAACTCGAAAACGTCGTTTCGAGCGCCTGCCTCACCGCCGAATCCAGCTTCATGGATATCGCCGATCTCCCGCCGCACTTGCAGAAACCGCATCCGGCCGCGCTCGATCTCGACGACACATGGCGCCCCGTCCCCATCGAAGAGGTGAAACGCCAGCACATCTCTCGCGTGCTCGAATTCTGCGCCGGCAACCGCGTCCGCGCCGCCCAAATCCTCGGCATCGGCCGCACCAGCCTCTACCGCTACTTCAAGCGCGAAGCCCGGCTAAAAGCCAAACAACCGAAATCCGCATGACGCTGCGTGTCCGACACACGGCAAGCGGATTGACCTGAAAGACGACCGGGTACCCAGATGCCACCGCAGGGCGTTGTGCGTTTGGGGTCGGAGCTTCAGCTCCGACAAAAGCCCGCTCAAAATCGGGGACTTCAGTCCCTGAAGACAGTTTTCCTATGAGCTTGTGATGTCTCGAACTGCCCTTACTGCCCCACCGCCGTTTTCGCCGTTGCCGCGTTCAGCAGCGATTCCGGGAACGTGATCGTCGTATCCAGCCTCACGTCGAAGGCGGTATGCGCCGGCAACTCCACGTTCTTGCCTTTGCGAATCAGCACGTACGCCGCGCCGCCGGCCATCCCGAGCGCCAGGCCGCGAACCACGTGGCTGAAAATCGCTCCCACCAGCGTTCCGCCGCCCGTCCCGATGGCCGCGGTCTCGACGTCGCCAACGATGTCGGGTTTCTCCTGGACGATGGCGCCCTCTTCCGTTTTCAGATCCTTGCGCCGTTTCGAGCTCTCCGCGCTTTTCTCGATGGAAAGGATGCTCATCTGGCAGGGAATCCGCACGCCGCCGATAGTGATGGATTTGAATTCCAGCACCATCGCCGCCTGGCCGCGGATCAGGTTGAATCGTTTCGTGTGGTAAACGCGATCCACCACTCCGCTCACGTGCGCTCCCGCCGGAATCAGCAGTTGGTTGCCCAGGAAAACGGGCGCGGCGACCATCGCTTCAAAGGGATCGCCGTCCCGGTTGACGCTCGTGCTCAATCCGTTGAGCAGCACCAACCGGATTTCGGTGCCGCGAAAAACCTGCACGGTGGGTTTGCCGTAAGCGGGCAGCGAGGCCCAAAGGCCCATCACCAGCAGCGCCACGGCGGAAATAGATAGAGTCCGCCTCATGCCTTCCTCCTATGCCCGTTGGGGCCAAGCTTGGCGCTGCGAATAGGGGAGGATGTCTATAGCCAGCATACCGCAAGCCGTCCCGCCGCAAGGCCGTGGCTTGCGCCCCAGGTTCCAGAATCGAAACTCTGCCACCCTCTCCACGCTACAAGAGAAATCCCTACGGCAAACGTCCATCAGCTACGCTGTCTTTCCCGCCTCTGACCCCTGTGCTAGACTCGCCTTTCGTGACTCAAGGATTTTGCACCGTGGAACTTCGGGCTCCGCGCAACTCTTCCCCGCAAATTCCGCCAGGCCCGGAAGGGAGCAACGGTAGCGGACCAGGAGCGTGTGCCGTGGATGTCCCGAAGTTCCTCCAGACCACTCCTGTCATGCTGAGCGAAGCGAAGCATCCCGATTGCCGCCCCACAGCACGTCCGGGGGCAAACCCTCAATCGCTCACCGCAACCGGCATGCCGAGAATGCGGCTGCTCCTCCGATGAGCTATCTCGGCATAGCGCGCAAATGGCGGCCGCAGACGTTTGCCGACGTCGTCGGCCAGCAGCACGTCACGCGCACGCTGCAAAACGCGATCCAATCGAACCGCGTGGCGCACGCGTACATTTTTTCCGGCGTGCGCGGCGTCGGCAAAACCACCAGCGCCCGCATCCTCGCCAAGGCGCTCAATTGCGAAAAAGGCCCCGCGCCCGAGCCCTGCAACCAGTGCGACCGCTGCCGCGAAATTTCCGCCGGCACGTCGCTCGACGTTCTGGAAATCGACGCCGCCTCGAATCGCGGCATTGACCAGATTCGCGAATTGCGCGAAATGGTCCGCTACGCTCCCGCCGTCGGCCGCTACAAAGTGGTGATTCTCGACGAAGCCCATCAGCTCACCGAGGAAGCCTCGAACGCGCTGCTCAAAACGCTCGAAGAGCCGCCCGAACGCGTGATTTTCATTCTGGCCACCACTGCGCCGGAAAGCTTGCCGGAAACCATCCGTTCCCGCGCCCAGCATTTCCATTTCCGCTCGCTCTCGTTCGGGGAAATTTCCGATTCGCTCGAGCGCGTCACCAAAGCCGAAGGCCTCGAAATCGATCCGGCCGCCGTCGCCGTTCTCGCTCGCGCCGCCGAAGGCAGCTTGCGCGACGCCCTTTCGCTCGTCGAGCAGGCGATCGCCTATTGCGATCGCACCGTCACCGATCGCGAGTTGCGCGATCTGCTCGGCGTGGTGAGCGAGGAAGCGCTCGACGAAATGGTTGAGGCCGTCGCCACGAATTCCGCCCAGCGCGCGCTCGCCCTGGTTCACCAGATTATTTCGAGCGGCGAAAATCTCGATTCCTTCTGCCGCGAAGCGATTCGTCACGTTCGCAACCTGCTCGTCGTGCGCGTCGCCGGAGCCGATTCGCCGATGGTGGCCGCTTCCGCCGACGAACGCCCGCGCCTCGATCGCCAGGCCGCGCGCTTCACCGAAGAGGACTTGACCCGTTTCTTCCAGATTCTGCTATCCACGCAAACCGATCTTCGTCGCCAGCCCGATCCGCGGTTGCATCTCGAAATGGGGCTTTTGCGAATGGTCAACGCCGCGCGTCTCGCGCCGCTTGAAGATCTGCTGGCCGAATTGCGCGGTGAAATTCCGGCGCCACGTCCCGCGGGACCATCCTCGCCCACGCCTTCTCCGTCGCCCGCGCGTTCGGGGAATCCGTCCGCTGGTCCGAGCCACGCTCGTTCATCCGGCGCTTCGTTTTCCGCCGCTCCGCCTGCGGCGCCAGTCCCCTCGCCCGCGCGGCCCGCCGCTCCGCCCGAGCGCAATGAGCGCCCGGCGCCGGTTGCAACCGCTGCGCCCGCGCCTGTGCCGGCCGCGCCGGCTTCGCCAAGCGTTTCGCATTCCCCGTCCGCGCCCGAAGCGCAACAATCCGCCGAAGTATCCGCAACTCGCCCCGCACCAACGGAAGTGGAAACCGAAGGCCTCGATGGCGCGCAGGTGCAGGCGCTCAAGGACGCCGCGTTCGATTCGCAGCAAAAACTTCTCGGCTATCTGCTCGATCAAGTGACGCGATGGGAGGTTTCCAGCGGCGAATTGCGGGTCTATTTTCCCGGCGATCAGGCTTCTCTCGTCGATATGCTCCAGACGCGCGAACGATTGGAACGATTGCGCGCACTTGCCGCCGAGGTATTCGGCCAGCCGCTTCGCGTCTGTGTTAAACTGGCTTCCAGCCGGAAATCCACGGCGACGAATGCAGCACCTTCGCCGCGGCCTTCCGGTGCCGCGGCGGAAAATCTGTACGCCCGCTACGAGGAAAACCCGGCCGTTCGTGCGGTGCTTGAACGTTTTGGAGGAAGAATTTCCGCGATCAAGCCCGCGGGGGAGAGCTGACTATGGAAGTGAAAGCCTTGCAGCAGATGCTCACCCAGTTCCGCCAAATGCAGGAATCACTCCAACACCAGATTGATTCCGTCCAGGTGGAAGCCTCTTCCGGCGGCGGCATGGTCGTCGTGAAGATGAACGGCCAGAAAGTCATCACCGAAGTCAGGATCGAGCCGGAAGTCTTCGCCGCGAAAGATCAGGAAATGCTGCAGGAGCTGGTCCGCGCCGCGGTCAATGAAGCCGGCCGCCGCGTGGACGAAGCGCTTTCCGATCAGATGAAGAGCCTGGCCGGTGGCTTGCCCGGCGTGGGCAACTTGCTGAAGATTCCAGGCCTCTTTTGATCCCGCGCTTCGCCTCGCCGGTGGCCCGCCATGCCTGATTTCGCCGCTCCCGTCTCCCGGCTCATAGACGAACTGAAGCATCTGCCCGGCATCGGTCAGAAAACTGCCCAGCGTCTCGCGTTTTTTCTGCTCCGCGCCGATCGCGCGCAGGCGCTCGCGCTCTCGGATGCCATTCGTGCCGCCCGCGAATCCATCCATCAGTGCTCGGTCTGCGGCAACCTCACCGACGTCGATCCCTGCCTTTTCTGCTCCGGCCCGGGCCGCAGCCGCCGCACGATCTGCGTGGTCGAGGAGGCCACCAACATCCTCCCTATCGAAAAAACCCGCCAGTACAACGGCCTCTATCACGTGCTCGGCGGCGCGCTTTCCCCGCTCAGCGGCGTCGGCCCCGAGCAGCTCAATATTAAAAGTCTTCTTGAACGGCTGAAAGGCGGCTCGGTTGAGGAGATCATTATCGCCACCAACCCCACCGCCGAGGGCGAAGCCACCGCGATGTACCTTTCGAAGCTCCTCAAGCCGCTCGGCCTGCGCGTCACCCGCATCGCCACGGGCATTCCGGTCGGATCAGAGCTGGAATATGCCGACGAAGTCACCATGCTCAAGGCGATGGAGGGTAGGCGTGAACTATGAACTGCGCGCAAAAGGCATTAACGAACTGATTAGGGGGCGTTGAACCATTCGCCTCGCCGTGTTATTTTCTCGTCGGAAACCTCTCGGAGGGATGTGTTGCTCACCCTCATTTTGATTTTCTCGGCTGTGGCGGCCGCAGTCGCGGTGATCGTAGCGGTGCGCGTCTTCCAGATGGATAATCCCGGCGGAGCGCATGACGCGCTCTCGCATACCATCGCGCCTCCACTTTTCGCGATGAACACCAAGATCGATACGCTCCAGCAGAGCCTTTCGGCGATGCTCGCCGCGGCCGTGCAGAGCGGTAACCAGACGCTGAATACCTCCGTTGCCGAGTTGCGCGACGAAACCCGCGCCAAAGTGGACGAAAAGCTCTCCGGTTTCGCCACCGAACTCCGCGGCACGTTCGACACCCTGGCCAAATGGCTCGAAAGCCGCCTGAGCGCCAAGGGCGAGCCGGGAGGGCCCAATCCGCAGCTGCGCGCCGCCATTGAGGACCGGCTCAACCAGGTCCAAAATCAGGTGGCTGCTTCGCTCGACGCTCTGCACGAGAGCGTCGAGGAGGAATTGCGCCACGCCCGCACTGAATCCCGCGAATCCCTCGCCGCCGTCCAGCAATCGCTCGTCGAGGCGTTCCGCATGCTCCAGGCGAGCCACGAAGCGCGCCTAGAAAATCTGCGCCGCGCCGTGGAAGACCGGCTGCTGAAAGACGCCGAGCGCGGTTACAGCTCCTTCAAGGAAACGATCACCGATCTCGATCGCGACCCCGCCCGCGAAAAAATCCGCTAATTTGCATTCCACAATCGGGCCGAAAATCAACAAAGCACCTGTTATCTTCCATATAAAGAGGCGTTGACCTGACGCGGATGCCTCCTGCGCGCTTTGGCGGAAGATGGGTGCAGAAATTTTCCCAAGGGCTTTCCGCGCCTCAACGTCGCTGTTTCCGGCCGGACGCAACGGCGCAAAGAGCGTCTTTGCACGATGCGCCGGGCGGCGAGGCCGTTATAATGATTGCCGATGTCCAACCGCGCGTACCTCAGCCTTTGGTTCAAGGATTTTCGCGAGACGGCGATGATCGAGCAGTTTCAAGAACTGCTCGAAACGGTTCCCCTCACCGCGAGCCAGCCGCAATTCGCCTCGCTGGTGGTGCGGGCGATCGGGCCGGACGAGGCGCCTCTGGTGGAACGCGATCTGCGCGCGGCGGCATTCGACGCGCCGCGCGTGACCGAACTCGCCTCGGAATACGCGCACGCCGATTGCAGCTACGAAGTGGAGGCGTTTTGGGACTTGTGGACCTACGACGCCGTGCGCGACCGGTGGGAACAGGGACCGATGAAGCTGGAAATCCTGTGCCTGGGCGAACTTTACGACGACGGGGCGTTTCGCGAACTGGGGCACTGCTGGATCAACGCGGGATTCGAGCACCTGTTCACTGGCCACGCCGGGCTGCTGGGCGGAGCGGCGGCGGAAATCGGCTCGCCTGAGCCGGCCGAAGCGGGATTCCTCGAACGGATGCGGCGGCCAGGCGGAATGGCCGATTACCGGCAGAAAACCCAGGAAAATATCCGGAAGCTGGTGGGCTGGGCGACGGATATCGAGCGGGTGGTGGGCGTGGACCGCTGGCGGTTGTGGTCGGAAGGCGAAGAGAATTTCGAGGCGCGGCTGGATTCCATATTGGCCGAACGATGAGCGCCGGGGGAAAATGAAAAAACAACTGGCAAGGTCACCGGTGCGGAAATTCCGTTGCCGGCCGTTCGTCGGCATGCTGGCGTTGACTCCGCTGCTGCTGTCGGCAGGCTGCGCGAACGCGGCGCAATCGGGCGAAGCGCAACGGAAAGCCGTGGAAGCGGCCACGAAAACCGCCGAATACCGGGTGGCGGCGCGAAGCGCTCTAGGAAGGGAAAGCAAAGTGATTCTTTCCGGCGACCTGGCGCGGGACGGCCACATCCAATTGCTCGTGGTGGAACCCCTCTCGACGACGCCGCAAGACGCGGCTCCGGGAACGATGATGGTGTCGCGCGCGGCGATTCTGGAGCAGGACGGTGCCGACTGGCGCGAGATTTTCCTGGCCGACGCGCAATTGAAAAACACGGAGGGATTCTTGGGAGGAACGCCGCGGGACGCGGTGAACGCCTGGGAGATGGATTACCAGCAACCGCCGACGGGACTCACGATGTTTTTCACTCCGCTCGACCAGGGCGCTCCGGAACAGAGCGCCATTGAAGTGCGCTGGAACGCGAAAGGCAGCCTTTACCAATCGCTGGATCGCGCTACGGGACGATTTCTGGCGGAATCATCGTCGCTCGGTCCCCGGCCGGAATTCGAAATGAAACAATGAGCGCCGCTGCCGCATCTACCGCCGTCACACCGCCCGCCGCCAGCCGGCGCGCCGCGTGGCAGAGCCTGCTGAAGCTGCTGCCGTACCTGGGCCGCTACAAGCGCGGGATTTTCTCGGGAATGATGACGCTGGTGCTCATGGGTGTGGTCGGCGCTTTGCCGCCGCTCCTGATCGGGACGATCGTGGATTCCCTTTCGGGACATAAGACCCCGATGGCGAATCTCGGCGGGATGGGCAAATCGCTCATGGGCTGGCTGGTTCCCTTCTATCGCGCTTCGGATCATCGGACGCTGACGTTGTGCTGTGTGCTGCTGGTCGCGGCGATCGTGGTGAAGGGAATTTTTTCGTTCGCGAGCCGGTGGATTCTGATCGGCATCTCGCGCGACATCGAATTCGACCTGCGGGCCGATTTGCTCTCGCACCTGTTGACGCTGGACCCCGAATTTTACGTACGGAACCGGACCGGCGAGCTGATGTCACGCGCGACGAACGATCTCAGCTCGGTGCGCATGGTGCTGGGGCCGGGATTGATGTACAGCGCGACGACGCTGGTGACGATGATCGTGGCCATTTTCCTGATGGTTCGATTGTCCCCCGATCTGACGCTCTGGGTCCTCCTGCCCGTGCCGGTGGTCGCGATCGTGGTGCGATATTTCGGCCGGCAAATCCACGTGCTGTACGAAAAAATCCAGGCGATGCTTGCCGTCCTTTCGGCTCGCGTGCAGGAAAACCTGACCGGAGTTCGTGTGTTGCGCGCCTACGCGCAGGAACCGGCGGAAATCGCCGCGTTCGACGAGCCGAACCGGCTCTACGTGAATCGGAACATGGAACTGATCGCCGCATGGGCGATGTTCATGCCGGCCCTGACGGTGCTGATCGGCTCGACCTTCATGCTGGTGATGTGGCAGGGCGGGCGCGAAGTAATGCTCGGTCGGATATCGCTGGGAACGCTGGTGGCTTTTTACGCGTACATGGCGCAGCTCGTCTGGCCGATGATCGCGCTGGGTTGGGTGACGAATATTTTCCAGCGCGGCGCGGCTTCGATGGGACGGCTGGACTACATCCTTTCGTCCGCTCCTCGCGTGCGCGACGCCGCGGATGGCCAAGGCGAAGCGGAAGTGGCGCAGGGTGCATCGGCGATGCGCGGCGAAATCGAATTCCGCCGCCTGAATTTCCGCTATCCGACCACGCTCAACGGCAACGGCCATCAAAGCGAAGAACGCCCGCTGGTGCTCGAAGATATCAGCCTGACGATTCCCGAAGGCACGGTGCTCGCGATTGTCGGGCCGACGGGAAGCGGCAAATCAACTCTCGCCGCGCTGGTACCGCGGCTGTGGGAAGCGCCGGCGGGAACCCTCCTGATTGACGGGAAACCCATCGAGGATTGGCCGCTCGAGGAACTGCGGCGAGGAATCGGTTACGTGCCGCAGGATACGTTCCTGTTCAGCGAAACGCTGCGGGAAAACATTTCCCTCGGCGTTCCCGGCGCTCCGATCGAGGCGGTGACGGAAGCGGCGGACGTGGCCAGCCTGTCGGGCGACGTCGAGGATTTTCCGCAGAAATACGAGACGCTGGTGGGCGAGCGCGGGATCACGCTTTCCGGCGGACAGAAGCAGCGGACGGCGCTGGCGCGGGCGGTGGTGCGCGACCCGAGAATTCTGGTGCTGGACGACGCGTTTTCGAGCGTCGACAGCGAAACCGAGGAACGCATTCTCTCGCGCCTGGAATCCGTGATTCGCCGGCGAACCACCCTGATCATTTCGCATCGCGTTTCCACCGTGCGGCGCGCGGACCGGATCGTGGTTCTCGAGGATGGCCGGATCGTCGAGCAAGGCACCCACGAGCAACTCTTGGCGCAAGGCGGTCCGTACGCGGAACTGTATCAGAAGCAACTGCTCGAAGAAGAGCTGGAACGCGCATGAGCGGGCACGAAGAGGAAAAACTCGGAAAGATATATGATGCGCGGCTGGCGCGGCGGCTGCTGCATTACCTGGCGCCGTACAAATGGCGCGTCGCGCTGGCGCTCGCTCTGACGCTGCTGGCGATCGGCGACGCCGCCTCGCCTTACCTCTTCAAGGTGGCGATCGATTCGGCGATCGATCCGGTGGTGCATCACCGCCTGGCGCTCGGAGCCGGATTGCATTTGCTGGGCCTGGTGACGCTGCTCTATCTGGGCGCTCTGCTTGTTTCCTTTGCCGCGCTCTACGGGCAAGTGCGCATCATGCAGACCGTTGGCCAGCGGGCGATGTACGACCTGCGGACGGAAATATTCGGGCATTTGCAAGCGCTGCCGCTTTCCTTTTACGACCGAACGCCGGTGGGCCGGCTGATCACGCGCGCGACGACGGATGTGGACGCTTTGAACGACCTGTTCGCTTCGGGCGTCGTGGCGATGCTGAACGACGCGTTCATGCTGGTGGCGTTCGTCGCGATCATGGTGAAAATGAACTGGCGATTGGCGCTGCTGACGCTCGCAGTGCTTCCCTTGATCGTCGGAGTGACCTGGATTTTCCGGAATTCGGTGCGTGACGCGAACCGCCGCATTCGCGTGGCGATCGCGCGAATCAATTCGTTTTTGCAGGAACACATCAGCGGCATGAGCGTGGTGCAGCTCTTCAACCGCGAGGCGAAGGCGCGGGAGCAGTTCTCCGAGCGCAACCGCGCGCATCTGGACGCGTACAAATCGGCGATCAAGGCGTTCGCGCTGTTCTATCCGACGGTGGAATTTCTGGCGTACCTCGCGATCGGCCTCGTGTTCTGGTACGGCGGCGGACGCGTGCTGGTGGGCGCGGTGAAGATTGGCGTGCTGGTGGCGTTCATGCAGTACGCGCAGCGATTCTTCCGGCCAATTCAGGACCTCAGCGAAAAATTCAACACGCTGCAGTCGGCGATGGCCAGCTCCGAGCGCATTTTCAAGCTGCTCGACGAGCCGGCCCCGGCCTTCGCGCCGGCCTCGCCGAGCGCGCTGGGCGGAATCCGCGGCTCGATCGAATTCCGGAACGTCTGGTTCAGCTATCGCGGCGGAGCGCAGCCCGCCGACGAGGATTGGGTGCTGCGCGACGTCAGCTTCCGCATCGAGCCGGGCGAGATGATCGCCGTGGTCGGCCACACCGGCGCGGGGAAAACCACCACGATTCAGCTCCTGCTGCGCTTCTACGAAATCCAGCGCGGACAGATTCTGCTCGACGGCGTGGATATTCGCGAACTCGATCCTCTGGAACTGCGGCGCCATTTCGGAGTGGTTTTGCAAGACCCGTTCCTTTTCACAGGCACGATCGAATCGAACGTCAGGCTGGGAACCGAGGAGATCTCGCCGGAGCGGGTGGAGCAGGCGCTCAGGGAAGTGGGGCTGGGGCCGTGGCTCGACACATTGCCGGAAGGAATACGCACCCCGGTGAGCGAGCGCGGCGCCACGTTTTCAGTGGGCCAGCGGCAGCTAATCAGCTTCGCGCGAGCGCTGGCGCATCAGCCGGAGATTCTGATTCTCGACGAAGCGACCTCAAGCGTGGATACGAACACGGAACTTCTGATTCGCGAAGCGCTCGAACGGATGTTCCTCGGCCGCACGTCCATCGTGATCGCGCACCGCCTGAGCACAATTCAGCGCGCCAGCCGCATCCTCGTCTTCCACAAGAGCCGCCTGCGCGAACGGGGCACGCACCAGGAACTGCTGGCCCAGGGCGGGATTTACAGCCGCCTCTATCAGTTGCAATATCGGGATCAGGAAGTGCGCGCAGGCGTTCCCCGGCCCGATCTGAGCGCGCCGCTTGCCGCCGGTGACTGACGAAACATCCTCCACGATCGCAAAACCTGCGGCGAACGCGCCGCCCGTCCTGGTTTCTTCCGCGGATCCTTCGGGCGCGATGTACGCCGCGCAACTGGCGCGCGCGCTGCGCGAGCGGGCGGGAGCCGAATGTTTCGGCCTCGGAACCCCCGTGATGCGCGAAGCGGGCGTGGAACTGGTTGGGGACGCGGCGGAAATTCACGTCATCGGGCTGACGGAGGCGCTCACGCTGCTGCCGCGGGCGTGGAAACTGATGGGACGCCTGACGGAAGAGGCCGCGCGGCGAAAGCCGTGCGTCGCGATTCTGGTGGATGCGCCCGATTTTCATTTGCGGCTGGGGAAGCGGCTGAAGCGGCTCGGCATCCCCATCGTTTATTTCATCAGCCCGCAGGTGTGGGCCTGGCGAACCGGACGCGTGCGCCAAATTCGCCGACTCGTGAAGAAAATGATCGTGATTTTCCCGTTCGAGGAGAAATTTTATCGCGACGCCGGGGTGCCGGTGGAATTCGTGGGCCATCCGCTGGCGGAAACGGTCCGGGCGCGGATGTCGCGCGAGGAATTTTGCCTGCAACGGATGCTGTCGCCGCGAAAACCGATCCTGGCGCTGCTGCCGGGCAGCCGGAAATCGGAAGTTGAACACAACCTGCCGGGGATGATCGAAGCATTACGGATTCTGGAAAAAGATCCCCGGGCGCGGCCGCAAACGATTCTGGCCGCGGCGCCGGGGCTCGGCGCGATGGATTTCGCTCCGAGCCTGAGGAACGCGCCAGAGGTGCGCATCATCGAGAACGCCACGCAGGACGCCGTGGCCGCCGCCGATTGCGCGATCGTTTCGAGCGGAACGGCGACGGTCGAAACGGCCCTGCTCGGAACGCCGATGGTGGTCGTCTATCGCGTCTCTGCGGTTTCGGCCATGGTTCTACGCCGGCTGGTGCACGCGCCGCATTACAGCATGGTCAATCTGCTGCTGGGTCGGCGAGCGGTGCCGGAACTGGTGCAGGAGGATTTCACGCCGGAACGGGTGGCGGCGGAAACGCGGAAACTGCTCGAGAGCAGCGACGCACGCGAACGGACGCGGCGGGACCTGGCCGAAGTGCGCCTGCGGCTGGCGAGCCCGAGCCCGGCGGGAGCGATTGGGCGCGCGGCAGAGATTATTGCGGGGATGCTATAGCCGGGCGCTTGCGGCAAGAGAGGGCACGGAAGCGCCGGGGCGGGGAGAATGGGAGCGAGGTCGTGCGAGACAACTCCACGGGTGTAATCTGGTATCTTAGAGCCACGATGATGAAGAACTCCTTGAAAACAACATTTTCGCTTCACAAAACGGCGCGAGGACTCGCGATTCTCGGGGCGCTCCTCTGCGCGGGGACACTGGCGGCGCAGAATCAGCCGCCGCGCCCGGATTTCCATGCCAGGCACTACGAAATTGACGCGATCCTGAGCCCCGGCAATCAGACGCTGATGGCGAAGGCTCAGGTGACGCTGGTGGCCGACCGGCCGACGCACGACGTAAACGTGGAACTGAACCCGAATCTGCGAATCGACACGGTGATGGAGGGCCAGCAGTCGCTGGTTTTCCAGCGCACCGACACCCCGCTGGGCGTTGTAGTGACGTTGCCGAACACCGTTTCGCCGGGACAGCAGGTCACGCTGGATTTCGCTTATAGCGGGCCGCTATCGGGCGTGACGGGGAGCCCGTCAACGGGCGTGCGGCTGGCGTATATTGGCAAAAACCGGGCGTATCTGTTGTTGTCGGCGCGCTGGTTTCCGCTCATTTCCTACGTGGGGCAGCGCTATACCGCGACGGTGAACTTGACCGTGCCCCCGAATTACGCCGTGGTTGGGACGGGCAGCAGCTCCGCTCCGGACATGGTGGCCGAGCCGCAGGGCGCAAAGCCCGTGGGAACCGAGCAATGGCTGCGCTACACGTTCACGGCGGACAAACCGGGCGATGCGGGAACGTATATCGCCGGGGCGCTGGAATTGACGCCCGTGAGCGAAGGTGGGCTGTCGTTTTCGGTTTACACGCAGCCGAGCGACAAAAAGACGGCCCAGCCCTACGCGGAGATGGTCGCCAGGATCATCGATTTTTATTCGAGCGCGTTCGGTCCGCTGCCCGTGCGGAACATCACCGTCGCGCAGCTGCCGTCCGTGGCGCCAATGAATACCGTTTTCGCGTCGGGCTTGCTCCTGGTGAGCCAGCGCCGGTGGAGCGAGAAGCCGCCGGAAGATTTGCTGGCGCGGCTGGTGGCTCATTTGTGGTGGGGCGAGACGGTGCGGCCGGCTTCCGCGGCGGACGTTTGGCTTTCCGACGGCCTGTCGCGCTACAGCCAGGCGCTCTACATCCAGAAGGCGCGGGGCGACGCCGCGTTCCGGCAGACGGTGAGTGAATTCGCCGTGGGTGCGCTGATGGACGAAAAAGTCGCGCCGATCGGCGATGCGTGGCGCTTGGAGCCTTACACCACGGCGTACCAATCCATCGTGCGGGACAAAGGCGCGATGGTGTTCCACATGCTTCGGACGTCAATGGGTGACGCGCCATTTTCCGCGCTGCTGCGCGAGTTTTACCGAAAATACCAGGGAAAAACCGTCACGCTGGCCGATTTCGAGCAGATGACGCAGCAAAAACTCGCCTCGCTCCCGCCTCCCGAGAAAGGTGCGGGACCCGAACTGAACGCATTGGCGTTTTTCTCGCAATGGGTGAATTCAACGGGTATTCCGGAATTCAAGCTGGATTACATCGTTTACCGGACGGCGAAAGGCTTCAAGGTGGTGGGGAAAATCGAACAGAACCTGACCACGCTGAACATGCCGATCGCAATGAAAGTGGAAACGGAAGGCAATCCGGTAACGAAAACGGTCCAAGTGATCGGCGACACCTCCGAATTCGCCATCGACACGTTCGGCGAGCCGAAATCGAACGGCATCATTCTCGATCCGAACGACAATATCCTGAAATCCACTCCCGACCTGCGCGTGAAAGCGATGATTCTGCAGGGCGAGGCGCTGGCCGAGCGCGGCCAGTTTTTCGACGCCGT
>JAKAOH010000159.1 GCA_021812285.1 Acidobacteriota bacterium | reverse complement strand
CCGATCTAGAGCAGCAGGCCCAGGAAACTCGACTCCAGGAAGAAGGCGAAAACGCCCTCCATCGCCAGCGTCTGGCCGATCACGCCGCCCACCGCGCGCGAGAACTGCGCCCAGTTCGTGCCGAACTGGAATTCCATCGGAATGCCGGTGACCACGCCGAGCGCGAAACTGATGCCGAAAATGCGCAGCCAGAATCGCGCCGCGCGGTTGTAGCGTTCGTCGCCGGTACGCAGGGCGAGCGTTTTCAGAATCAGGATGAGCAACGCCAGCCCCATCGTGATCTGCGGGAAGATGTAGTGGAACGTTACGGTAAAAGCGAATTGCCAGCGATCGATCGCCAGTGCCGAGCTCAACGTTCACCTCCCTGCGCCACCTTGCGGAGAAATCCTGTGGCGCAGGCGTGGCCGGCTCGCATCCGCCGTTCACCGAGTGCCGTGCCGCAGCGGGGCGCGCCGGACGGGGTCGCCCGGCCGCAACGGGTGCGGCCGAGCGACCTGACGGTGCGAGCAGGCGCTCGCGGGAAATGCAGCCTACATGTGCGAGCCTGGACCGAGTTCCCGAACAACTTCTCCGATGAAGTTTTTGGCATCACCGAAGAGCATCAGGGTCTTGTCCATGTAGAACAGCGGGTTATCGATTCCGGCGAAACCCGGATTGAGGCTTCGCTTGACCACCATCACGGTGCGCGCCTTGTCCACGTCGATGATCGGCATGCCGTAGATCGGGCTCGTAGAATCGGTCCGCGCCGCCGGGTTGCAGACGTCGTTGGCGCCGATGATGAGCGCGACGTCGGTTTGCGGCATGTCGCCGTTCACCTGGTCCATGTCGAGCAGCTTGTCGTAGGGAATGTCGGCCTCGGCCAGCAGCACGTTCATGTGTCCCGGCATGCGCCCGGCAACCGGATGCACGCCGAAAGTCACATTGATTCCCTGCTTGGTGAGGATGTCGTACAGTTCGCGCACCTTGTGCTGCGCCTGCGCGACGGCCATGCCGTAGCCCGGCACGATCACCACGCTGCTCGCCGCTTTCAGGATGTCGGCGGCGTCTTCCGGCGTGGCCGAGCGCACCGTGCGCTCCTCGACGGCTTTGCCCGCGCCCGTTTGCAGCTGGCCAAACGCGCCGAAGAGCACGTTGGTGAAGGAGCGGTTCATCGCCTTGCACATGATCACCGCGAGGATGAAGCCGCTCGCCCCATCGAGCGCGCCGGCGACGATCAGCACCTTGCTGTTGAGCACGAAACCGAGCAAGGCGTCGGCCAAGCCGGCGTAGGAGTTCAGCAGCGCGATTACGGTGGGCATGTCCGCGCCGCCGATCGGCATCACGAGCATCACGCCGAACAGCAGCGAAATGACGACCATCGCGGGGAAAAGCCACACAATCTCCTGCTGGAACATCAGGGTGACGCCGATGCCGATCGCGGCGGCGAGCACGGCGAGGCTGACGAGGTTCTGTCCGCGGTACGTCATCGGGCGCTGCGGCAGGATTTCCTGCAGCTTTCCAGCGGCGATCAAGCTGCCGGTGAAGGTGAGGCCGCCGATGATCACTTCGAGCGCGATCTCGACCATGCCGAACTTGGTGACGTGCGGCGTCTCGATGTAAAACTCCGAGATGCCAATCAGCGCCGCGGTCAGCGCGCCAAACGCGTGGCTCAGCGCGGTTCGCTGGGGCACCGCCGTTGTCTTCACCAAGCCAAGAGGGACGCCCACCGCCCCGCCGACGGCCAGGCCGACCAGGATCCAGGTGTATTGGACGATGCCGGAGCCGGCGAGGGTGGCGAGGATGGCGATCGCCATACCGATCTCTCCCGCGCGCACGCCGCGCCGGGCGGTTTCGGGAGAGCTGAGCCACTTGAGCGAGAGGATGAAGAGGATGATCGAAGCCAGGTAGACGAAATCGGTGACGTGCTGTTGAACGATGGGATTCATGATTTGTTCGCCTTACCCGCCTTGAACATGCCCAGCATCCGCTCGGTGATGATGAATCCGCCCACGGCGTTGCTGAAGGAGGCGGCGACGCCGATCGTGCCCAGAATCACCGCCAGTTCCGTTTCGCGCCGGCCGGCGATGATCATTGCCGCGACGACCACGACCGCGTCCAGGGCGTTTGTGAGAGACATCAAGGGAGTGTGGAGCAGGCGGGAAACACGGGTAATCACGCTGAACCCGATGAATCCGCCCAGCACAAAGATGTACAAGCTAATGATGAAATCCGCCGGCATTCGCCTTCCTCCTTCTTAATTCTTTCCCAGCGCCGGGAGCGAGAAAAACTCGCGCACGCGCGGCTGAACGATTTCGCCCCCGCGGGTGACGAGGGTCTCGCGGAGAATCTCGTCGTCGCGGTCGAGCGGGATCTGGCCGTCCTTCACCAGGTGTTGCAGGAACGTGACCGTATTGCGGGCGTACATCTGGCTCGCGTGATACGGCACGGTGCTGGCCAGGTTGAAATATCCCACCAGCGTGACGCCGCTTTCGACCGAGACTTCGCCTGAGCGCGTCAGCTCGCAATTGCCGCCGCGCTCGGCGGCCATATCGATCACGACGGATCCGGGGGCCATGCGGCGCACGGCGTCGGCGGTGATGAGCAGGGGGGGCTTGCGGCCGGGAACGACGGCGGTCGTAATCACGACGTCGCTCGCCGCCACAACTTGACCGAGCTGTTCCCGCTGGCGCTGATAAAACGATTCGTCCTGCGCCGTGGCGTAGCCGCGCTTGTCCTCCGCCTGCGCGGTTTCCAGTTGCAGCTCGACCACGCGGCCGCCAAGGCTCTGAATCTGTTCGCGCGCCGCCGGGCGAACGTCGTAGCCGGAGGTGATCGCGCCCAGGCGGTGAGCCGTGGCGATTGCCTGCAGACCGGCCACGCCCGCGCCGATCACGAAAACGCGGGCCGGCGTAATGGTGCCCGCGGCGGTGGTCAGCATCGGGAAAACGCGTGGGAGCCGGTCGGCCGCCAGGAGCACAGCCTTATAGCCGGAAATCGTCGCCATCGAGCTGAGCGCGTCCATGTTTTGCGCGCGAGTGATGCGCGGCATCAGCTCGAACGAAAACGTCGAAACGCCCGTCGCGGCCAACTGGCTAACGATCTCCTTCGACCCAAGCGGCCGCAGGAAACCGATGAGCGCCTGTCCGCGGCGCAAGAGCGGCAGATCGTCGGCGCCGTTACGGTCGTTGGCGCCGTAACACAGCACCTGCAGGATCACGTCGGCCTTTGAAAACACCTGCGCCCGATCTGGCAGTATCTTGGCGCCTTTTGCTTCGAATTCGGCGTCGGGATAGCCGGCTTCGACTCCGGCTCCCGCCTGCACCACCACTTCCAGACCCGCCTTTGCGAGACTTGGCAACACCGCCGGTACCAGCGCGACGCGCCGCTCTCCGGGAAAAATTTCTTTGGGAACACCGATAACCATCAGCTCACCTCAAAGGGAAATATGTTGGGGCCGACGAAACACCTACCGCGAGAAAACTCAAGGAAGCAAAAAAGGCGGGGGAAATGCGGCAACGACCGGCGCCACGCCGGCCACTTTCGCTCCACTGGAAGGGCGAAGGAGAAATCCGAAGCCTCCCGAGCCGTGCTCCGGTGTGACGCCTTGCAGAGGAGCCCTGAAGAAAACGCTTCTTTCGGCCCGCAGGGGGGAGCGAATCCCTGCTCACACCAGACTTTTAGACTACGACCTTCGAGTGCTTTCGCGCAAGCGGATCGAATGCAAAAAGGCAAATTCACGCATTTCGAGAGCCGATCGCGACGCCGGCGCAAACGCACCCGCCTCCCTGGGTTGAGAACGACCGTTTTCCGAGGTTGTCCAACCGGCTGCGTCTGTCATATAGTTCCCGGTCACCGGCAAATAGGCCGGGAAGCGGAAGGAAGGGCCGCCCGGAACCGGGCGGCGCGGGTGATCCGAAGCAAACGGCCGGCTGCGAACGGCCAGCGATCGGCAATCCATGACGCCAACTGAACACTGCCAAACCGAATTACACGTTCCGAATGACGCTCGCGCCCTTGGCGCGGTCCGCGGCGCGATCGAGCACACCTCGCGCCACCTGGGATTGGCGCCGGAGCAGGAAGCGGCGCTCATCACCTCCGTGGAAGAATTGGTGGGAGAAGCGCTGGGCACGCTTGCCGCCGAAGAAAGCGTCACCGTTCGTATCAGCGAGCACCCCAACCGGATCGAAATCGATCTGGAGCGACCGGGCGCGGGCCACGGAGAATGGGAGGCCGCGCGCCATCTGGTGGGAATTGACCGCGTGGAAGAGAAAACCGGCCCTGTCGCTACGCGGATGAAGCTGGTGAAATTCCTGCCGGGCGCCCATCCCTCACATTCCTGACGCCGAAGCCGGCCTGCCCCGTCCCTACATCGAAACCGCGAACGTCCGCCGCGCGATCAGTCCGACCATCTGGCTTTCGCTCAGATCGAATTCCAGGTCCAGGCGGTCGCCACGCGGCGCGACCTGCGCCTGGTCCAGCAGCTTGGCGAAGGCGGGATTCGACTGGCTCACCTGGTACCGGCGGTACAGAATGCCCGCTTGCAGCAGGGCAGCCAGATTGTCGGCGTCGGTGGGCGACGCGCAAACGGCTTCGAACTTGGTATCGATTCCGGAGGAATCGTCCACGCTGATGATCATCGAGTGAATTTTCTGGAAGAGCAGCGCCGATTGCTGCGCCTGGGCCACTTCCGGGAGCATTTGCCGCAGGCCGAGCCTGGTGTAGTGCCGATCGAGCACCGCCCAGATCAATCCTTGTCCGTTCACCTGATCGATCAAGGGATACAGCTCGTTATTGTCCAGAAGGCTGGGTTCCCCGTTGAAGCGCACCGCCAGCATCTTGTTGATGGCGTCGCCCTGTCCGAAAACCGCTGTGTTCGGATCGAGGAAGAAAAAGAAGATGTCGTAAGGGCTCGCGCCGGAACCGAACGCATAGAGCGTGTAGCCGTGGACGTGCTTGGTCGGCAGCTTCAGCCGTTTCAGATTCGCGTCGGCCGTGTCCGGCTGGAATTCGCCCAGCGCCACGCCGAGCACTTCCTCGGGGCTTTTCTCGCTCGCCGGAATCGCGGCGAAGGCGAGCTGCTCCACTTGCGTCGCCGGATTGATCCCTGCCGATTTCAAAAACGCCTCGAACTGGCGGAAGCGCGCCGGCAGAATCTGCTGCTCGAGCTGCGGAAACCACTGGTGGCGTTGCGCTCCCTTCATATCCGCGTAGGCGAATTCGCCCACGCTTTTCGGAAACAGCGCCACCACTTGCGAATCGAGCGTGCTCGCCCGCGCCGCCGGAACCGCCCCGATCGCCAGCGCCGCAACCAGCGCCAGACCCCACGCCGCTTTCTTGCTCATCTTCCTGTCCCCTTTTCGCCGCTCAGGGAGCGGCAACGGCCGGCGTTCGTTCACATCGGGCTTCGATCGCCGCCACACGCTTCTTCATTTCCGCGACGTACCCGGCATCCTCAATCGATTCCAGGTTGATCGCCACATTCTCCATCGCGCCGCGCGCCGCCGCCCGCGCCAGCGCGTCGGCCGTCCTCAAATCGGACTTCATCGCCGGGCTCGCCACCGGTTCGAGCTGCTGCAACAGATCGAGCAATCCCGCCGATCGCAGCGCCACTTCGAGCGGAACTTCGGCGGCGTGCCGCGTGGCCGAATCGAGCGCTTCGGCGCGCTTCTTCTGTTCCTCGGGCGTCGCTTTCGCCAACCGCGCCGCAGCGACCACGCCGTCGTAAGCCGCGGCGTCGCGGTCCACCGCCGCAGCGAGGTCCCGCGCCGCGGCGTCGAATTCCCCCAACAGCCGCGTCAGTTCCTCGACGTGGGCGGCTTGCGATTTCTTCTTCCGCGAAAGCCCGGCCACCATACGACCCAGGCTTGCCGACATCGCGCCCGCCAGCGCCGCGGCGGACCCTCCGCCCGGCGTCGCCGTGGGCTCGCCCAGCGCATCGAGAAACGGCCGCGCCATCGCTTCCAATTTTCCCGCGCCGCCGGGCGGCGCGTGGCCGGCCAGCGCCTGCGCCATGTGGTTTTCGAGCACCTGCTCGGCGGTGAAATTCTCGAATTGCAGGTAGAAATCCGCCGTCATTTCGATCGCGCGCCGCGGCACCAAACCGACGACTTCGCTGCCGACGATCGCGGCGCCGTAGCGCGCCGCTTCCGCGCGAACCATCTCGAACACGCGATGAATCGGCGTCTGTTCGAAATCGGTGAGATTGATCGAAACCTGCGCCAGATTCCGCGCCTTCAGCTCGACGCCCATGGATTTCACGTACCGCAATCCGCCGGTCGAAAACCGGATCGCCTTGGCGATCTTCTTCGCCACGGAAACGTCCGGGGTGTTCAAATTGATATTGTAGGCGATCAGGAATTTCCTCGCGCCGACGATGGTCGCCCCGGCCGTGGGATGCAGCCGCGGCTCGCCGGCGTCGGGCGCGCGGTCGGGATTCACCAGCACTTCCTCGCGCACCCGCTCGAATTGCCCGCGGCGCACATCCTCCAGATTCACGCGATCCGGCCGCTGCGCGGCGGCTTCATAGAAGTAGACGGGGATGCGGAACCGCTGCCAGATTTCGCGGCCCACTCGGCGCGCCAGCTCGACGCAATCCTCGATCGTCACGCCCTCGACGGGAACGAACGGCACCACGTCCGTCGCGCCCAGCCGGGGATGTGCGCCCCGGTGGTGCGTCAGGTCGATCAATTCGAGCGCCTTGCCCACCCCGCGCAGCGCCGCTTCGGCCACCGCTTCCGGCTCACCCGCCAGCGTCACCACCGAGCGGTTGTGGTCCGCGTCCATTTCCCGGTCGAGCACCGCGACTCCCGCGACCGCGCTCATCGCCGCGACCAGCGCGTCCACTTTGGCCGCGTCCCGCCCCTCGGAGAAATTCGGCACGCATTCGATAATCTTCGGCATTCGCTTCCCTTCCTCGCACCGGCCTGCGTTTTCTCCCTTCACAAACAGATGCGCCCTGGGCCGGAATGGCTGGCAGCCGGCTCCCGCTCGCCCCACTTTGGCTCAAGCCTGCTTTGGATCGCGCGCGTAGAGAATCTGTCCCCGTTTGATCGTCAGCCAGGCAAGGTGAACACCAAAATAATAGGGAATCTCGCGGTAGTCGGCCACATCGAAAGCGGACAGGTCGGCTTGCTTGCCAACCTCGATCGTGCCGATCCGGTCGTGGCGCCGGAGCGAATACGCCGCATTCACCGTAGCCGCCGCAATCGCCTCGGCCGGGCGCAAGCGCATCCCGTCGCAGGCGAGCGACATCGCCATCGGCAAGCTCAGCGTGGGGCTCGTTCCGGGATTGAAGTCGGTGGCGAGCGCGACAATCGCACCCGCATCCACCAGCGCGCGACCGGGAGCGAACGGAACGCCCAGATGGAGGCTTGCGCCGGGAAGCAACGTGCAAACCACGCTCGATTTCGCCAAAAGCTTGATATCACCCGGCGTCACGCGATCCAGATGATCGGCGCTCGCCACGCACAGCTCCACCGCGAGCCGCGCTGCGCCCGTCCGCGCGAGTTGCTCGGCATGCAGCCGAGGTTCGAGCCCGCAAGCGCGGCCAGCGGTTAGTATTTGTCGCGCCTCTTCCACCGAGAATGCTCCGCGATCGCAAAATACGTCGCAGAATTCGGCCAGGCCGTACCGCGCAACCATCGGGATCATTTGCCGCGCGACAATCTCCACGTACGCGCGCCGGCGCCTGGCGTATTCCGGAGGCACAACATGCGCTCCAAGAAACGTCGAAACGATTTCAAGCGGCTGCTTGCGCGCGAGCGATCGCTGGACCCGAAGGATTTTCAGTTCCGATGCAAGGTCAAGCCCGTAACCGCTCTTTGCCTCGACCGTTGTCGTGCCGTGCGCCGCGAATTGCCCGAGGCGGCCAAGCGCCTGCCGTTCGAGCGCCGCGGCCGGCATCGCACGGAGCTTCCTCACGCTCGCCCGGATTCCACCTCCGGATCGAGCAATCTCTTCGTAGCTCGCGCCGGCAATGCGCATTTCGTATTCGGCGACCCTGCTCGCCGCGAATACGAGGTGCGTATGCGAGTCCACCAGGCCCGGCAGCAGCACGCGCCCGCCCAGATCGATTTTTCTGGCGCGTCGCGCGCGCTGGAGGCGCTCGACGTTGCGCCGGGTTCCGGCGGCCGCAATTCGTCCGTTTTGCACGAGCACCGCGGCGTCCTTTACGAGCCCCGCATCGGCAAGGGAGCGGCCGCGCCGCGGCACAGGTCCCCGCATCGTCAGGAGCTGCCCGATATTCGTCAGCAGGAGGGTTTCGGCCATGGAGCAGCATCCATTCTAACCGCAGATGGCTGGGCGCTGCGCGAGCAGGC
>JAKAOH010000158.1 GCA_021812285.1 Acidobacteriota bacterium | reverse complement strand
GTCCGCGCGCTGCGCGTAGCTCAATTCGCCCAGCGTGGCTTGGCCTTTCGATCGCGCGAAGGCGAGCGCGGCGGGAATATCCACGCCTTCGGTCGAAGCGCGGGCGAGTTCCTCGCCGGTGACAGGATCCAGCAGCGCATCGCCTGCGCCGCGGCCCTCCACCCATTTGCCGGAAACGTAATTCGCCAATTTCATCATTGTTTATGCCTCCCCCACGCGGAACTCGGACGGCCGCGGCGCGGAATTCCCCCCCACACGCCGGCAGCGGAAAGAATAGCGCATTCGGCAGAATAGTTCATCAAGGGATGGTCGTGTGCCGCGTTTCGGCCACAAAGGGAGGCCTATGTAAAGAGCTATTTGTCAATAGATTAGATAAATATCCCGCTGGGCGGAATGCGCGGAAAAAATGACACGATATACCGCAGACGAATGCCGTTGACCATTATCGGATGATATGTATTATATTGCATGTGTGGGGGAACTCGTTCACAACAAACCGCTGATCGAGGCCGTGGGAGCGCCCACGGACGCTGAATTTCTGTCGTTCCTGGGCCGGCGTGTGCGCCAGTTGCGGAATCGCCGCGGAATGACGCGGAAAATGGTGGCGCGCGAAGCCGCCGTCAGCGAGCGTCACCTGGCGCAACTCGAAGCGGGTGATGGCAATATTTCCATCCTTCTATTAAGGCGAATCGTGCAGGCGCTGGACGTTTCGCTCGAAACGCTGTTCGCTCCCGAAGCGGAAACCAGCGGCGACCGCACACAGATCGAGCGGCTCCTGGCACGCCTGCCGAAGCACCGGCTGAGCGAAGCGATCGAGCACCTTTCGCGCGAACTGGGCGATGGGCACGACGCGCGGCGGAAACGGATTGCTCTTGTTGGACTGCGCGGCGCAGGAAAAACGACGCTCGGCGAGCGGCTGGCGCATGAGCGCGGCGCGGCGTTCGTCGAACTCGATCGAGAGATCGAAAAAGACGCCGGTATGCCGCTCGACGAGATTTTTTCGCTTTACGGGCAATCGGGCTACCGGCGGATCGAAAGCCGCGCGCTCGACCGCGTGCTAGCCGAACACGAGAGCGCGGTGATTGCGGCCGGCGGCGGCGTGGTTTCGGAAGAGGAGACCTACGCGCGGCTGCGCGCGAATTGCTACACCGTGTGGATCAAGGCGCGGCCCGAGGAATACATGGCGCGCGTGGTGGCGCAGGGCGATCGGCGCGCCATCGCCGCCGGCGACGAGGCGCGCGAGGATTTGCGCCGGATTCTGGAAGCGCGGGAACCGCTGTACCGCAAAGCGGACCTGCACTTCGATAATTCCGGCGAATCAATCGAATCGAATTTCGGCCGTCTGGCCGCGGCTTTGCGGGCGGAACTCGGCTAAGGAGGCAGGCGTGGACGCGGCGGCGACGCAAGACAAAGCGGCACGATTCGAGGTGGATTACCAGACCAATCCCTCGCGCTACCGGCACTGGCGGCTGGAATTCGGCGGCCCCGTGGCAACGCTGGTGATGGACGTGAACGAGGAAGCGCCGCTGCGGCCGGGCTACAAACTGAAGCTGAATTCCTACGATCTGGGCGTGGATATCGAGCTGGCCGACGCGCTCGACCGCATCCGTTTCGAGCATCCGGAAACGCGCACGGTGGTTTTGACGAGCGCGAAAAGCCGCGTCTTTTGCTCCGGCGCGAATATCTACATGCTGGGCAGTTCGACGCACGCTTGGAAAGTAAATTTCTGCAAATTCACCAATGAAACGCGGAACGGCATCGAGGATTCCAGCCGCCATTCCGGCCTGAAATTCCTCGCCGCGCTCAACGGCACGACGGCCGGCGGAGGGTACGAACTGGCCCTGGCGTGCGACGAAATCGCTCTGGTGGACGACCGGAATTCCGCCGTGAGCTTGCCGGAATTGCCGCTGCTGGGCGTTTTGCCGGGCACCGGCGGACTCACACGCGTCACCGACAAGCGCAAAGTGCGGCGCGACATTGCCGATCTTTTTTGCACCACGCCCGACGGCGTAAAAGGACAGCGGGCGAAGGATTGGGGCCTGGTGGACGCGGTGGTGAAGACGCAACAATTTTCCGATTACGTGAAATCGCGCGCGCGCGAACTCGCCGCGCAAAGCGACCGCCCGGCCCAGACGCCCGGCGTTGCGCTCACGCCGCTCGACCGCGTGGTGGACGTCGCAGGACGCCACTACAAATTCGTGGACGTGCAAACGGACGCTGCGGCGCGCACGGCGACGTTCACGATTCGCGCGCCGGAAAGCCAGGCGCCACAAACGGTCGAGGAAGCATTGGCCGCCGGAGCGAACTGGTGGCCCTTGCAGATGGCGCGCGAACTCGACGACGCGATTTTGAGCCTGCGCACGAACGATCTGGAATGGGGATTGTGGATTTTCAAGACTGTGGGCAACGCGGACATCGTTCTCGCCACGGACAGGTTCCTCGCCGAACACGCGGATCACTGGTTCGTGCGCGAAACGATCGGCAAGTTGCGGCGAACGCTGGCGCGGCTGGATGTGACTTCACGCTCGATCTTCGCGGTGATCGAGCCGGGATCGTGTTTCGCGGGAACGCTTTTCGAGCTGGCGCTGGCGGCCGACCGCATCTACATGCTGGACGTGACGGAAGGCGAAACGGCGAGCGTGGCGCTTTCCGCAATGAATTTCGGCCCGCTGCCGATGGTGAACCATCTGCCGCGCATCGCCGCGCGGTTTTACGGCGACGAAGCCGCGATCGAAGCGCTACGCCGCCGCGCGGGCGAAAAAATCGCGCCGAGCGCAGCCGTCGAAGCCGGCATCGTCACCGCCGCGCCCGATGAACTCGATTGGGAAGACGAATTGCGGCTGGCGATCGAATCGCGCGCCTCGCTTTCACCCGACGCGCTCACCGGGCTCGAAGCGAATCTGCGATTCGGACTGCCGGAGACGATGGAAACACGGGTTTTCGGACGGCTTTCCGCCTGGCAGAACTGGATTTTCAACCGGCCGAACGCGATTGGCGAGAACGGCGCGCTGAAGGTGTACGGCACAGGCGCTCCGGTGAAATTCGGCTGGGAGCGCGTCTGACGCGCGGGCTGAGTGTGGATTCAGAAGGAGACGGCGATGATTGATTACCTCGACAAAATTCCCAACAACGTGGATTTGGGCCGCGACCGCGTGTTGCAGCGCGCGCTCGAACACTGGCAGCCGGCGTACCTCGATTGGTGGTTCGACATGGGCCCAACCGGGAGCCGCGCGTACGACGTCTACCTTCGCACGGCGACCAGCGTGGAACCGGACGGCTGGGCCCAATTCGATTACGTGAAGATGCCGGAATATCGCTGGGGAATTTTCCTGCAGCCGCGCGATCCCGATCGGCAGGTGAATTTCGGCGCAAACAAAGGACAGCCGGCGTGGCAGGACGTGCCGGGCGAATTCCGCTCGCCGCTGCGGCGAATCATCGTGACGCAGGGCGATACCGAGCCGGCATCGGTCGAGCAGCAGCGGACGCTGGGGCTCTCCTGCCCTTCTCTTTACGATTTGCGGAATCTGTTTCAAGTGAACGTCGAGGAGGGCCGTCATCTGTGGGCGATGGTCTACCTGCTGCACCGCTATTTCGGCCGCGACGGCCGCGAGGAAGCCGAGTCGCTGCTCGAGCGCCGCTCCGGCGACGCAGATAATCCGCGTATTCTGGGCGCGTTCAACGAGCCGACGCCGGACTGGCTGGCGTTTTTCATGTTCACGTTTTTCACCGATCGCGACGGCAAATTCCAGCTCTGCGCGCTGGCCGAATCAGGCTTCGATCCGCTGGCTCGCACCTGCCGCTTCATGCTCACCGAAGAGGCGCACCACATGTTCGTCGGCGAAACCGGCGTCAGCCGGATCATCCGGCGCACCTGCGACGTCATGACGGAAAACAAGGTGGAAGATCCTTCCGACGTTCGCGCGCTCGGCGCGATCGATCTCGAAACCATCCAGAAGTACCTGAATTTCCACTACAGCGTCACGCTGGACCTTTTCGGCGGCGACGCCTCCTCCAACGCGGCCAGCTACTACACCTCGGGCCTGAAGGGACGCTACGAGGAGACGAAAGTCGGCGACGATCACCTGCTGCACGACCTCGATTACACGATTCTCGAGGTCGTCGGCGGCACAATCGTCGAGCGCCGCGTTCCGGCGCTCACCGCGCTCAACGAGCGGCTGCGCGACGACTACATCCACGAAATCGAAGCGGGCGTCGGGCGCTGGAACCGCAACATGGAACGCGCGGGGCTCGCTTTCCGGCTCACTTTGCCGCACAAGGGCTTTCACCGCGCCATCGGCAATTTCGCCGGCCATTTCATCAGTCCCGAGGGCGAAGTGATGAGCGAAGAAGCCTGGCGCGGCCGTCGCGATCTGTGGCTGCCCAGCCAGTCCGATTACGCGTTCGTGCAATCGCTGATGAGCGGCAGCGTGATCGAACCCGGCAAGTTCGCCAACTGGATTTCGTCGCCCATTCGCGGAGTCAATCAGCAGCCGATCGATTTCGAGTACGTGCGGTTCAACTGACGCCGGCGCGCCGGGCCAACTCATCGAACATGAAAAAACTCCTTATCACGCTCAACGTCAACGGCCGCGACGTCGAATTCGCCTGCGCACCGAACCAGACGCTGCTCGACGCGCTCCGGCTCGATCTGGCACTCACGGGATCGAAACGCGGCTGCGACGATTCCTCCTGCGGCGCTTGCACGGTGGAAGTGGACGGCGAACCGATGCTCGCGTGCACGCTGCTCGCGGCCGCTTGCGAGGACCGGCGCATTCTGACCGTCGAGGGCATCGCCGAGCACGGCGCGCTGGCCGCGATCCAAAAAGCCTACGGCGAATGGGGCGGGGCGCAATGCGGTTTCTGCACGCCGGGATTCATGATTGCGGTGCATTCGCTGCTCGCACGAAATCCCGATCCAAGCGAAGACGAAATTCGCGCGGCGCTCGGCGGAAATCTGTGCCGCTGCACCGGCTACAACCAGATGTACCAGGCGGTGAAAGCCGCGATCGACGCGGAAAAAGCGGGCCGGAGGGCCTTTTGAGCGAATTTTCGGTGATCGGGAAGCCTGTCGCACTGGTGGATTCGGCGGGAAAAACCACCGGCCAGGGCAAATACACCGACGACCTTTCGATGCCGGGAATGCTCATCGGCAAAATCCTTCATTCGCCGCTGCCGCACGCGCGGATTATCGGCATCGACGCTTCGCGCGCGCTCGCGCTCGACGGAGTGGTCGCGGTTGCCGTCGGCGCGGACGCTCCCAACAAATACGGAATTTTGCCGGTGGGCCACGACGAAACAGCGCTGGCGGTGGATAAGGTGCGCTACGTGGGCGACAACGTGGCCTGCGTCGTGGCGGAATCGGAAGCGATTGCCGAAAAAGCCCTGGAACTTATCAACGTCCGGTACGAGCCGCTACCCGCGTGGTTCGATCCCGAAGATTCCATGCGCGCGGAAAGCGATCTGATTCACGAGCAGCGGCCGCACAACATGGAAAAGGAATACCACCACGTGTTCGGCGATCCCGCGGTCGGATTCGCCGAGGCCGATACGGTGATCGAGGGCCGCTACGTCGCGAACGAAGTCACGCACGCGGCGATGGAGCCGCATTCGACGCTCGCCGCGTTCGAACTCGATCCACAAACGGGCCTGCCGGGCCGGCTGACCGTCTGGTCGTCCACCCAGGTTCCTTATTATTTGCAGCACAAGCTGAGCATCGTGCTCGAAATGCCGATGTCGCAAATCCGCGTAATCAAGCCGCTGGTGGGCGGCGGATTCGGCGGTAAAAGCGAAGTGATTCCGCTCGAAATCATCGCGGCGGTCGCGGCGCGCGAGGCCCGCGCGCCGGTGAAAATCACCTACACGCGCGAGGAAGTCTTCTGGGCGCATCGCGGCCGGCCGCGCACGATCGTGGACTTGAAAACCGGCGTGACGCGCGAAGGGAAAATCACGGCCGTCGCCGCGAAAGTGATTCAGGACGGCGGCGCGTATTGTTCGTATGGCGTCGTGACCATCCTTTACGCCGGCGCGCTGCTCGGCGGAGCGCTTTACCAGATCCCCAATTTTCAATACGACGGCTATCGCGTCCTCACGAACAAACCCGCCTGCGGCGCGATGCGCGGCCACGGCACGGTGAACGCGCGATTCGCGTTTGAATCGCAGCTCGATGAAGCGGCCCGGCGCATCGGGATGGACCCGGTGGAAATCCGGCGGCGCAATCTGCTTTCGCCGCCGTGCGTCACGGTGAACGGCTTGCGCGTGCAAAGCTACGGCCTGCCGGAATGCATCGAACGCGTGGCGGAACGCTCGGGCTGGCGCGAACGCAAAGGCAAATTGCCGCGCGGACGCGGCTTGGGCATCGGATGCAGCCATTACGTGAGCGGCGCGGCGAATTCGATCATCCGCAGCGACATGCCACATTCGACGGTGAACATCAAAATCGATCGTGACGGTGGCGTTGTGGTTTACACCGGCGCTTCGGACATCGGCCAGGGATCGGACACGATGGTGGCGCAGATCGCCGCCGAAACGCTCGGCTGCTCGCTCGGCCGCGTGCGCGTGGTCGCCGCGGACACCGATCTCACGCCGATCGATATCGGTTCCTATTCCAGCCGCGTGACGTTCATGAACGGCAACGCGACGCTGCGTGCCGCGCAGGCGGTGAAACGCCAAATTGCCGAAGCCGCGGCCAGGCGCATGAATTGCTCTTCCGAGGACGTCGTCATGCGCGGCGACTGCGTTTGGAACCGAGGCGCCTACGGCGACGAGGGCCCCGGCGCCGCGGAGGAAGCGGCGACCGTTGCGGCGAGCGGGCGCGTGGAGGGCCAGATTTTGCGCGGCTCGGTGCAGCAGAAACGCGCCGAAGAGGGTCCGAAGGACAAAATGACCTTCGAAGAGGCCGTCGTCGCCGCGATTGATTTTCACGGCGCGCTCGGCGGCTCGGGTTCCTACGCGCCGCCGGCCGAAGCGCGCGGTGGAAAATACAAAGGATCGGGCGTTGGCCCTTCGCCCGCGTATTCCTATTCGGCGCAGGTGGCGGAAGTGAGCGTGGACGAGGAAACCGGCGTCGTGACGGTGCACAAAATCTGGGCCGCGCACGATTGCGGCCGCGCGCTCAATCCCGTCGCCGTGGAAGGCCAGGTGATCGGCTCAGTGTGGATGGGGCTGGGGCAGGCGCTCGAAGAGGAAATGATTTGGAAAGATGGATTGTTGATGAATCCCGGCCTGCTCGAGTACCGCTCGCCTTCGGCCGCGGAATCGCCGGAAATTGAATGCATCATCGTGGAAAGCGTGGATCCCGAAGGGCCGTTTGGCGCGAAGGAAGCGAGCGAAGGATCGCTGGCCGCGGTGATTCCCGCCATCGCCAACGCGATTCATGACGCCGTGGGCATTCGGCTCCGCGAAGCTCCTTTCACTCCCGAACGCGTGCTGGCTGCATTGCGCGGGCAACAACCAGAAGCGAGGAAAATCCGTCTGGCGGGCAACGTGGACCCCACGCAGCCCGCGACGTTTCGCGAGCATGGCGGCTCGCTTTGCTACAAGGGACGCGGGCCTGCGCGGCACGCGCTCGATCCCGCCTTGCGGCGCAAGGCCGCGCGCGGCAACGCGCCCAAGCCAAAGGATGACGCGCGATGAGCCTGCCTGAATTTCAGTTACACCGGCCGAAAACACTGGCAGAAGCCGTTTCCCTGCTGGCGCGGGACAACCACAAAACGCAGGCGATTGCCGGCGGAACGGATTTGATCCCTTCGATGCGGCAACGGCTTTTCGCGCCGAGCGAATTGGTGGATTTGCGCGGCGTGGCCGAACTGCGCGGCATCCGGCAGTCGGCGGACGGCCTGGAAATCGGCGCGCTCACGCCGCTCGCGGAAATCGAACGAAACGAAATCATTCGCCGCGATTTTCCGGTGCTCGCCGAAGCCGCCCACGCTGTCGCTTCGCCCGTTTTGCGGAACATGGGCACGATCGGCGGAAACATCTGCCTCGATACGCGATGCCTCTGGTACAACCAATCGCTCGCGTGGCGGAAATCGTGCGGGTTTTGCATCAAAAAAGACGGCGATCTGTGCCACGTGGCGCCGGGCGGAACGGAATGCTGGGCCACGTTTTCCGGCGATACGCCGCCGGCTTTGCTCGTTCTAGGTGCCGAAATCGAAATCTCCGGGCGCGACGGCGCGCGCAGGATTCCCCTGGCGGATTTCTACACGAATCAAGGCGACGCGCGCATGAAACTCGGAAGCGGCGAAATCGTGACGCGCGTTTTCCTGCCGCGCGGCGCGAGCGGCTGGCGCGGCGCGTACCGCAAATTGCGCGTGCGCGGCTCGATCGATTATCCGCTGGCGGGCGTGGCCGTGGCGCTGCGAATGCACGACGGCGTGGCGGA
>JAKAOH010000157.1 GCA_021812285.1 Acidobacteriota bacterium | reverse complement strand
AGTGCGCTGATGCGGCGTTTTGCACTGGCGGCCGCGTTCATTTTCCTTCTCGCGACGTGCAGTTTCGCGGCCCAGGGCGGTTCGCCGCTCGAAACCGCCCATCAACTCTTTGAAACCGGCCACTTCGCGGAAGCTGCCGAAACGCTCCAGGGCGCGATCCGCGCCGAACCCTCCAGCGCCGATCTCTACTACTGGCTGGGCCGCTGCTATTACGAACTGAGGAATTTTGATCAGGCCTCGGCCCAGGAGGAAAAAGCGGTCAGGCTCAACGGGCAGATTTCCGATTATCACCTCTGGCTTGGCCGCTCCTACGGCCATCTGGCCGATTCGCGCCGCAGCCTCTGGCTCGGCATCAAGACGCGCAAGGAATTCGCCCAGGCCGTCGAGCTCAATCCCAAGAACATCCCCGCTCGCCGCGACCTCTCCCAGTTCTACACCACTGCCCCTTGGATCGTCGGCGGCAGCCGGAAAAAGGCCCAGGAGCAAATCGACGCCATCAGCGCCCTCGATCCCATTCAGGGCGCGCTCGCCCAGGCCGAATACGACCACCAGACCGGCGATCTGGCCGCGGCCCAGGCGGAATATCAGAAGGTGCTCGCCGGACCCACCGCCACCATCCTCGAGTATTACGAAATCGCGGATTTCTACGCGGCTCACGACAATGCCGCGATGCTCCAGAAAGCCGTCGACGGCGTGGTCCGCATTGCTCCCTCCGATCCTCGCCTCAGCTACTACCGCGGCGTCATCCTTACGATCGAGGGCCAGAACCTCAACGAGGCCGAAACGTATCTGAAGTCCTATCTCGCCTCCACGGTCGACCGTAGCGGCTACCCTCAGCACTCGGACGCCCGCACCTGGCTCGGCCACGTCTACGAAAAACTCGGCCGGCGGCTGGAAGCGGCCGAGCAATATCGCGCGGCGCTCGAAATCAATCCCGATTCGAGCTTCGCCAAACAAAGCCTGAAGCGGCTTGAAAAATAGGTGAACTGAGCGGCCGCGCCGCTCCGGCGAAACGCTTGATGTTTGAACTGGAAACATGGCGCGTGGCTTTCGACGCCCTCCGGGCGAACAAGCTTCGTGCGTTCCTGACCATGCTCGGCGTGGTGATTGGCAGCGCCTGCATCGTTCTGGTGATCACCGTCTCGCTCACCAGCAGCCACTACATCATTGGCCAGATTGAAGGGGTGGGCGCTAATCTCGTCTACGGCAATCTGGTCGGAAACGTAGAGACCACCCAAGCGCTCTCGGACCAGATCTCGCTCGCCGATCTGAGCGCCATCCAGCAGCAGGTTCCGCAAGTGGTTGCGATCACCGGCGAGCACCAGATTTCGCTTACGCTCAACCTTCAGGGCGTCTCCCGGGCGGTGAACGTCGTTGGCGTCACCCAGTCCTATTTGCAGGTCCGCAATCTGGTCATTCTGAAGGGCCGCTGGTTCGACGATTACGATATGCAGATGCGGTCCAAGGTCTGCGAAGTCACCGAGCATCTGGCTGGGCTCGCGTATCCCGACCAGGATCCGATCGGACGTTCCCTCCGCCTGGGCGATCTGAAATTCACCATCGTCGGTATTTTCCGGGAGCGCGTTTCCACGTTCGGGCAGTCGGAAATCACCCGCGATACGGCGCTGATTCCGTTCACTCTGGTCGAGACCTACGCCGGCAACGAATCCGTGCAGACCTTTTACGCCACCAGCGATCGTCCCCAAGACGTTCCGGTGGTCACGCGGGAAATCACGGAAGTTTTGAAGAGCCGCCATCGCTCCGGCGCCGATTACCAGGTGCAGAATCTGGGCGCGATCCTTGCCGCCGTGAAAAATATCGCCGGGGCGCTCACCATCGTCCTGCTCGTGATCGCCGGCATCGCGTTGCTCATCAGCGGCATCGGCATCATGAACATCATGCTCGTCACGGTCACCGAGCGCACGCGCGAAATCGGCATTCGGAAGGCGGTCGGGGCGCGGCGCGGAGAGATCCTCGATCAATTCCTTCTCGAAGCCCTGATGATCAGCGGCACCGGCGCGACCATCGGCGTCCTGATTGCCGCGTTCCTCGCCGCGCTCACCCGCTCGTTCCTTCCGTCGAATTTCAGCGTTCCCGTGCCGTGGATTTCCATCGTTCTTGCCATCGGGGTTTCGTGCCTTACCGGGCTCGTTTTCGGGTTCCTGCCGGCCAATCGGGCCGCAAAACTTCAACCCAGAGAATCTCTGCACTATGAATAAGCGAACGTTTTTCGTATCGGTTGCCATGCTTCTCTGCGCGGCGCTCGCCGCGGCTGCCGCGCCCGTCCCCGCTTCCACGCCTGCGCGCGCTCAGTCCCCATCCAAGCCGCTCACCCTGAAGCAGGCGCTCGAAATGGCGCTCAATAACAGCAGCGTGATCGCCATTGCGAGGCTCCGCGCGAATATTGCCGAGGGCCAGACGCGCGTCACCCGCTCCGCCTTTCTTCCCAATATCTACACCGGCAGCGGCGCCGCCTATTCCTACGGTTTCCCCTCGATGCCCGGCGGACAGGCCCCCAGCGTCTTCAGCCTGTCCTACGTCCAGAAGCTCTTCGATCCGCCCGCCCGCGGCGTGGTCAAAGCGGACCAGGCGCGCACTCGCGAGCAGCGCGTCGCCATAGAAACCGCGCGCGATCAGGTCATCCTGCAGGCCGCATCCGACTACCTCCAATTGAACGAGATTCGCCGCTCGCTCGAACTGCTCCAGGAGGAGCGAAAGAGCGCGGCCGAGGTCGTTCAGGTCACCGCCGAGCGCGTCGGCGCCGGCCTCGAACTCCCCATGGACGAAACCCAGGCCCAACTCTCCCAGGCCCAAGTCGAGCAGCATATCCTTTCACTCCAGAATACGCAGGATCTTCTCGACGACGATCTGCGGTCGATGATGGGCCTTCCCGAGGACGCTCCCATCGTCGTCACAGACGCCCAACTGCCTCCGGAAACCACGCTCACCACCCCGCAGCTGATGACGCTCGCCCTCGCCCACAGCCCCGGGATTCACCAGGCGGAACTGGAAAGCCAGGCGCAGCTCGATCTGCTGAAGGGGCAGCGCGGCGGCTATTGGCCCACCGTGGATCTGGTCGGCCAATACATGATTCTGAGCAAATTCAATAATTACGATCAGTTCTACCGCAATTTCCAGCGGAACAACCTCAACGTCGGCGTCCAGGTGAATATCCCTATTTTCCAGTCGCGCACGTCAGCCGCCATTGACCTCGCCAGTAACCGCTATCAGGAAGCGCAGGAGGATTTGGGCAACCAGCGCCGCGACCTCGAAATCCAAGTACGGCAGGAGAAGCGCCAGACGCTGCTGCAAGACGCGGCGCGGCAGGTGGCTCGGCTGGAGTTGAAACTGGCCCAGGAACAGCTGCAAGTGGTGCAGTCGCAATACAGTCAGGGGCAGGCGACTCTCGCCGCGGTGGAAAAGAGCCGCCTGGATGAAAGCGAAAAGTGGCTGAATTTTCTCAAAGTCAGTTTCGACGGACAGGAAGCTCAGCTCAAGTTGATGCGCACCACCGGCCAACTCGCCCAGTTGCTCCGCTGAGGCCTTTGGGTGCGAACCGGGCCACTGTCTCGCCGACAGGAACCGCGACCGGAATTGTGCCTTTCGGGAGTCTCGCACATCGAGTAAAATAAGGACTTCGACCTGTTCCCGGCGTACAGCCTGTTAAGTGGGGAGGAACGCACTTATGTCGTCTGTTATGAAGACACTGCTGTTGAATCCGCCCAGTTTCGAAGGCTTCGATGGTGGTGCCAGTTCCCGGTGGCCGGCGACGCGTGAAATCGCCTCCTTCTGGTACCCCGTGTGGCTCACGTATCCCGCCGGAATGCTGCCGGGCAGCCGCCTGCTCGATGCGCCTCCGCATAACGTTTCCGCCGCGGAAACCATCCGCATTTCGCGCGATTATGAATTCGTCGTTCTCTTCACCTCGACCGTCGGTTTCGACAGCGACATCAAGTTCGCGCACGCGATGAAGGAAGCCCGGCCGGACATCAAGATTGCCTTTGTCGGCCCACACGTCCAGGTGCTGCCGGCGCAGAGCCTGTTGGCCAGCCGCGATATTGATTTCGTGGTTCGCGGCGAATTCGATTACGCCGTTGTGGACTACGCCCAGGGCAAGCCGCTTTCCCAGATTCCCAACGTCAGCTACCGCGACCAGGACGGCCGCATCGTCCACAATCCCTCCCGCCCGCTCCTGCACGAGGAATTGAACGATCTGCCGTTCGCCGTCAACATCTACAAGCGCGACCTCACTGTCGAGAATTACAACGTTCCTTTCCTGCTGCATCCGTTCATCAGCTTCTATACCGCGCGCGGTTGCCCGGCCCAGTGCACCTTCTGTCTGTGGCCGCAGACGCTTTCCGGCCACGCTTGGCGCACCCGCGCGGTCGAAAACGTCGCCGAGGAATTCGCGCTCGTTCCCAAGCTCTTTCCCCAGGTGAAGGAAGTCTTCTTCGACGACGATACGTTCAATATCCGCAAGGATCGCGTGATCGCTCTCTCGAAACTGCTGGGCAAGGTGGGGTTGCGCTGGAGCTGCACCTCGCGCGTCCACGGCGATTACGAGTCGCTCAAGGCCATGGCCGACGGCGGCTGCCGGCTGCTGATCGTCGGTTTTGAATCCTCCGATCCGAAGATCCTCAAAAACATCAAGAAAGGTGCCACGGTCGAGCAAGCCCGCTCCTTCGTCAAGAATTGCAAGCAACTCGGCATCGTGATCCACGGCGATTTCATCATCGGGCTGCCCGGCGAAACCCCGGAGAGCATCGAGCGCACCATCGAATTTGCCAAGGAACTCGACTGCGAAACCATTCAGGTTTCGATGGCCCACGCCTATCCGGGCACCGAACTCTACAACTGGGCCCGCGACCGCAATTTCCTCGCTTCGGAAGCCGCCGCCGACGCTTCCGGCCACCAGCTGCCGCATCTGGAATACCCCGGCCTCGGCCGCGAGCAGATGATGGCCGCCGTCAACCATTTTTACGATTCCTATTATTTCCGCCCGCGCGTCGTGTGGCGCATTCTCCGCAACGCCCTCTGGGATTCGCACGAGCGAAAGCGCCTCTACCACGAAGCAGTCTCGTTCCTCCGCCTGCGCTCGGAGCGCTGGCGCTGGGCGCGCAAGGCCGCCGACGCGGGCCCGCCGCAATCCGGCTCGATCGTCGTTCCGGAGATCCAGCCCGCGCCCCCCGTTCAGGTGGAGAGCGAGTCGCCAAGCGCATGAGTCTGGCCCGGCGCGTTCGCCTGAAAACATACGTAATGATCGCCCTGATGATCCTCTTCGGGGCGTCCGGCGACGTTCTGCTCGGCAAGGGCATGCGGGAGTCCGGCGGTTTTTCGATCGCTTCGCCGGCCTCCATTTTCGATGGACTGCGCCGAGGTTTTCAGAACGACATGGTGTGGCTCGGCATGAGCAGCCTGATCGTCTTCTTCATCTGCTACATGCTTGTTCTGTCGTGGGCCGATTACAGCTTTGTCAGCCCGGCCTCCGCCTCCAGCTACGCCGTGGTCACCTTTCTCAGTTGGTTCGCGCTCGGGGAATCGGTGCCCTACGTGCGATGGGCCGGGGTAGCGGTTATCTGCCTCGGCGTGTTTCTGGTCAGTCGCACGCCCACCCGCACCACCCAGGAGAACTGAGCGATGGGCGTCGCGCTTCTACTCGGGATCGTCGTATTCGCCGGCACGTCCGGCGAAATCTCCGTCACCCGCGCGATGAAGGAAATCGGCGAGGTGCATCATTTCCATCCGCGTGCCATTCTCGGCGTCCTGGGCCGCGCCATGCGCAGCGGCTGGATGTGGCTCGGGCTCGCCCCGCTCGCCGGCGCCTTCTTCTCCCTGCTTACCCTCCTTTCTCGCGAAAACGTCAGCTTCGTCGTCCCGCTTACCGCGCTCAGCTACGTGGTCGGCGCGCTGATGGCCAAATTCTTTCTGGGCGAGGAAGTCAGCCACGTTCGCTGGATCGGCGTTCTGCTTGTCGTACTCGGCGTCGTGCTGGTCTGGGTGGGATGAGTCGCCATGCTGGAGTGGCTCCGCTGGGCGGTCCTGCTTCTCGCGCTGACGCCGTTCGTCTACTGCTTGCTCGTCCTTTATAGCGGCCATCGCTTCTTTTCCCGCCGCTCGCCGGAGCCTCCCGCCGATTTCACCCCGTCCGTCAGCGTCCTCAAGCCCGTCCGCGGCCTTGATCGCGACCCGTACCTGAATTTCGCCAGTTTTTGCCGCCAGAATTATCCGGGCGAATACGAAATCCTCTTCTGCGTCTCCGAGGAAAATGATCCCGCCGTTCCGGTGATCCGCCAGATCATGCGCGATTTCCCCGACCGGTCCATTCGCCTGCTCGTCGGAGCCGAAAATCTCGGTGCCAATAACAAGGTCAATAAGCTCGTTCGCATGGTCCGGGAAGCCCGCTACGACTTCCTCATCGTCAGCGACAGCGATATTCGCGTCGAACCCTATTACCTCACTTCCATTGCCCGCCTCTTTCGCGAACCCTCCGTCGGAGCGGTCACCTGCGTTTATCGGGGTTTCGCCGGCGATTCGTTCGCTTCCGAACTGGAAGTGATGGGAAACTCCACCGAGTTTCAACCTGGCGTGCTAGTCGCCTGGCTGCTCGAGGGCGTCAAATTCGCGCTCGGTGCCACGATGGCCGTCCGCCGCAAGGCGCTTGAGGATATCGGTGGTTTCGAGGCGCTCGCCGACCACTACTCCGACGATTTTGAGACGGGCAATCGCATCGCCGCCAAGGGCTGGAAAGTCGAATTGTGCCGCTGGCCGATCATCACCGTTTTCCCCCGCCAGACGCTGCGCGAATGCTTCCGCCATCAGGTGCGCTGGGCGCTCACCACGCGACATTCGCGACCCTGGGGCCACGTCGGGCTTATATTTACTTTCGGTTTGCCCTGGGCCATCGCCGCAAGTCTCGTTGCGCCGTCCTGGCCGATAGCCGCCGGGTATCTGGGTGCCTACGCCGTTTTGCGATTCGCAGTCGCCTGGCAAATCGGCGTCGTCGGCCTACAGGACGACGTGCTGAAGCGGTATTTGTGGCTGCTCCCGCTGCGCGATCTCTTTGGCCTGGCCGTCTGGGTCATGAGTTTTTTCACGCGGCGCATCTTCTGGCGCGGTTCGACCTTCTACGTCCGCAATCAGCGCCTGGTGCCCGCCGGCCGCAGTTGACGATTCCTGGCTCTCCGTTTACAGTTTTTACTGGCGTTCGCCAGGGCCGGTCCCGTGCTGTCATCCCGAGCGCAGCGAGCAATCCGCTCGGCGGGCGTGTGGGGCGGGACGCATTCGCGGTAACGCGAAAGGCTTGTCGTAGCAAGTTTTTCCAGCGTTTTCCCCTGCTGGGAGGTCGTACAATCGGTAGTACACCAGACTCTGGATCTGGTTATCCTGGTTCGAGTCCAGGCCTCCCAGCCAATCCTTTCCCGTAGCTGCTGCTGGCCGAGGCTTGTCCGTGCGCCGATGTTGGGAGGTTCGCGATGACCGATGCCGAGTGGTTGGAGCGTTTCGAAACCTGCACGCTGCCCGAAGGCCCCTTTCACCACGCCGACCACGTGAAGATGGCTTTCCTCTTTTTCCGCAAATACGCTCCCGCCCAAGCCATCGGCAGATTCGCCGACGCCCTTCGCCGTTTCGCCATCTTCATGAAGGTCCCGAACCTCTACCACGAAACCATCACCTGGGCGCTCCTGCTTCTGATCCACGACCGGATGGCCCGGGTTCCTGAGTCCCAGTCGTGGGAGCAATTCGCCGCCGCGAATCCCGATCTGCTCAGCTGGAAAGACGTTTTGAATCGTTATTACAAGCCGGAAACGCTGCAATCGGAACTGGCGAAAAGGGCGTTTCTGTTTCCCGATAAATTCTGACCGACCGCCGTGGATTACGCCTGCGTCAAGCGATTCGCCGAGATTCTTCGCCGGTCCTGGTCGGATCGGCTCAGAGATGACACCATCTGTTCTTGGGCTAAGAGAATCGTGGTGAGGACAGCGGTTTAAGGAACGGGGATCTGGATCGGGACGTCCACGCGGCCAAGCCTCGCTGTGCGGTTGTCTCTCACGAGAAATTCCAACTGATAGCGGCCGGGCTTGAGCGGCAATTCGTAGCGGAAGGCAATTGCGCCGCGCCGCACGGCCTCGCACTGCTGCGCGCTGAACTGCTTGCGAACATCGCTGCCGCGTTCCGCGGCGATCGCACCGGCCGGCGTAATCGCGGCCACGCGGAAAGATACATCGAGGGAACACGAAGCGCCCAGTTTCATGCTCGTTCCCGGCAACAGGATTTGCCCCGCCGCTTCCGGATGAGCGCCGGGCTTTGACGGCGGCGCGTAAACCCGAAAGGTCAGCGCGGTCGCGGGCAGCGGATCGAGCAGCGCCGCCTGCAATTGCGCGTTCTGCGCCAGTTGCGGTTTGGCCACGCCGCGAGCGAACCCGGGAATCGCGTAG
>JAKAOH010000156.1 GCA_021812285.1 Acidobacteriota bacterium | reverse complement strand
GAACAAGCGCGACGCCTACGCCGATTATTTCCAGAATTCCATTACCGCGACGCAGGCCCACAAACTGTTTTGCCTCTCGCTGGCGGGCCAGTTTCCCGATTACGGGAACGATTTCTGGGGCATCACGTCTTCGGATTCGGTGAACGGCTACGTCGCGTGGGGAGGGCCGCCGGCGATGGGCCCGATTGATGGTTCGATCGTTCCCTGTGCGACGGCCGGCAGCGTGCCGTTTTTGCCCACGGATACGCTGGCGGTGCAGCAAAACCTTTATGGAAAGTACCGTTCAACCGCGTGGACCCCATACGGTTTCGCCGACGCTTTCAATCCCCTCACGAATTGGGTGGATGGCTGGGTGCTGGGGATCGATCTGGGCATCAGCATGTTGATGGCGGAAAATTACCGCACCCAGTTCGTTTGGAACACGTTCATGCAGAGTCCGGAAATCATCAGTGCCATGACGCAGGTGGGATTCCAGCCCGACTGACGCGCCGGCACGTGCCGGGACACCAGCCGGCGTTCGCCAGGCACTTTTTCAAACCGGGTACCATTCGATGCGGCTGCGGAAAGGAACGGCAATGGCCGCGCCCAGCAGGAACCCGCCTACGTGGGCCCAGAAAGCGACTCCGCCTCCCGACTGCTGCGCGCCGAGCGAAGCGACGCCGCTCAGGAATTGAATCAGGAACCAGTAGCCGATCATCACCAGCGCGGGCAGCCGCGCCGTGAAAAAGAAAATGATCAGCGGCACCAGCGTCAGCACCTTCGACCGCGGGTACAGGATCAGGTACGCGCCCATCACTCCGCTGATTGCTCCGCTCGCGCCAATCGTGGGAATCATCGAGCCCCAGGAAAACATCGTTTGCGTGATTCCGGCCGCCAGGCCGCAAACGATGTAGAACGTCAAATAGCCCGACGGCCCGATCACGTCTTCCACCGCTCCGCCAAACACCCACAGAAACCACATGTTTCCCAGAATGTGCATCCAGCCGCCGTGAATGAACTGGCTGCTGAACAGCGGCAAAACGAGCTGCGAAAACGGCACTGGGCGGCCGGCCATCGCCAGCCCGTAGAGGCCGGGAACCAGCCCGTAGTGCAGGAAAAAGCCGTTCAGGGCGTGCGGCGGCAATTCGAGTTCATGGACGAAGACGATGAAGTTGGCCGCAATCAGCAGGATCGTCACCAGCGGAACTTTGCGGTGTCCCAGTAACACTTTCAGCGGGATCATCGAGCCACCGCCGCGGCGCGCTCCATCTCTTCGGGCCCAAAGGCCGCTTCGCGCCGTCGCCCCGTCCGCCGAAGCCCCTCGATCTCCTCGACTGGAGCGATTCCCCCGCGCACACCCATGCGCGTGCAATTCAGCCCCGCGGCCGCGCAGGCGAAATCGAGCCGCTGCGCCATGGACCATCCGGCCAGAAGCCCGAGGATGTAGCCGCCGTGGAAAATATCGCCAGCGCCGGTCGTATCCGCGGTTTCGAGAGCGAACGCCGGTGCGTAATGAAATCGCTCGCCATCCCACGCGATCGCCCCTCCCGCCCCCATCGTCGCTCCCGTTACGCCACAACCAAAGCGGCGAGCGAGCAGCGGAAGCGCCACGAGCGGATCCTTCTCGCCGAGCAGCCGGGCAGGGAACTCGGCGGAAACCAGAAGATGGCCGACCTCGGGAAGCAGGGTTTCGACGCCCGGGTAGACGTTATCCAGATCTGCCGTCACCGGAATCCCAGCCGCACGCGCCCACCGCGCCGCCTGCGCCGCGGCCGGAACGTCGTGACCATCCACGTGGAGCAATCGCGCCTGCTCGATCCATCGGCGCTCGATGCGCTCGGGAGAAAGAGCAAGCGCGTCGTCGCGTCCCCACAAAATCGTGCGCTCTCCGCTTGGCTGATCCACCAGGATGTAAGCGAACTGGCTCTTCGCTCCTGGGACTTCGATCCAATGAGCCTCGACGGCTTCGCGTTCCATTTCGTGGCGCTGGAACGCGCCGGCATCGTCCTCGCCAATCGTGCCGACGTACCGCGCGGTCAAACCCCAACGCCGGCACGCGACCACGGCGCTCGCCGTCTGGCCGCCGGCATAGCGCGCGACGCTTGTGACCCTCACCTTGGAATCGAAAGCGGGGAAGTGGGGAAGCAGCAGTACCGTGTCGGTGGCATTCAGTCCGACGCCAACCACGTCCACGATGTCGCGCTCTCGGGTCATCGGTACTTGTTTAAACGACGGCAGGAGGAATTTGCAAGACGAAGCAATCTGGCGCGAGATTTGCGGCCGTGCCTGACACGAACGGGATATGCGTCCGATAATATTTGGCTTGGCGTTGCCGTTATTAACATAATTGTCTATTAATCCTGAGGAATTGAAAACGCTAACGATACGAGCGAATCGGGCAACGTCTGCGGCATTTTCTCGTTTGTATCTTCAGAAAAGCGGTTTTTTACTCTCTCATCAGGAAACGAGGAACGCGGTTTGCTTCGCCTGCGTGGGTGTGCTAAGTAGTGCTTCTCGCTTACCTGTCAGGTCGCGCTTTCTATGCCCGTACGCGAAACGGAAGCCATCATTCTGCGCACCTATCCCTTGGGGGAGGGGGATCGGCTCGTTAGTTTTCTGAGCCGGAGCGAAGGCAAGCTGCGCGGAGTTGCAGCGGGAGCGAGGAAGCCGCGGAGCAGGTTCGGCTCGGCTCTCGAACCGCTTTCTCACGTCCGAATTGTTTTTTATGAACGAGAGACGCGACCGCTCGCCCGAATCAGCCAGGCGGAGATCATCGAATCGTTTTGGGGAGCGCAGCGGAGCTACGGGGCGAGCATGGCGCTCTCTTTAATCGCGGAAATCAGCGAAAGCGTATTGCCGGAACGCGAGCCCTCCGATACCATGTTTCGTTTGGTGCTCGCGGCGTGCCGCGCGATCGAGCGCACGGGCCAGGTAGCCTTGCCCGTGGCGTATTTCGCGTTGTGGACCGTGCGGCTCGGCGGCTGGCTGCCGGAACTCGACCGCTGCGCCGGTTGCGGGCGTGACCTCTCGGCTTTGGCGGCCTGGGCGCTGGAAGATGGCTCGGGCGTCTTTTGCGCCCAATGCCGGCCCCCGGGAACGCGGGCGCTCGGGATCGAAGCGCGCGCCGCCGCGAGGCCGATGCTCCGGGAGTCGCTCGAAAAGCTGGAGACGGGCGGGGCAGGCGTTCCGCCCCGGGAATTGACGGAGTTTCTGCTCGACCTGGTCGAGCGGCATTCGGAGAAAAAGCTCCAGGCTCGGCCGATGCTCGAACTGGAACCCTGATGAAAACGAAAACAGCGGATAAGCCCAAAGGCCTGACGTTTCAGCAACTCATCTTCAACCTCCAGAAATACTGGAGCGACCGCGGCTGCATCCTGCAACAGCCCTACGACGTCGAGGTTGGCGCCGGCACGATGCATCCGGAAACCTTCCTCCGCGTCCTGGGGCCGGACCCTTACCGCGTGGCCTACGTCCAGCCATCCCGCCGGCCGACCGACGGCCGCTACGGCGAAAATCCGAACCGGCTCTACAAGCATTCGCAACTTCAAGTGATACTTAAACCAATTCCCGAAGATATCCAGACCATTTATCTGGAGAGCTTGCAGGCGATTGGGATCGATCTGCGCCGGCACGATATCCGGTTTGAGGAAGATAACTGGGAGGCGCCGACGCTTGGCGCATGGGGTATCGGCTGGCAGGTGCTGCTCGACGGGCTGGAAATTACCCAATACACGTATTTTCAGCAGTGCGGCGGCTTGGACCTGGATCCGCCTTCCGTGGAACTGACCTACGGCCTGGAACGCATCGCCTCTTTCCTGCAGGAGGTCCCCAGCATCTTCGATCTGCGATGGTCGGACGATACCACCTACGGCCAGGTGCGGCTGGCGGAGGAACGCCAGTTTTCCGCCTACAGCTTTGAAGCGGCGGACGTGGAATTCACGCGGCGTCATTTCGAGATGTACGAGGAAGAGGCGAACGTCCTTTTGGGGCGGTTTGCCGATGCGGCCGAGGAGGAGCGCGACCGATTTCCGGTTCTTGGCGCTTACGATTTGTGCCTGAAGTGTTCGCACCTCTTCAACGTTCTCGATTCCCGAAGGGCCATTTCCACCACCGAGCGGGCCGCGATGATCGGAAGAATTCGGGCTCTGGCCTGCCGCGTGGCCGAGGCCTATTTGGCGCAGCGCGGGCAGCTCGCGCAAGGGCAGGAAGCTGAGGCGCGGCGATGAGCGCAAAACTCAAGAAGCCGGCAAAGCGGCAGGGAAGGGCCGTTACCGCTTCCGCGAAAGGTGCGACGGCCGAGCCAACCGCTCCCTTTCTGCTCGAGATCGGCTGCGAAGAAATCCCCGCGCGAATGATCGCGCGGGCTGCGGCGGAGCTGCACGTGCTGCTCGGCAAGCATCTGGCGGCCTACGAACTTGCCGCGCCGGAGGCGATGGAAACCTGGGGCGCGCCGCGGCGCCTGGCGGCTTCGATTTCGGCGCTGCGGTTGCGGCAGCCGGACCGCAAGACGGAAACACTGGGGCCGCCGAAAGCGGTCGCGTTCGACGACGTCGGCCGGCCGACGAAAGCGGCCGAGAGTTTCGCGGCGAAGCAGGGTATCGCCGTCGGCGCGCTCGAAGTGACTTCGACGCCGCGCGGCGAATATGTGGTGGCTCGAAAGCTGGTGCCGGGGAAACCCGCGAGAGAAATCCTGGCTGAAATCCTTCCGCGCGCCGTGCTCGAACTTTCCTTTCCGCGCAGTATGTATTGGACGCGGAGCTCGGGCCCGAGGTTCGTGCGCCCGATTCGGTGGATGGTGGCGCTGCTGGGCGACAAGGTTGTGCCGTTTTCATTGGGAGAAATCGCTTCCGGGCGCGTCTCCCGCGGCCATCGTTTCCTCGCGCGGCAGTTTCGCGTTCCCATCGCGCGGGCGGACGATTACGTGCCCGCCTTGCGCCGGCAATTCGTGCTGGCGCGGCCGGAGGAGCGGAAGCAGCGAATCGAAAAGGAGCTGGCGCGAATCGGCATGCAGCATCGGTTGCGGCTGCGGCCCGACCCGGCTTTGCTCGACGAGGTCGTCTATCTGAACGAGTATCCCGCGGCGATTCTGGGCGGCTTCGACGCGAGCTACCTGGCGCTGCCGGAGGAAATTCTGGTGACCGTGATGCGCGGCCACCAGAAATATTTCGCGCTCGAGGATCGCGGCGGCCGGCTCGCTCCATATTTCGCGGCCATCATCAACAGCAGCGGCGACGCCTCGGGAACGATTCGCTCGGGACACGAGCGCGTCCTGCGCGCGCGTTTTTCCGATGCGCGGTTTTTCTGGGACACGGATCAAAAATGTCGGCTCGCCGACTATCTGCCGCAGCTCGCCGGCGTCACTTACGAATCGCGGCTCGGCAGCTACCTCGACAAAGTGGAACGCGTGCGCCGGCTGTCCCGGTGGATCGCCGAAGGCTGGTTCCACTCTGGCCATCCGGAAGCCGATATTGCATCGACCGAACGCGCGGCGGAACTCGCCAAGTGCGACCTGGTGACGGAGATGGTTCGCGAGTTGCCGGAACTCGAAGGAATCGTCGGCGGGCTTTACGCCGCCGAGCAGGGCGAGCCGGAAACGGTGGCTGCGGCGATTTACGATCAGTATCGCCCGGCCGGACTCGACGATCAGATCCCGCGCAATTTGCCGGGCTGCGCTTTGGCTTTGGCCGACCGCATGGATTCGCTCGTCGGATGTTTTGCCGTTGGCTTGGTGCCTTCCGGTTCGAGCGATGCGTTCGGTTTGCGTCGCGCGGCGCTGGGGATCGTGAAGATTCTGCTCGAACGCCGGCTGCCGCTTTCGCTTTCGGCCGCCGTGGCCACGTCTGCGCGTTTGCTCCGCGAACTTGCGCCGAAGATCGAGGTTTCCCCTGACGTGGAAGGCCAGGTCCGGGCCTTTTTGCAGGATCGCATCCGCTACGTCTTTCACGAGCGCCATAATTTTGCCTACGATGAAATTGACGCGGTGCTGGCGGCGGGAGCCGACGATCTGGTCGACGCGGAGCAGCGAATATCGGCGCTGCGCGCGGTCCGGCGGTCCAGGAATTTCGAGCCGCTGGCGGTGGCGTTCAAGCGAATCCGGAAGATTCTGGAGAAGGCCGGGCCAGCGAAAAGCTGGCGGCAGGAAACGGTGCGCGGCGAACTGCTGGCCGATGCGGCCGAGCGCGAATTGCACGCGGCGGCGGAGAAAGTCGCAAAGGAATCGGCGCGGCTGAAACGCGCGGGCCGCTACCGGGAAGCGCTCGAACAGGTGGCGGGATTGCGGCCGGTGGTGGATCGCTTCTTCGACGATGTTCTGGTGATGGCCGAGGACGCGGGCGTGCGGCGAAACCGGCTGACGCTGCTTGCCGAACTGCTCCGGGAATTTTCCGATATCGCGGATTTTTCCGAAATACAAACGGAAAGCGCCCCGCGCTGAAACCGCTCGCGCGGAAACAGCGCATCGTCGGCGCGCCGACCAACGAAAGAAGGGATCGATCCATGAAATACGTCTACATTTTTGGCGGTGGGAAAGCCGAAGGCTCGGCCGCGATGCGCGAGCTTTTGGGAGGGAAGGGAGCTGGCCTGGCGGAAATGACCCGCATCGGTTTGCCCGTTCCCGCCGGCTTCACCATCACCACCGAAGCCTGCGCCTACTACTTCAAGCACAAACAGCAGGTGCCGCGCGAACTGACTCCGCAAGTGCGCGCCGCGATGAACCACCTCGAGAAGGCCACTGGGAAACGATTCGGCGATCGCCGCGATCCGCTGCTCGTCAGCGTTCGTTCGGGCGCTGCCGTTTCCATGCCCGGCATGATGGAAACCGTGCTCAACCTCGGCTTGAACGACATCGCGGTCAGCGGTCTCTCGGAAGCGACCGCCAATCCCCGCTTCGCCTGGGACGCGTATCGCCGGTTCATTCAGATGTATTCGAGCGTGGTGGAAAATCTGGCCAAACACGATTTCGAGGAGCAGATCACCGCGACGCGGAAACGCTTTGGCGCCACGGACGATACGAAAGTGCCGGTGGAAGGCTGGCAGGAAGTGGTGGCGCATTTCAAGCAGATCTACCGCGAGCACACAGGACACGATTTCCCGCAGGACCCCGAAGAGCAGCTCTGGGGCGCGATTCGCGCGGTCTTCCGCTCCTGGATGGCGGAAAAGGCGGTTACTTATCGCCGCGTCGAGAAAATCAATGGACTGCTCGGCACGGCCGTGAGCGTGGTGCAGATGGTCTTCGGGAACTGGGGCGAGGATTCGGGCACGGGCGTCTGCTTCACGCGCGATCCTTCCACCGGCGAGCCGCATTTCTACGGCGACTTTCTGCAAAACGCGCAGGGCGAGGACGTGGTGGCCGGCATCCGCACGCCGCTGCCGCTCGCGGAATTGAAGAAGCGCTTTCCGGAAATGTACGCGCAGCTCGATCAAGCCAGGAAGCGTCTGGAAAAGCACTACCACGACATGCAGGACGTCGAGTTCACCGTCCAGCAGCGCAAGCTTTACATCCTGCAAACGCGATCAGGGAAGCGCACGCCCGCGGCGGCGTTCCGCATTGCCGCGGACTTCGCAAAAGAAAAGCTGATCACGAAAAGGGAATCCGTCGCCCGAATCAAGCCGCAGGATATCGAACGGCTTTTTTACCCTGTGATCGACCCGGATTTTTCTCAAGAAAAACTTGAACGCGCAAAACTCGCCACCGGAATCAATGCGGTTCCCGGGGCAGCCGTGGGCCGCGCCGTCTTCACCGCGCAGGAGGCGGAGGAGTGGGCTTCACGCGGCGAGAAGGTGATTTTGGTCCGCCGCGAGACCAGCCCGGAAGACGTGGGCGGCATGTACGTGGCGCAGGGCATTCTGACGGCGACGGGTGGGAAGACGAGCCACGCGGCAGTGGTGGCTCGCGGCTGGGGCAAATGCTGCATCGTCGGGTGCGAAGCGCTTCAAGTGGATTATGCGAATCAGCGGCTCAGCGTGAATGGCCGCACGGTGGCGCAGGGAGATTGGATCACGCTCGACGGAAACGAAGGGCTCGTCTACGAAGGCCAGATTCCGGTGGCCATGCCCAAGCTGCCTGGCGCGTATTTCACGCTGCTTGGCTGGGCCGATGAAATCCGCAAATTGGGCGTGCGCACGAACGCCGATACGCCGCACGACGCGCGCAAGGCCAGGGAAATGGGCGCCGAAGGCATCGGTTTGTGCCGCACCGAGCATATGTTCTTCAAGGACTTCGAGCAGCCCGAACGCAGCGCCGACCGCCAGTTTGCTATTCAGGAAATGATTTTGGCGGAAACGCCGGAAGCGCGGCGCCGCGCGCTCGATAAGCTGCTGCCATTCCAGCGCCGCGATTTCACCGGGATTTTCGAGGCGATGAAGGGGCTGCCCGTAACGATTCGCCTGGTGGATCCGCCGCTGCACGAATTCGTGCCGCACGAAGCCGAACGGCAGCGGGAGCTGGCGGAGAAAATCGGCGTCAGCGCCGAGTTCGTTGCCAAGCGCGTCGAGCAGTTGCACGAAGCGA
>JAKAOH010000155.1 GCA_021812285.1 Acidobacteriota bacterium | reverse complement strand
TGATGCCGGGGCAATTCGGCCCGATGAGCCGCGTCCGGCCCGACCGCAGCGCCGCGGCCACGCGCACCATGTCGAGCGTCGGAATCCCTTCAGTGATGCAGACAACCAGCTGCAAGCCGGCGTCGATCGCTTCTAGCACCGCGTCGGCCGCGAACGGCGGCGGAACGAAAATGATGCTCGCCGTGGCGCCCGTCTCGTTCACCGCCGCGGCAACGGTGTCGAAAACCGGCCGGTCCAGATGCGTCATTCCGCCTTTGCCCGGCGTCACGCCGCCCACCACCCGCGTTCCATACTCGATCATCTGCTGCGAATGAAAACTGGCCTCGCGGCCCGTGAATCCCTGAACGATTACCCGAGTTTTGTCGTCAATGAGAACGCTCATTCGATTTTTCCAGAAAAATGCGTCTTACGCCGATGCCAGCCGGACCGCCTTTTCCGCGCCGTCCTTCATGCCTTCGGCCACGGTGAAATTCAGCCCCGATTCCTGCAGGATTTGCCGCCCGCGCTCGACGTTCGTGCCCTCCATGCGCACCACGATCGGCACTTTCAGCGAAAGCTCGCGCGCGGCGTTCACCACCCCCGTGGCGAGCACGTCGCAGCGCAAAATCCCGCCGAAAATATTGATGAAAACCGCGCGAACGTTGGGATCGCTCGTCAGGATGCGAAACGCGCTCTTCACCTGATCGGCCGATGCTCCGCCGCCCACGTCCAGGAAATTCGCCGGGCTGCCGCCGGAAAGCTGGATGATGTCCATCGTCGCCATCGCGAGCCCCGCGCCGTTCACCATGCAGCCCACGTTCCCGTCCAGCTTGATGTAATTCAGCTTCGATTTCGAAGCCTCCACTTCGAGCGGCGCTTCCTCGTCCAGATCGCGCAGTTCAGCGAGTTCCGGATGCCGGTAGAGCGCGTTGTCATCGAAATTCATTTTCGCGTCCAGTGCCACCAGCCGCCCGTCGCCGGTGACGATGCATGGATTGATTTCCACCAGCGACGCGTCGGTGTCCACGAACGCGCGGTAAATTCCGGAAAGCAGATTCACCGCCTGGCCCACCAGCTCCGGCGCCAGTCCCAGCGCGAACGCGATTTTCCGCGCCTGAAACGCCTGCAATCCGAATCCCGGCGCGATCGCCTCGCGCAAAATCGCCTCGGGCTTCTCCTTCGCCACTTCCTCGATTTCCATGCCGCCGGCCGCGCTGGCCATCAGCACCGGTCCGGCCGCCGCGCGATCCACCAGCAGCCCCAGATAAATTTCCCGGCGGATGTCGAGCCCTTCCTCCACCAGCAATTTGTGAACCACGCGGCCTTCGGCGCCCGTCTGCGGCGTCACCAGCCGCTTTCCGAGCATTTCGTTCGCGATCCGCTCGGCGTCCTCGGGCGACTTCGCCAGTTTCACGCCGCCGGCTTTCCCGCGGCCGCCCGCGTGAATCTGCGCTTTCACCACCACGCGGCCCGTGCCCAGCCGCTCGGCGACGGCCCGCGCCTGTTCGCCGGTCGTCGCGAGTTGCCCGCGCGGAATCGCCACGCCGTGTTTCGAGAGAATCTGTTTGGCTTGGTATTCGTGGATCTTCATGGTTGAAGCGCCGATGTTACAATCTGACGCGAAAGGTCCGAGTGTACTCGCAATAGGAAGAACCGGCAAGGCGGCGCGCAGACGTGCTGAACGAAGCTCTCGAAATCCTGGTTCGCGGCGGGCATTTGAATTCCTCGCAGGCCGAGTCCGCGATGGAAAAAATTCTTTCTGGCGAAGCGACCGACGCGCAAATCGCCGGGCTTCTCGTCGCGCTGCGGATGAACGGCGAAACGTCGGAAGAGCTCGTCGGTTTTGCGCGCGCCATGCGGCGTCACGCGCGCCCGTTGTTTCCGTCGGGCCACGTTCCCGATTTCGGCGTCGTCGTGGACACCTGCGGAACGGGCGGCGACGGCTCGGGAACGTTCAATATTTCCACCGCTGCCGCGTTTGTCGTCGCCGGCGCGGGCGTTCGCGTCGCCAAACACGGCAATCGCTCGATCGGCTCGCGCTGCGGTTCGGCCGATGTCCTCGAAGGTCTCGGCGTCAATCCCGAGCACGAGTTGCAACTCGCCGGCCGCGCCATCGAACAGGTCGGCATCGGATTCCTCTTCGCTCCGTCAGCCCATCCGGCGATGAAGCACGCCATGCGCGCCCGCCGCGATTTGCGCCTGCGCACCGTTTTCAATCTGCTCGGTCCGCTCACCAATCCCGCCGGCGCGTCGGCTCAGGTTGCCGGCGTTTTTTCGGCGGAATTCGCCGAGCGCATGGCTCAGGCCCTTGGCGAATTGGGAGTAAACCGCGCCTTCGTCGTTCACGGCCGCGACGGTCTCGACGAAATTTCTCTCTCCGGCCCGACCTTCGTCGCCGAACTCGCCTCCGCCGCCGTGCGCACCTATGAAATCGCGCCGGAGGATTTCGGCGTCGTTCGCGCTCCGCTTTCCGCGCTCGCCGGCGGCGATGCCGCCGAAAATGCCGCGATCATTCGCGGCGTTCTGGCCGGAGAACGCGGCCCGCGCCGCGATGCCGTACTGATGAACGCATCCGCCGCGCTCGTCGCCGCCGGCCGCGCGCTCGATTTCCGCGAAGGAACCGCCGTCGCTGCGGAATCGATAGATTCCGGCGCCGCAGCAAGCAAACTCGAATCGCTCGCTCGTTTCGTCTCGTCCTGAAGCGCAGCTCTCCCGTTACGGGTTTTTCAATCTCCGTGTTGTCGTGCGTTGCGCGCGTCGGAAATTAGCGCACTGGCGAAGCCTCTGGTGCCGCCGCGGCGGACGCCTGCGGGAATCGCCGCGCCAGCCACGCGCGCGCCTGCGAGGGGTGGTAATCGAACGGACCGAGCCCGCCTATATACACGATTTTGCCCGCGCGATTGATGATGTAAATTCGCTCGGGCCATGCGGCGTACGAATGGTCGGCGGCGTTGCTCATCGGGTCCACGCCCATCGGGATGGGGAAGTGGAAGCGATGAATGAAATCGTTCGCGATGGCCAGCCGTTGCGCCAGCGTCGTCGGCTGCGGATAACAGATGCCCTGATCCACGTTCGATTTCATCTGCCATTCGTTCTGCGGATGCGCTTCGCGAATGTAGACGGTCAGGAACGTCGCCCGGTCCTTGTATTCGTTGTAGATTTTGACGAGATTTCCAATCTCGCGGCGGAAGGGCGGTCAAGTATAGCTGCCGAAAATCAGCACCACCGGCCGCTTGCCAATCACATCGTGCAAGTAAAACGTATGCTGCCCGTCGAGCGAATAGAGCCGCGCATCGGGCGCCACGTCGCCCACGTGCAAATTGCCTTCCCGCATCTCCGGCAGCGCGTACCGCAGAAAACCGTAAATATCCTTCGGTCCGCCGATGAAATGAAGCAGGAGCAGAAACACGACGAGAAGCAGTCCCGCAACGCTCCCGGCCAGCCAGAGCCAGACGCGTTTTCTGCCGCTATGCGGTTTTTCAGTCACGATGCGAAACCTCGCGCTGGAAAGACTTCCGTTCGCCCCGCCCCGACGATCTTCCGTAATGGCCTTGCCTGCTACAGCTGGTCATGCGCCGAAACAACGGGCAAATGGCGCCAAGCCGCAGATGCCGCTGCAATGGCCGCGCATCTCCCCTTCGCGGCAGCGGCCAATCCGCGCGGGAAGCTTACGGATGTGGCTGTTGTGTTTGTTGCTTCTTTTTGCCGAAAATCCCGCCCAGCATTCCGCCGATTCCGCCCGATTGTTGTTTCTGCTTCGATCCCCCGAGCTTCTGAATCACCGAACCGACGGCTGTTCCCATGGCCGAGCCGCTCAGGTCGGGCACGACCTTCGGGTGCGCGGTGGTGCCTTCGATTCGCAGCGGCAAGCCTCCGTTGCCCTGTCCTAGCATGGGCAGCCGGATCAGTTGCGCGAGCGGACTCGATCCGGCCAGCTTCGCCACCAGCCGGAAATTCAGCGCGTTGTCGGCGCCCACGGTGCCCGAACCGGTGAGCGTGCCGAGGATGGGAATGATGACGTTCAGATTGCTGGCCTCGAGTCCATTGGGCGTGTAGCGCAGATCGGAACTCGCCACTTGCACCACCGTATCGTTTCCCGTTGCAGCGTTCGCCGTGCCCAGCGCGCGCGCCAGTTCGCCCGCCAGGCTGAATCCCGCCAGCTTCACGTTTGTCAGCTTCACCGGACCGGAAGTCACCAGCCGCTCGAACGGCCCGTGCAAGTCGAGATTCGCCTGAATCGTTCCGCCTTGCAGCGAAGATCCTTGCGGCAACGCGTACCCGAGCACCGCCAGCAGATTCTGCACGTCTTCGGCGGGAACGTTATTCACGTTCAGCTGTCCCTGGAAAGGCAACCGTCCCGCTTCGGACTTCGCAATTGGGCCGACGCTCGCTTTCAGGTGAATCGTGCCGTGCCCCGGCGTATCGGCGTCGAAAGTGAGCGGAAATGGCGACGTGGGCGAAATCTGGCTCGCGTGGATATTGACGTCCTCATAAGCGAGCCGCGTCGGCTGCCCCGCGCGGCCGAACGCGATCGTTCCGTTCGTGATCGCCATATTTCCCACGGAAAAGCCCTGGAGGCCCGAATTCGAGGAAGGATTCGCCGGCGCCGGATCGGATGCCGTCGTAGCCGAACCGCCAAGCGAATCGAAATTCCAATCGCCTTTCGCCGTCCGCAGCAGTTGCACTTGCGGATTGGCGATGGTCAGCGAATGCACCTGCAGTTGGCGCGAAAAAATCAGCGGCTCCAGCGCGATTCCCACCGCCAGCGATTTCGCCGTCAGAAACGGCTGCGGGCTGTAAGCGGGATCGTCCGAAATGGAAATCCGGTCGGCCACCAGGCTCCCCTCCAGGATCGAAACGCGCAGGTGCCCGATTTCCACTTTCCGGTGCAGCATCGAGCTGAGTTCCTGCTCGATCTGCGGGCGAAACATATCGGCGTTCACGAAAAACGGCGTAATCACAACGACCGCGGCGATCAGGACAAAGATGATGCCCAAAATGACCAGGATTTTGTGCTTTTTCACCATGGGCGCCCCCGTCAAAGGATTGCGTGCTCTGCCGGATTTTCCCCGTCGTTGGCATCTTACTCCCGCTCAGCAGCGAGGAGCAAAGGATTCGTCCCTCACGCGGCGAAGCCGCGAAACGGAGTAGCTGGGGACTTCAACCTTCACGCGGCACCCATGGCTCACCGGAAGGGCACGGCTCTAGCCGTGCCACCAACCCAGCCTGTTCGATGCGGCTTCAGCCGCTGAGGCTCTAGCTTGGGAACTGCCGCCCGTACGCTAGAGTGCGAGGAAATTTTGCAGCAAACGGATGCCGACTTCTGTGAGCACCGATTCCGGGTGGAACTGCACGCCCTCCACTTTCATCTGCCGGTGCCGCAGTCCCATGATCGTGCCGTCGTCCGTTTCGGCGGAAATTTCCAGCACGCGCGGCAAGCTTTTGCGCTCGACAATCAGCGAATGGTAGCGCGTCGCCGTGAAATCCTGTGGCAGCCCGCGGAAGATAGTTTTGCCGTCGTGATGGATGGCGCTGGTTTTCCCGTGCATCAGCTCTTTCGCGCGGATCACGCGCCCGCCAAACGCCTCGCCGATCCCCTGATGCCCCAGGCAGACGCCGAGAATCGGGATGCGCCCGGAAAATTCGCGCACCACGGGAATCGTCACGCCCGCGCGGCGCGGAATGCCGGGTCCGGGCGAGATGACGATGCGGTCGGGAGCGAGGTCCGCGATTTCGTTGAGCGAAATCCGATCGTTACGCCGCACTTCGAGTGTCTCGCCCAATTGGCCAAGGTACTGCGCCAGGTTGTAGGTAAACGAATCGTAGTTGTCGATCAGCAGGATCATCGGCCGATTACCGTTTGGGATTTCCGGCGAGTTCCAGCGCCGCCACCAGCGCCCGGGCCTTGTTGAGCGTTTCCAGGTATTCGCGCCGCGGAATCGAATCGGCCACCACGCCGCAGCCCGCCTGGAAATACGCCACGCCGTCCTGCAGCACCAGCGTGCGAATGGCGATGCAGGAATCGAGGTTGCCGGAAAAATCCAGATAGAGCACCGTGCCGGAATAGACGCTACGTCGCGTCGGCTCCAGTTCGTGAATGATTTCCATCGCGCGCACTTTCGGCGCGCCGGTCAGCGTGCCGGCCGGAAAGCAGGCCATCAGCGCGTCCAGGCAATCCACGTCCGGCCGCAGCCGGCTCTTGAGGCGCGAAACCAGGTGCATCACCTGCGAAAACCGTTCGACGAACATCAGCTCTTCCACTTTCACGCTGCCATATTCGGAAACGCGGCCCAGGTCGTTGCGGCCCAAATCCACCAGCATGATGTGTTCGGCGCGTTCCTTGGGGTCGGCGAGCATTTCCGCGGCCATCCGCTGGTCTTCGGCTTCGTCGCGCCCGCGCCAGCGCGTTCCGGCAATCGGCCGATAAAAGGCGTCGCGCCCCTGCACCTTCACCAGCATTTCCGGCGAACTTCCGGCAATCGCCGTGCGGCCCAGTTTCAGAAAGAAAAGATAGGGCGAGGGATTCGCCACGCGCAGCGCGCGGTAGACGTCGAAAGGGTCGGCCGCCGTGGGCGCGGCGAATCGCTGGCTGGGAACCACCTGGAAAATATCGCCCGCGCGAATGTAATTTTTCGCCCGGCTCACCGCGCGCAGAAATGCGTCTTTCGGCATGTTCGAATAGACGCGTGGCGCGTGCCCATTCGCGCGGCCCTGCACGGCGCGATCCGGCCCGTGCTGCAAATCTCCGAAATCCACGGGAAATCGCCGGTCGAGCGAAATCGCTCCGCTCGTGCGCGGCTTCGGCCACGCGCGCAACGGCCCCTCGAGGCGCTTTCGGGTTCGCCGCACTTCCTGCGCCGCTTCGTCGTACAGCCGCCGCAGGCTGCGCCCATCTTCCGTATAAACGTTGCGCACCACCCACACCCGATGCCGCGCGTGGTCGAAAACCACAAGTCCGGGGTAGAACATCAGCACCGCGTCGTCCAAGCCCAGATCGCCTGCTTCGCGCACCGGCACGCGCTCCACCATCCGCACCATCTCGTAGCCGAAATACCCGATCGCGCCCCCGACCATCGGCGGCAACTCCGCGATACGCACCGCCTGGTAGCGCCGCATCTGTCCGCGCAGCCACGCCACCGGATCTTCTTCCACGCGGCGAACTTTTCCCGCTTCCTCCACGGTTCCCGCGCCGTTCTTGTAGCGGAAAATAGCCTCCGGATCGAATCCCAGAAACGTGTACCGCGCGATTTTCTCCGCGCCTTCGACGCTTTCGAGCAGGCACGCGTAGCGCGAATGCCGCGCGAGCCGCAGATACGCTCCCACCGGCGTCAGCAAATCGGCGTGAAACGCCTCGCACACGGGCGCCAGATTTCCCTGCCGCGCCAATCGCCGAAACGTCTCGAAATCGGGAACCAGCATCTACCCCTCGGTTTCCGCGCGGCGTAGCGCTTCCATCGCCGCCCGTCGCATTCGCCCGGCCGGCGCATGTTTCCTGGTCCACAATTCCCATTGCGCCACGCCTTGCGCCACCAGCATTTCCAATCCGGAAATCGTTTCGAGCCCGCGGCTCGCCGCCTGCCGCAGCAGCGGCGTTTCCAGCGGACGGTAGACCATATCGAAAACCACCGGCGCCCGCAATTCCGCGCCCGCCAGCGGCGACGACCGATCGGGCGACATTCCGGCCGGCGTCGAGTTGACGATCAGATCGAACGACCGCCGTCGCAATTCGGACCGCGCGATCGTCTGCGCGCCCGCGGCGCGAGCCAGTTCGGCCGCCTGTTCCATGCGCCGCGAGCAGATCGCGACGCGTGAGCCCTCGTCCGTCAGCGCAAACGCCGCTGCTCGCGCCGCGCCGCCGGCGCCCAGAATCAGCGCCCTGCAGCCGCGCAACTTCACCCGCGAATGCAGCGCCGCCAGCACGCCCGCGTAGTCCGTATTGTAGCCGTAGAGTTTCCCTCGCCGGACCACCACCGTATTCACCGCGCCCAGCCGATGCGCCAGCGCGTCGCATCCGGCCAGGTATCTCACGATCGTTTGCTTGTAAGGAATCGTCACGCTGAATCCGCGAATGCCCAGCGGCCCGATCGCGCCCAGAAAATCCTCCAGCCGCTCAACGGGGAAAGGAAGATAAACGCCGGGAAAACCTTGCGCGGCGAATGCGGCGTTGTGCATCGCCGGCGAAATCGAATGTCCCGACTTGTTCCCGACGATCCCGTAAACGCGCGTGCGCGGCGTGATCCGGTCCGCGCGGTATTCGCGAATCGCCTCTTCGAGCGACGGCTGCCCCGGCGCCGTGTGCGCGGCTTCCGCGGCGTAGGCAAACAGGCTGCCGCGGCTCGGCGCGAGCAGCCGCGCGGCCAGCGTGTGCCTGCCCATCGGCGCCAAAACCATTCCTTTGGCGCGGCTTCGCCGCTCCGCCAGCCGAATCAGGTGTACGGCATCGCGAAGGCCGACGCATTCGACGGCCAGTTTCCAGATGGTTCCCGGAACCGGGCGAAATCTGCGCAGCAGCGCCTGCGGATCCTCCCACGTTGCTCCGAACCGGTGCAGGGAAACGATCGCGCCGGCGCGCCGCGGAGCGATCGGCTCGAATTCGCCGGCCTCTTCGACGCTTTCGATTTCCAGGTCGTACCACCGGCAACCGGCTTTCGCCGCCGCTTCCAGCACGCTGCGCTGCTCCGCGAGCCCGCCCGGAAATCGTCCTCCCGCCGCGCGCCGCCGGCACGTCGCAAT
>JAKAOH010000154.1 GCA_021812285.1 Acidobacteriota bacterium | reverse complement strand
TACATGGCAACGCCGGAGGGACGCGTGCATTTCGCGGGCGAGCACACTTCCCCGTGGGCGGGATGGATGGAGGGAGCGGTGCAATCGGGGGTGCGCGCGGCCAAGGAAGTGGAAGACGCGGCGTAAGGCGTGGCGCCGAGCTAGGAAAGAACCCAGCGGACAGGTGGTGTTTCGTTCCACTCAACACGCGGAACGGGCGAGGGCGGAGGGGACGATTGCGCTGATTCCGCGAGAGTTAGCACGATTTCGGTTTCGAGCGCGGCGAGGCGCTTTGGAAACCTCGCTTCGAGGGCTTACTTGACACTGGTTCGGTGCTCTGCCTACCCTCAAGGCGAGCTGGATGCCGGATTCCCCTTCCCATCTCGGCTGGCTGGCGCTCGGCCTGGTGCCGGGGCTTGGATCGCGAAACGCCGTCAAACTGATTGACGCGTTTGGCGAGCCGGAAGCGATTTTCCGCGCGCCGCTGACGGAACTCGAGGCGCTGGGCCTGACGGCGGCGGCGGCGCAATCCATTCACTCGCGCGAGCCGCTGCTGCGCGCGGAAAAAGAGATGAAGCAGGTGGAAGCGACGAACTGCCACCTGGTGACGTGGACGGACGCCGCCTATCCGCCGCTGCTGCGGGAAATCTACGATCCGCCGGCGATGCTCTATTTGCGGGGAAATCCCGAAGCGCTGCGGCCGCCGACGATTGCGATGGTGGGCACGCGAAGGCCGACGGCGTATGGAATCCAGATGGCGGAGCGGCTGGGACGCGACCTGGCGGCGCAGGGGCTGGTGATGGTGAGCGGCCTGGCGCGAGGAATCGACACGATGGCGCACCGCGGCGCGCTCGCGAGCGCGGCGGGAATGACGATCGGCGTGCTGGGATGCGGAATCGACGTCGTTTACCCGAAGGAGAACCGGAAGCTGTTCGAGCAGATGATCGGCGGAGGACGAGGAGCGATTTTGAGCGAGCTGCCGATGGGCACGCCGCCGACGCCGCTGAATTTCCCGGTGCGCAACCGCATCATCGCCGGGCTGGGACTGGGCGTGGTGGTGGTGGAAGGGACGGAGCATTCCGGCTCGCTGATCACGGCGCGGCTGGGGATGGAATTCGGGCGCGAGGTGTACGGCGTGCCGGGAAACGCGACGCAGCCAACCAGTTTCGGGCCGCATCAATTAATCAAGCAGGGGGCGAAACTCGTGACCGGATGGCAGGACGTGGTGGAAGAGCTGCCGACGGCGGTGCGCGCGGCGCTCGGTCCGGTGGAGACAACGACGGCGGCGGAACGCGCATCCCTGGTGAACGAGAGCCTGCAGGGTCCGCAGCGGGTTCTTTACAACCTGCTGGCGCCGGACGAGCCGCGGCACATCGACGATCTGGTGGAACGATCCGGACTCAGCTCGTCGGAGACGCTGGCGGTGCTGTTCGATCTGGAGATGAAAGGGTACATCCGGCAGTTGCCGGGAAAACAGTTCGTGAAAGCGCTGTTGTGAGGAAAGCGAAAACATAAGCTATGGGAAAGTCGCTCGTAATCGTGGAATCGCCGACGAAGGCGAAGACCATCAACAAATATCTGGGCTCGGGCTACACGGTGAAGGCGTCGCTGGGCCACGTGAAGGATTTGCCGAAACGCGAACTGGGAATCCGCGTGGAGGACCAGTCGTTCGAACCGACCTACCAGGTGATACCGGGCAAGGCGAAGGTGCTGAGCGAAATCGAGGGCGCGGCGCAAAAGGCCGACGCCATCTACCTGGCGGCCGACCCGGACCGCGAAGGCGAAGCGATTTCGGCGCACCTGGCGCAGGTGCTGCGGGAATCGCTCGATGGAGGAGACGGGAAAAAGAAGCGCGGCAAAGGACAGAAAACCGCGAAGCCGGCGAAAGCCAAGGCGAAGGCCGGGGGCGCCGCGGCGGGAAAACCCATCTGGCGGGTGCTCTTCCACGAGATCACCGCGAAAGGGATTCGCGAGGCGTTTCAGCACCCGAGCGAAATCAACCTGAACCTGGTGGACGCGCAACAGGCGCGCAGGGTGCTCGACCGGCTGGTGGGCTATCAGATTTCGCCGCTGTTGTGGGACAAGGTGCGGCGCGGGCTATCGGCCGGGCGCGTGCAGACGGTGGCGCTGCGGCTGATCGTCGAGCGGGAACGGGAAATCCGGGCGTTCACGCCGCAGGAATACTGGACGATTCACGCGACGCTTATGGGAGCGGAGGGTCCGGCGTTCGAGGCGAAGCTGTGGAAACGCGCCGGCGCGGACGCGGAAATTCCCAACCAGGGCGAAGCGGAAAAGATTCTGGCGGAACTCGACGGCGCGAGCTGGCGCGTCGGGTCGGTGCAGCTGAAGGAAAAACGACGGAATCCACCGGCCCCGTTCACGACTTCCCGTTTGCAGCAGGAGGCGTACAACAAGCTGCGATTTTCGGCCAAGCGCACGATGGCGCTGGCGCAGCAACTCTACGAAGGCGTGGACCTGGGCGCGGAAGGCTCGGCCGGGCTCATCACCTACATGCGCACGGATTCGGTGCGCGTGGCCCCGGAAGCGATCGCGGAGGTGCGGCAGCACATCCAGGCGAGTTTCGGCGCGAGCTATCTGCCGGAAAAGCCGAATTTTTACCGGTCGAAAAAGGAAGCGCAGGAAGCGCACGAAGCGATCCGGCCGAGCGACGTTTCGCGGACGCCGGAAGACGTGCGGCCGTACCTGCAGGACGATCTTTATAAGCTGTACCGGCTGATCTGGCTGCGGTTCGTCGCGTCGCAGATGGTGCCGGCGGTGTTCGACCAGACGACGATCGATATCGAAGCGGCTTCGTGCGTGTTCCGCGCGACGGGATCGGTGCTGAAATTCGACGGATTCCTGGCGGTGTACCAGCAGCCGGAACAGGAAACCGCCGCGGAGAAAGCCGGCGAGGATGACGAAGAACGGCGGCTGCCGCGCGTGGCCGAGGGCGAAACGCTGCGCCTGGAAAAACTGTGGCCGCTCCAGCATTTCACCGAGCCGCCTCCGCGATACACCGAAGCGACGCTGGTGCGGGAACTCGAGGAACAGGGAATCGGGCGGCCCTCGACCTACGCGACGATCATTTCGACGATCGTCGAGCGCGACTACGTGAGCAAGGACCAGGGACGATTCCAGCCGACGCTGCTCGGAGAAAAAGTGAGCGATCTGCTGGTGAAGAATTTCGAGGAGATTTTCGACGTCGGGTTCACCGCGCGGATGGAAGACGAACTCGACGAAATCGAAGAGGGGAAGCTGCCCTGGCGGCAGGCGGTGCGCGAGTTCTACGAGCGGTTCAGCGACGAACTCGATCAGGCCAAGGGCGAAATGGAATCGTACAAGGCGGGCATCGCGACCGGCGAGAAATGCCCGAAGTGCGGCGAAGGCGAACTGCTCGAACGGATCAGCCGCCATGGATTTTTCCTCGGCTGCTCGCGCTATCCGGAATGCGATTACACGCGCGACCTTTCCGAACGCTCCGGCGAAGAAGTGGAAAGCCAGTCGGGACCGGAATACTGCCCGAATTGCGGGCGGGAAATGGTGGTGAAGCGCGGACGATTCGGCGCGTTTCTGGCGTGCAGCGGATACCCGGAATGCAAAACGACGCGGCGGCTGGTGGAAGGAACGAAGCGGCCGCGGCAGCCTGACGTCCTGCTCGAGGAAAAATGCCCGGACTGCGGCGCGCAACTGGTGAAACGGCACGGCCGGTACGGAGAATTCGTCGGCTGCTCGGCGTATCCGAAATGCCGTTACACGCAGGCGAAAACGCTCGGGATCGCCTGCCCGAAATGCGGCGAAGGGGAGCTGGTGGAACGGCGGGCGCGCAAGGGACGCAACCGCGTCTTTTATGGCTGCTCCCGCTACCCGGATTGCGATTTCACGACGCCGCACCATCCAATCGCCCAGCCGTGCCCGAAATGCCAAGCGCCGCTCGTGGTGGAAAAACGCGGCAAGCAGGGCAACTTCCGCGCGTGTCTGCGCGAGGAATGCGGCTGGGAGGTCCCTGTTGCGGGCGCGGCCGAGCCGAAAGCGGAAACGGAAGCGACGGTGAAGAATTAAGAGTTAGAGAGCGCGGGGAGGGATCTTGCGCGACGCGATCGAGCGATTCCTGCGTCATTTGCGCTACGAGCGCAACGCCTCGGCGCACACGCTGCGCAATTACGCTTCCGATCTCGAGCAGTTCGCCGCGTACCTGCAACCGCCGGGCGGCCGGCCGCTTGCGATCGCCGAAGTGGATCACCTGCTGATTCGCGAATACCTGGGACACCTGCACGATCAAAAACTCGAAAAGGTCTCGATTGCGCGGAAACTGGCGGCGTTGCGGTCGCTTTTCCGGTTTGCGCTGCGCGAAGGAATGATTTCGCAAAATCCAGCGAGATTGATTTCGACGCCCGCGGCGCCGAAGCGATTGCCGGCGGTGCTGACGGCGGAAGAGATCAACCGCTTCCTCGACTGGATGAGCAAGCTCGAAGCGAAGGCCGACGCGAAAACGGACCGCGACGCGGCGCAACGCCTGATCGTGCGCGACCGCGCCATTTTCGAATTTCTCTACGGATCGGGCCTGCGCGTGAGCGAGCTGACCGGATTGAATCTGGAGGATATCGACCAGCGCGGCGAAACGCTACGCGTGCGCGGAAAAGGGAACAAGGAACGCATCGTGCCGTTCGGATCGAAGGCGCGGACGGCGCTGGAAGCGTACTGGCCGGCGCGGGAAAATCTATTGCCCAAACAGGCGACGCGAGAGGCGCGGGAAGCGGTGTTTCTGAATCACAAAGGCGGCCGGCTGACAGGCAGGTCGGTGGGACGGCTGGTGAAACGCTACGCGCGGCAGGCGGAAGTGGATTTGAACCTGCATCCGCATTCGCTGCGGCACGCGTTCGCGACGCACCTGCTGGCCGACGGCGCGGATTTGCGCTCGATTCAGGAACTGCTGGGGCACAAATCGCTTTCGACGACACAGCGGTACACGCAAGTCTCCATCCGCCAATTGATGGAAATTTACGACAAAGCGCATCCGCGCGCGTGAACGCGGGAAATGCGGCGCGGTGCGGCTTCGCGCTTCCGCCGATTTCAGCCGATCTTGTGAAAACCGAAATGAAGGTGAAGGCGCAGGCCGAAGACCGTGACGGGGCCGCGAGCCTGGTTGTAGCCGGGATTCGTGATGTATTGGATATCCGGAGCGAACGAAAGACCAAGCGGTAAGCCCAGGTTGTAATAGGCCTCGATGATCTGTTCCCTGCCGTAGGTGAGCGCGCCGTCGCCGAGCTGGAAGCCGAGACCTCCCGCAGCCAGATATTCCTGATGAAGCCGGGAAATGCCGTTCGAGGCGAAGGCGAGGCCGGCGTGGTCTTGCGCCCGTTTCCAGAGTTTTCCCGGAATTTGAAGGCCGGCTTCGACGGTGTTGTTGACTTCGGTGTAGGAATAACTTTCGTATTTTCCGTTGTTCCAGCCGGCGCGGGCGAACAGGCCGAATCTATGGGGCAAACCCTGCTGCCAATTCAGGCCGAATCCGTATTCGTGCGCATCGGGACGGCGAACGGCGGAAACCTCGGGAACCGGCGTCACGCCATCGCGCCAGGCGGCGAGGGCATTCGCAAAACTGCCCATCGGCGCCTGCTGGACGAAACCGAGCAGGCGGAATTTGCCGTGCGAGCGCCGGCTGTAGGCCCAATTGATTTGGGCATTCGCCGAACGAGTGTTGGAAATATCCGTGCTGAGGTAAAGGCCGTTCGGGACGCGCGTCATGAGAACCTCGGCGTAGCGAAGGCTCCAAGGGCCGTTGTCGAATTCGAGATAGGCGCCATACGTGTAGCCGGGGGTGTTGGCGGCGTAATCCCAGACGCCGTTCTGGTCCGTCGTCCAGTTCATGAACTGCGAATGGCTGCTATTGGCGTAGCGATTGCGATCGAAGAAATCGGCGAGACTGAATTTGCCGAAATAGATTTCGAGGCGACGCGAGGGCAGTTGGTTAGCCAACTCGAGATAGTTGGGATCGTTCCGCTCGACGGCGTGGCCGAGGGGCAAAACGTACTGGATCAGGAAGCGGGACATGTAGGTATTCGGCTGGGAGCCGGCGCTGGGGGCTTTCTGGGCGTCGAGGTCGGTGAAACCGGCGAGGCCCAGCACGTTGCTCAAGCCGTCGCCACGAACATCCTCGACGTCGAAGAAAACCGAGAAACGCCGCGTCACCTGGAAGCCGGAGAACAGATCCTCGATGCTCGTGACGGCGGCTTCGGGGCCGGGGCGGAAACTGTTGGGTCCGGAATAGGCGGCGTGGAAATGCGCGTGGCCTTGCGCAATTACATTCGCCTGACCGCCGACCCAGAAACGGCCCGCCAGAGCGCCGAACGGGGATGGATTCCCGAAGCGATCGAAACGAAACGGACCGCTGGAATCGAAGGAAGCGACGCGGAACACAGGCGAAGAGTGGATGGACGAGGAAATCGGCGGAACGGGCGAAGCGGCAATGGCGTGGCAGGCATGGAGCACGGGCGAAAACCGGCGGACGGAAGGAGGCAATTTTTGGCGAGAAATCGAGCTCGTTGCGAGACAGTGACGATCTTTCGAAACGTGGAGGGGCGCGTGCTTAGGCGCGGCCAGCGCGCACACGGGCAGCGCCACGACCATTACACACACACTCAACCGCGGACCCTTCGCGCGACCAACCCTCCGGGACACCGTGACACCCTCCACAATTTCCGAGATTGGCGGCGCCCCCCGAATCCAGGCTCGGAGGATGCTCCGTCTCGATTTTTCCTGCCGGAAGCGATTCAGAACAGATGCCGCCTTGGGCTTCGATGCCGGGCGGCACGCAAAAGTTCATCCGAAAATGAAAATGACGAAAATTGTTTCTTAAAGAACCCGCGGGCAGACCCTCTCCGCGGCGCGGCGAGGCCAAGGGACGTGCCAGGCGCGGGAGCGCCGGTGTAAGATGCGGTGGTTGTTTTCCGCGCGGCGTGGATGGTGGATGCAGGGGGAGATTTTCCGCAATACCAATCGGGAAGGGCAAGAGCGGAAAGCCGGCGTGTTTCGAGAGGCGTCTCGGCCAGGCGGCTCGCCACGCTTGCGGTGCATCGAAGCCGAAGATGGGAGAAGGAGGCGTGGAACATGGGCCACATTTCGGCGCCCGGGAACGGCTCGCCGGCGGCGAGGCGTTCGACGGACGCAGTCGATTTCAAAACACCGGGAGCGGCCGGGACGCGGGAACAGGCTTCGCCGCGCGGAAAGCGAAGAACGCTTCCGCTCCCATCGTGGATTTTCGTGGTGCTGGCGCTAGGAGCCGTTTCGATCGCGGGACCAAGGACGGCATTCGCACAAACAGACGAAATTCAGGTCTACAACGGCGTCATCTCGCCGCCGGGCATTTTTAACGTCACGGTTCACAACAATTTCACTCCGATCGGGCGCACGACTCCGGCATTTCCTGGCGGCATCATTCCCAATCATTCGTGGAACGGCGGGGTGGAATGGGCCTACGGCGTGAAATCGTGGTGGGAACAAGGTCTGTACCTTCCCATCTATACGGCGTACTCGACGGGGCGTGGCGGAACGATTGACGGCTTCAAGATTCGGGAATTATTCGTGCGGCCGCACGCGCGGCAGCACACGCTTTTTTACGGCGTCAATTTCGAATTCAGCTTCAACTACGGGTATTGGGAATCGCGGACGGAATCGGCCGAAGTGCGGCCCATTGTGGGCGTGTACCTGCACAAATGGGAGCTCGTCTACAATCCGATCGTGGATACGGACTACACCGGGGGTCTGGGGGGATTGCAGTTCAATCCCGGAGGAATGATCAAATATCACTTCAACCCTACCTGGGCCGCCGGCGCCGAGGAGTTCGACGGTTTCGGATCGTTCAACGACTTCGCACCTCTCCACGACCAATTCCACGAAGTCTGGGCTCTGCTGGACCACCACAGCAACATCGTGGATGTCGAAGTGGGTGCGGGCCTCGGACTGACGGCCGGTTCCGACCGCTTCACGCTGATGCTCATGCTTTCGCGCGACCTCAACAAGAATCCTATCCACCTTTTTTAATCACGGCGTGGCGAAGGGCGAAAAAGGAGGATTCCAATGCGATTTTCCGGCTGGCTGATTTCCGGTTGGCTGATTCTGGCGGCGGTTGCGCCGGCGGCGTTAGCCCAGACTCCCGCGGCGAGCCGGCTCCGGTTGGGCCCGGTGGCGCTCACGCTGGGCGCTCCGGAAAACTCCACCCTGGCCACGATCAAGCGGCACTATCGCGTGGAGCGCGCGCGCGGAGCGAGCGACACGTGGGCGGCGATCCAGCCGGACGGGGAAACGGTGGCGCTGGTGACCTTCGCACAGGGGAAGCTGAGCCGGGCGTCGAAGACGTGGTTTGCGAGCGATGAATATTCGGCAGGCCTGCTGGCCGGGCGGCTTTACGAACTGGCGGATGAATTCACCGACGCCGGCCGGAACACGTGCACGCTGAGCGCGAAACCCTACCAAGAGGGCGGCGTCAGAGCCCGGATTTTCACGCTGGCGTGCGGCGCGAAAAGCATCCAGCTGAGCCGGACGCGCGTGGGCCGGGGATGGGCCACGAGGCTACAGGAAGTGCTGCAGTAAACCGGGCGGCGGGGCGATCAGAGCAGCGTTCCCGCGCGCGTTTCGCCGAGCTCGACGACAACCGCGCGGCGGATGGCGGGAACGGCTCGAAGCTCGGCGAGCACCGATTCCGGAATCGGTTCGTCCAGATTGACGAGGCCGATCGCTTCGCCGCGCTCGGGGACGCGGCCCAAAGCGAAATTCG
>JAKAOH010000153.1:5122-8889 GCA_021812285.1 Acidobacteriota bacterium | reverse complement strand
GCTCGATCTCCAGCGCGCTGGCGCCGATATCGTGGACGTCGGCGGCGAATCCACGCGGCCGGGCGCGCGGCCCGTGCCGCTCGAAGTGGAACTCGATCGCGTTTTGCCCGTGCTCGAAAGGCTGCGCGGCCGCTTGAGGGTGCCGATCTCGATTGATACGAGCAAGGCGAAAGTCGCTGACCTCGCCGCGGCCGCCGGAGCGGAAATTCTCAACGATGTCACCGCGCTCGCTGGCGATCCGGCGATGGGGGAAGTCGCTCGCCGGAGGCGTCTGGCGGTGATCCTGATGCACATTCGCGGCCGGCCGCGCTCGATGCAGCGCGGTCCTTTCGCGCGCAACGCCCTCGCCGACGTTCGCAGAGGCCTCGCCGCGGCCGCCCGGCGCGCGCGCGGCGCGGGCCTGGGCCGCGACCGGATCCTTCTCGACCCCGGAATCGGATTTGGCAAGAATTATCGGCAGAATTTCGAGCTGCTCGCCCAGCTTCCGGCGCTCGGGCGCCTGGGATTCCCGCTCGTCGTCGGGCCGTCGCGCAAGGCGTTTATCGGCGCGGCGCTGGGCGGCGCCGAGCCTGCCGCTCGCGCGTGGGGAACCGCGGCAGCGGCAACCGCGGCGGTGCTGGGTGGCGCGCACATCGTGCGCGTGCACGACGTTTCGGAGATGGCCCAGGTGGTTCGCGTGGCCGACGCAATGTTCGATGCCGGCGCCCGCATTTCCCATTTCCGCCGGACTCGATAGCCGCCGCGGAGCGAATTCACACGTAGCCGGAATTCGCGGCGTTACGGAATCCGCGGCTGGTGCGGCAAGCTGCGAACGAAATCCACCAGTTGCCAGATTTCGTTGTTCGTCAGCGTATGGCCGAAGCCCGGCATCCCGGTCATGCGAATGCCGTTCTTGATCACCCAGAACAGTTCGCGATCGGATAGCTCCTGCACGCCGGGTGAGGCGAGGTCGGCCGCGCGCGGATAGAGGCCGCTGCCGATCGCCGTCGGATGCCGTCCGCTCTGGCCGTGGCAGGTCGCGCACGCCATGCCAAACATGTTTGCTCCTTGCGAGACGGCCTCGGGCGTCGCGGGAGGAGCCGGGGGAATCGGTCCGCCGGCCGCGCGCCGAATCAGCCAATTTCGCAGCGGAGCGGCGATCGAAGTTTCAAGGCCTCCCGGTTTCGGCAGCGCGCTGATATTCGCCTGCGATATCACGAAAAAGCCCGCCGCGACGAACAAAGCCACCAGAATCGCCGCAACCCAAACCGTTTTCTTGCGCACCCTCATCCCTCCGCGCTTGCCACCACGTTCCCGGAATTCCATTCATCGCGCGGCGGCGATTTTTTCCACGTGAATCGTTCGCGTGCGGGGATTGTACGCGCCGAACACTTCGACCGTTTGCCCGGCGAATTCCCGCGCCTTCGCCTGATTGTCGAGCAGGTAGATGGTCTTGGCGGCCGCGTTGTAGAGCACGATTTTCGCGCCCGCGTTCGCGCAGGCAATCGTGCAATCCCTGGGCGTGTGCGTGCCCGTCATTTGATAGCCCATCTTGTGGTTGCCCTGTTTGGCGCAGGGCTCGTCCATGATCTGGCCCGCGAACGCCCGCGCCTTTGGCCGGGGAAGGGCAAAGGCGCCGGCCGCGAGCCACAAAGCAGCGGCGAATATGAGTTTTCTCATCCGACCTCCTTGTGCGCGTGATGAAAGATGGGATGCCGCTCTGCACGGCGAAGATTCCTCCTCCGCATCGCGAAAAAAAGGCGCGAATCGCGCCGCCCGCCATCGGCGAGACGCTTGATGCCCGCGTCACATCGCTGGGAAAAGGCTACAATGGCCGATGGGCATCCGCGAGGAACGTCGAGATGAAAATCGTTCGGGATCGGTGGATTCATCTGGCTATTTCCATTGCCGCGCTTACGGCGATGGCCGTTGTTTTGCCGGCGCAGCAGAAAACCACGCCGCCGCGTCTGCCCCAGATCAATAGCGCCGGGCAGCTTGGCCCGCAGCCGCCGGTCGGCAGCGGCGGCTGTTCGGTAACGGCGCCCAGCTGCGCCGACGTCGCCCCGGCGATCATTCAGAGCGCGCTTGGCCCGTCTTCTTTCGCCCAAAACTTGAGGCGTTTCGCGGGTGAAACGCCCGGCCGCAAGAACGTCGAGCCGGCCGAGGCGCGCGCCGTGCGCTGGGCCATGGCCGCTTTTCGCAAGGCCGGCGTGGACGAAGTCCGCGCGGAACCTTACGCGCTTTCCCCGCGCGCGTTGCGCGAAATCGGCATCGCAGCGAAACGCCCGCTGTGGGGCCAAAACGTCGTCGCCGAAATTCGGGGCCGCATGCAGCCAAACGATTACGTTCTGCTCGCCGCGCCGCTCGATCCCGGGGGCCATTCCTCCGCCGCGTTCGACGCCGCCTGTAATGCGGCCATCGCGATCGCGGCAGCGCGCGCCATCCATGCCGCAGGCACGCGCCCGCTGCGCTCGGTTCGCTTCGTGCTTTTCACCGGCGGTCGGAGCGGCACGATCGGCGCCTGGGCCTACGTCCGCCGGCATCGCGCCGCGCTCGGCCGCGTGGATGCGGCAATTTTCTACGACCGCGGCGCGGGGCGGGTGACCGGCTACGCGCTTGGCGGCAGAAAGGGCATGGAAAAACGGTTGCGCGAAGCCCTGGTGCCGGCCGCGCCTTTGGGCGCGCTTCACGATACCTACGGAGCCCGTCTGGGCGACGAGAATTTCGAGTTTCTGCTCGAAGGCGTGCCGAATCTGGTGGCGGACCGCGCACCGGCGGCCGATTCCGGCGTTTTCTCCAAAGCCCGCATCGCCATCCTGAAACACCAGGCTGCTCTCGCCGCTCTCACCGCGTACGGCATCGCTGATTTTCCCGAGCGCCTTGCCCCGCGCCAGTCGCGCGCCGAAGTCGAAAACCTGCTGGCGCAAACCGGCCTCGAAAAAGAGATGAAAGCGCGCGGAATCTGGTCTTTTTGGCGGGAAGCGAAACGCGCCCGCAGGCCGTAGCCGCCTGCGTTCGCGCCGGAATCCTGCCGTCCGTTCTTCCTTCGGGAAACACCACGGAATTCCCTTGGCCGTTTCAGGCGAGCCGAGGGGCTATAATTTCAGAATGGGTGTTGTGTTGGAGAGGCGAACAGAAATGGAACGCGCGCCTGCCTCGGGCACGGGTGTCTTGCTGGCCGTGGATTACGGCCGCAGGCGAATCGGCCTGGCGATTTCCGACGCCATGGGTCTCACCGTGCGGCCACTGGCAACGATCGAGGGCAAAAGCACGGCCGAAGAACTGGCCCGGCTGGGACAAATCGCGCGCGAGCGTGGCGTGGCGCGAATCGTCGTCGGCCTGCCACTGCGTCTCGACGGCGCCGAAAGCGCCATGGCGGCCGAAGCGCGGCGTTTCGCCCGGCGCCTGGAACGCACGTTGCATCTCCCGGTGGAACTGGTTGACGAGCGGCTGACCAGCTGGGCGGCGCGCGAATGGAAAACCGCGCATCCGGAATTGGGCCGCGGCAAGGGCGAAGACGAAATCGCCGCGGCGATTTTGCTCGAGGATTTCCTGGCGCGCAGCCGGGAAAACGGCGGCTGAAGATGCGGCGTATCGCCTGGGCGATCCGAGTGCTGTTCGTTCTGGCCGCCGCGTCGGCGGGATGGCTCTATTTTGAATGGAAAGTGCCTTATCGCGGATATTCGGGCGAAGCCGCGGTGGTGAACGTGGCACGCGGCGCTTCAACGCACCAGATTGCCCGCCAACTGGCGGGCAAAGGAGTCGTTCGCAGCGCGCTGGCCTTCGAA
>JAKAOH010000153.1:0-5112 GCA_021812285.1 Acidobacteriota bacterium | reverse complement strand
CCACGCACGTAGCCTCGAAGCCGGGGAATACCGCTTCGCGCGGGCGATGACGCCCCCCGAGGTTTTCGATAAGATCGCCAGCGGCCGCGTATGGACAGTCAGCCTGACGGTACCCGAGGGCTGGACGATGTTCGATATCGCCGCGGCCGTCCAGCGCGCCGGGCTTGCCAGCCGCGCCGCGTTCCTGCGCGCCGCACGGAATCCCGCGGCGATTCGCGATCTGGCGCCCACCGCGCCCACGCTCGAAGGTTTCCTCTTTCCCGCCACCTACGAGTTTCCGCACCGCACCAGCGCGCAGGCGATCGTCCGCGCCATGGTCGGCCGTTTCCGGGAAGCCTGGGCGCAGGCGACGCAAAACGATGCGCCGCCAAAATCGTTGACCCTGGAACAGGTTGTCACGCTCGCCTCGCTCGTGCAGGAAGAAACGCCCAAGGAATCCGAACGCCCGATCATCGCGGGCGTTTTTGCGAATCGCCTGCGGCTCGGCTACCCGCTCGAATGCGATCCCTCGGTGGTTTACGCGCTGAAATTGAAAGGTGAGTACGACGGCAAGCTCGTGCCGGCCGATCTGAAAATCCATTCGTCCTACAATACTTACCGTCATTACGGCTTGCCGCCGGGCCCGATCGGCAATCCGGGAATGGCGTCGCTCGAGGCCGCACTCAGCCCGGCGCGGGTGGATTATCTCTATTTCGTCGCCAATGGAAAGGGCGGCCATGTGTTCAGCCGGACGTTCGCCGGCCAGCAACGCAACATCCAGCAATACCGCCAGCTTCTCCGCCGCGAGCAGGAGGAGCAGAAACGTAATGGAGCCACGGGAGAATCTTCCGGAAAAGAGACGCGCGCGCGGATTCCGGGACGCGACGCCGCAGCCGTTGCCTACCATCCCCGGAGGGGGGCCTTCGATGACCAGCGCATCCGAAGAAGACAAGAACGAAATGATTCTGGAGGTCGCGCAGCAGCTCGGCGCCAGCATCTTCACCTCGGCTGAAATCGAGCAGATTCGGCGCCAGGTGCTCGCGCGCCTGCGCGGCGCCGGCAAAATCTCGCCCGAACAGATTGCCGCCGTGCTGGCCGCTTCCGGGCTGATCGTGCGCCGCTCGCCCGAGCCCGCGCCCTCGCGCTACGCGGAGGAATTCCGCGACCTGCTCCATTTCGCCACGCTCGAGGAAGCCGAAATGTGCCTTATCCGCCTCGATGAACTGCTCCGCAAGTTCCGCGAACAGGGCGACCACGCCGGCGAAGCCCGCGTCGTCGAAGTCGCCCAGTTGGGACGCCGCCGCGCCGTGATGATCTCCCGCAACGCCAAGGTGGCCCGGGATAAGCGCGAGGAAAAAGAGGAAGTCAGCCGGTGGTTCAAGCTCTGGCTGGAAAATCCCGGCGCGTTTTTCGATTGGCTCGAATTGCGGAAACAAGCGCCCGAATTCCGCCGTCGCTTCGGCCATCATTCTCCGGTCGAGTCCTAAGGCGATGCTGCGACTCACCGTGGAAGCTCTCGATCTGGGCCCCGATGTCCGCGCCGTCGGCCTCGAGCTGACCGACGACGAAACCGAGGAACCCGTCGCCGGCCCCGACGCCGCCCGCGTCTGGGCTCTCGCACTCACGCGTTTGGCCGGCGAGCAGCCTTCCGCGCTCGATTTCTTCGCTCATCTTGATCGCATCCGCCAGTTTTGCCGCGAAAACGATATTCGTTTCCGCGACACTGCGGCGGGCGGCCTCGCCGTCACCGAATCCGATACCGAGGAACTTGCCCGCCTCTTCGAGCGGTTCGAAAGCGAAACGTTCGGCGCCCGCGCCGGCGCTCCCGTCGAAGCCGGCGACGATGAACTCGAACGCGCGATCCGCCAGCGCGGCCTCGATGCCTATCACCAGGCCTATCCTCGCTACCTCTTTTGCGCCATCTGCGAGCCGGAAACCGGGTCGCTCACCATCGTCAGCGACGAACTCTGGGCCTCGGAAGTAGCTCGCCGGCTGCGCGCCGCGCTCAAGCCGCTCCCGGTTTCCGTCGAAATGCTCATGTAGCCGCGGACTCGGGGCTCGGAGAACCCTCCGGCTGCGGCCGGCCACGGGCTGGGCCATCCCACCCAAACCCCGTCCCTGATAAGAACAGGTGGGGAAACCTGAATTGACACTATCTCTCCGTGGTTGCTAGATTGGTCGGTTTGTCAGGGGAGCAAGGAATCGCTTGAGCGGAAGAGACTTGGCGGCGCTCGTCTGCGCCGGCATGCTGGCTTTCACGGCCGGTTGCGCCAGCCGTACCCAGCGCGTGGCCGTGCCCGCGCCCCTTCCTGCGCGCCGCGCCTCGCTCACCGAGCTCGTCACGCTTTACAACCGCCAAGCGTCGGCCGTCCGTACCCTCAGCGCAGCGGTGCGCATGGAAGCCGAAACCGGATCGGCCTTTTCCGGCGTCATCAAGGAGTATAGGGAAATCGGCGGCTTCATTGTGGCCGCGCAACCGAGCTCGATTCGCGTCGTCGGCCAGGCGCCCGTCGTCGGAAGCGACCTTTTCGATATGGTGAGTGACGGCAAAACGTTTCGCATGTACATTCCTTCGAAGAAGCGGTTTCTAGTCGGCCCCGCGTCACTCGAGCAGGTGGGCAAGAAGCCACTCGAGAACCTGCGCCCCGAGCCGTTGCTCCAGGCGCTGCTTTGGCCCGGAATCCCTCCGGAGCAGCCGGTCGTCGTCGAGCAGGAAATCGCACAGAATCCGCTCGCGCGCGATTACGTCCTCACGGTCATGAAAGGCGAAGGCCAATCGCTCGCCGTCGAGCGCCGCATCTGGTTCGATCGCGCCGACCTGCGCGTCTCCCGGATCGAGATTTTCGGTTCGTCCGGCCGCCTGGAATCCGACATTCACTACAGCGATTGGACCGGGCCGTCTGGCGAGCCGCCCTTTCCGCGCGAGATTCGGCTTTCCCGCCCGCGTGAGGATTACAGCCTGCGCATCCGGATCAATCGCCTCACGCTCAATCAGCCGGTTCCGGCGAGCCGCTTCGAGCTGGCACAGCCCGCGGGAACCACGCTGGTCCGCGTTCCCGCCGCCGGAGGCCAGCCGTGATTGGCGAACTCGTCTGGCGCAATACCCTCCACCGGCCGTTGCGCACGCTGGTCAGCATCGTTGCCGTCGGCGTGGAAGTCTCTCTGATTCTGCTGATCGTCGGCCTCACGCACGGAATGCTCCGCGAAGTCGCCAAGCGGATCGAAGGCGTGGGCGCGGACATCATGGTGCAGCCGCCCTCGGCTTCGATGTTTCTGGCCTTCAGCGGCGCGCCGATGCCGGTTTCGATCGGCGCGCGCATCGCCGATCTGCCGCACGTCAAAGCCGTCGCTCCGGTCCTGGTCCAACTCAGCTCGTCTGGCGGTCTCGACGTCGTTTACGGAATCGATCCGTCGAGTTTCGACGCCGTTTCGAACGGCTTCGTCTACTTGCAGGGCCATCGTCTGGAATCGCCCGACGACGTTCTGGTGGATGATTGGTACGCGCGCGCCCGCAACCTCAAGGCTGGCGACACCCTCCATCTGCTCGGCCACAACTTTCACGTCGCCGGTGTCGTCGAGCACGGCAAGGGAGCGCGGGTCTTCGTCCAGCTCAAAACGCTCGCTCAGCTCACCGGATCGCCGGACAAAGCCGCGCTTTTCTACGTGAAATGCGACGTCCCCGGCCAAACCGCCCTGGTGAGCAAGGAAATCGGCCAACTGCTGCCGCGCTACCAGATCCGCCCCATCCGCGAATTCCTTTCGCTGATGACCGCGACCAATGTGCCCGGCCTCAACACGTTCGTTCGCTCCATGATCGCGCTCGCCGCCGCCATCGGCTTCCTGGTGATTTTTCTTTCCATGTACACCACCATCATCGAGCGCACCCGAGACATCGGTATTTTGAAGTCGCTCGGCGCCTCCAAGGCCTATATCGTTCGCGCCCTGCTCGGCGAAACGGCCCTGGTCTGCGCCGCCGGCATTGTCACCGGCATCTTGATGAGCTACGGTGCGAGCCTCTTGATGCGCGAACTGTTTCCCACTCTCACGATTCTGATCACTCCCGGCTGGATCCTGCGGGCCATGGGATTGGCGATTGGCGCGGGCCTCGCCGGCGCCACCTATCCCGCCTGGCTCGCCAGCCGCAAGGACCCGGTGGAAGCGTTGGCCTATGAATAGAGAAGCGTGGTCAGCCGTCGCGGAGACGGCTAAAATAGCGGTGGAAGACCCGCGAAGCCTTGTTCCCGGAGCGCCGGATTTGGAACCGATTGTCAAAACGGAAGATTTGTGGAAAGTGTACCGCTCCGGCGCGCTCGATGTTCCTGCCTTGCGCGGCGTGGCGATGGAAGTATTGCCCGGCGAATTCGTGGCCATCATGGGACCCTCCGGCTGCGGCAAATCCACTTTGCTCCACGTGATCGGCGGGCTTGCGCAAGCCACGCGCGGGCGCGTGCTGCTCGATGGAAACGATCTCTCCGAAATGACCGACGCCGGGCGAACCAAGCTCCGCCGCCACAAAGTCGGCTTCGTCTTCCAGCGTTTCAATCTGCTGCCCACGCTCGACGCTCGCGGCAATATCGCCATCGCGCAACACATTCACGGCGACGGATTCGATCCGCACCGCTTCGACGTGGTCACGCACATGCTCGGCCTCGCCGGCCGCCTGCGCCATCGCCCCGCGGAGCTTTCCGGCGGCGAACAGCAGCGCGTGGCGATCGCCCGCGCGATCATCAACGAACCGAAAATCCTTTTGGCCGACGAGCCGACCGGGAACCTCGATACGAAGAATTCCGAATCGGTTCTGCATATGCTGCGCCAGCTCAATCAGCAGCTCGGCCAAACCACGATTCTCATCACGCACAATCCGGAAGCCGCCGCGTTCGCCCATCGCGTGCTCCATATGCGCGACGGCCAGATTGTGGATTCGATTCCGGCCGATTGAGATGCGGAAACTCTGGCGCATGTTCGTGCGGATCGTCTTCTGGTCCTACGAGCGCGGCAGCGTGCCTTACGATCTGATGGTGATCGCCATTCTGGTTTTCGTCCTGGCGACGCCCAGAAAATGGTTCCACGACCAGCCGAATCTCACCGTCCGCCCCGTTTCCGGCCAAATCCGGCTCGTCAGCTTGGATCCAG
>JAKAOH010000152.1:308-8928 GCA_021812285.1 Acidobacteriota bacterium | reverse complement strand
CCATTGGCGCCGGCGCGTGGTTCTATCTGAACCGCGGCCCGAAGCTGACTTCGAAAGACACGATCGTGCTGGCGGATTTCTCCAATACCACCGGCCAAGCGGTCTTCGACGGCACGCTGAAACAGGCTCTCCTGGTTCAGCTCAGCCAGTCGCCCTTCCTCAATATTTTGCCCCGTGCGCGAGTTCAGCAGACGCTGCGCCTGATGGGTCAGCCTGCCGATGCGGCCATTACGAGCGAGATGGCGCGGGAAATTTGCGAGCGGACCTCGAGCGCGGCGACGCTCGACGGCTCGATATCGATGCTCGGCAGCCAATACGTGATCGGGCTGAACGCGGCCGATTGCCAGAATGGGAATTCGCTGGCGCGGGAACAGGTCACCGCGAACCGTCCTGAAGACGTGCTCGCGGCGCTGGGCAATGCCGTCACGAAGCTTCGCGCGCGGCTGGGCGAATCGCTGGCCTCGATTCAGCAATTCAATACGCCGCTGGCCGAGGCCACAACGTCCTCCCTGCCGGCGCTCAAGGCGTTTAGTACTGCTCAGACAGTTCACAACCAGAAGGGCGACGCGGCGGCGATTCCGTATTTCAAACAGGCGATCCGGCTCGATCCGAATTTTGCTCTTGCGTATGACGGCCTGGGCATTGCTTATAGCAACTTGGGCGAATTCAGTCTTGCGGCGGAATATTTGACGAAGGCCTACGCTCTTCGCAATCGCGTCAGCGAGCGCGAGCGGCTGATGATCACCGCCATGTACAACAACTTGGCCTCGGGCGATCTCGACGCGGCACGCCAGGCCTTTCGGCAATGGGAGCAGACTTTTCCGCGGGACTTCACGGCTCCCATCGATCTGGGCAGCCTCTACATGGAAACCGGCCAGTTTGACTCGGCCGTCAATCAAACTCTGGTTTCTATTCGTCTGAACCCTGAAAATCCAATCGAGTACAGCAACCTGGCCCAGATTTATCTGGCGCTGGGACGATTGGATGACGCGCGGTCCACGCTCGATGAGGCCCGCAGCCGTCATTTCGACTACCCGTTTCTGCACGTTACCCATTATCTCCTTGCTTTTGCCCAGAACGACCAAGCCGGGATGAAGAAGCAGGCCGCGTGGGCGGTAGGGAAGGTCGGCTCCGAGGACATGTTTTTGTCGTTCGAATCCGACACGGCGGCCTATTCCGGCCGGCTTGCCGAGGCGCGCAACCTTGACCAGCAGGCTGTCGCGACGGCGCAGCGCGACGGGATGGGCGAAGATGCGTGGCTCTGGAACTTGGATGCGGCGCTGCACGAAGCCGAACTCGGCGATCCCGCTCGCGCCCGCCAGATCGCGGGCGAACTGCTGAAGACTCCGGGCATTGATCGCTACACCGAAGCCGTTGCCGCCCTCGCGCTGGCTCGCGCCGGCGACGCTGCCGGCGCCCAGGCCGTGGTGGCTAGCCTGTCCACACAGTTTCCGGGCGATACGGTAATCAACTCCTATTGGCTGCCCACGCTGCGCGCTGCCATCGCGCTCGATCGTGGCGATGCGGCGCAGGCGCTGCAGGCCCTCCAGCCCACGGCCTCTTACCAGATCGGGCTGGTCAATCCCTTCAGCAACTACTCCACCCTCTATCCTGTTTTTCTGCGGGGACTGGCGCTGCTCGAAGAAAAGCAGGGGAAGCAAGCCGCGGCCGCGTTCCAGTTCATTCTCAGCCATCGCGGCGCCGTCCTGAACTTTCCCATCGGCGCGCTCGCGCAGCTCGATTTGGCCCGTGCGCAAGCGCTCGCGGGGGACAGCAGCGCCGCTCGAACGTCCTACCAGAATTTCTTCGCCCTCTGGCAGCACGCCGATCCCGGCATTTCCATCCTCCAGCAAGCCAAATCCGAATACGCGAAATTACAGTAAAAATCGCTGTCACCCTGAGGCCCGGCCAGCCGATGACCGGAGGGAGTCCCGACGCTTTTTGTCGGGAAAGGTCCCGCAAATGGTGAAGCGCCATAAGTCGCGTGAGCGGTCACGGTGTCGGGGTGCTTCCCGACAGGCTGCCTTGGCCCTCCCTGGCCCGATGCAACCGGACATTTCTACTTTGCACGAACCGGACATCTTCGTTTTGCGCTCCGGCCCTTCTTCCGTTGACTTGCCGGGGTCCCCATCCTAATATTCCTCCGGCGTGGCTGACCCCTCTTCACTCATCGGCAAGTCGGTATCCCACTACCGTGTCGTCGAACGGCTCGGCGGCGGGGGCATGGGGGTGGTCTACAAGGCCGAGGACACGAAACTCGGCCGTTTCGTCGCCCTGAAATTCCTGCCCGAAGACCTCGCTCGCGATCACCGCGCGCTTGATCGTTTCGAGCGCGAAGCCCGCGCCGCTTCCGCGCTCGACCATCCCAATATCTGCACCATTTATGAAATCGGGGAATTCGAGGGCCGTCCATTCATCGCGATGCAGTGCCTGGAAGGCGTGACCCTGAAGCACCGCATCAACGGCAAGCCATTGCCGCTCGACCTGCTGCTCGAGCTCGGCGTCGAAATCGCCGAAGGCCTCGAAGCGGCTCACGCCAAGGGCATCGTTCACCGCGACATCAAGCCGGCGAACATTTTCGTCACCACACAAGGCCGCGCGAAAATCCTCGATTTCGGACTGGCGAAGCAGACGGCAAAAGGCGGCGGCATGGCCGGCGCGACGATCACGCGCGACGTCGCCGGGCCAACCGTGAGCGAAGAGCAGCTCACCAGCCCCGGCACGGCGCTCGGCACGGTCGCTTACATGTCTCCGGAACAGGCGCGTGGCGAGGAAGTGGACGCGCGCACCGATCTTTTCTCCTTTGGCGCGGTGCTTTACGAAATGGCCACCGGCGTCCTGCCGTTCCGCGGCGATACGCAGGCCGCGATTTTCGAAGCGATTTTGCACGGAGCGCCGGCCGATCCCGTGCGGCTGAATCCGGATGTTCCGGGGAAGTTGTCGGAGATTATCGCGAAGGCGCTCGAAAAGGATCGCCGTTTGCGCTGCCAGGCCGCGGCGGAAATGCGCGCCGATCTTGCGCGGCTGAAGCGCGACACCGAATCCAGCCGCCACGCCATCAGCATGACGCAGCCCGCCGCGCCCGCTCCTTCCTCCGCGCAAGTGACTCCCGCCGCTCCATCTCTCCAGCGAACGCCGTCGGCTGCGATTCCCGCCGCCCCCTCAGACGCTGTCATCCTGAACCCGCCGCAGCGGGTGAAGGATCCCGAAAATGGTTCAGCCGCGTCCCCCTCGTCCGTCACCGCGCCCGCCGCGCCCGCAACCGCAAAACGCCGTTGGCCGCTCATCGCCGTGGCAGCTGTTGTCCTTGCCGCCATTGGTGCCGGCGCGTATTTCTTCTGGCCGCAGCAGCCGGCCCTGACTTCGAAAGATTCCATCGTTCTCGCCGATTTCATCAATACGACGGGCGACTCCGTTTTCGACGGCACGCTGCGCCAGGGCCTTGCCGCGCAGCTCGAACAATCGCCGTTTTTGAATATCGTTTCCGACGCCCAGATTGCCGGCACTTTGCGCCTGATGGGCCAACCGTCGGGCACGCACCTGTCGCGCGAACTGGCTCGGCAGGTTTGCCAGCGCAACAATAGCGCCGCCGTTCTCGACGGCTCGATTTCCAACATCGGCAGTCAGTACGTCCTTGGGTTGAACGCGCTCAATTGTCAGACAGGCGCGATTCTGGCTCAGGTGCAGACCACCGCGAACGGCAAGGAGCAGGTGCTTACGGCGCTTGGCCATGCGGCGTCCGAGCTTCGCGGGAAGCTTGGCGAATCGCTTGCCTCGATCCAGAAATACAACACGCCGCTCGCCGACGTCACCACGCCCTCGCTCGAAGCTCTTCAGGCGTATACGCTCGGCTGGAAGGCGAATATCAACGGTGATCCCGCATCCGCCGTTCCGCTGTTTCAGCGCGCGATTTCCTTCGACCCCAATTTCGCCATGGCCTACGCGGTGCTTGGCAACAGCTACATGAACCTCGGTGAAGGCTCCCTGGGGGCGGATAACCTCAAGAAAGCCTACGATCTGCGCGATCGTGTGAGCGAGGGGGAAAAATTTTACATTTCGTCGCATTACGACTTGCTTGTCACCGGGGACCTGCAGACCGCCGAGCAGGTCTGCCGGCTTTGGGCGCAAACGTATCCTCGCGATCCGGACCCGGTCACCATACTCACCTACATTGATGGACTCCTTGGCCAACTGGAGGATGGCCTCGCCACTTCGCGCCGCGCTCTCGATCTCGCTCCAAACGCCGGGATCAATTACGGCAATCTTGCCGGCACTTACGCGGCCGTGAACCGATTGGACGAGGCGGAGGCGATTCTCCAACAGGCTCACTCCCGGCACGTCGATTCGCCCTTCACGCACGGAATTGCCTTCCAAATCGCGTTTCTGCAAGGCGACCGGGCCGCCATGGCGCGTGAAAGCGCCTGGAGCATGGGAAAGCCCGGAATCGAAGACGGCGCACTCTACGCCGATTCCGAGGTCGCCGCCTACGCCGGCCAGCTCGCCAAAGCCGATGAACTGACCGCACGCGCCATCCTTTCCTCCCAGCATGCGGGCGAAAAGGAAACTTCCGCCGACTACGCCGCCGACGAGGCATTGCGCCTCGCTATCTTCGGCGAAGACGCGCAGGCGCGCGCACAAGCCGCCGCGGCTGCGAAGCTTTCGAGCAGCCGCGACGTCGAGGCCGTGGACGCTATCGCATTGGCTCTTGCGGGCGATCCCGCCTCCGCCGCAAAACTCGCGTCCGATCTCAGCGCGCGGTTCCCGCAAGACACGATCGTGCAGTCCATCTATTTGCCGGAAATTCAGGCCGCCATCGCGCTCGCCCAAAAGAATCCCGCCAAAGCCATCGCCGCGCTTCAGCCCGCCGCCCCTTACGACCTCAGCACTCCGACGGTAGCGATCAATCTCGCTCTTTATTCGGTTTACCTGCGCGGCTTGGCGTATCTCGCCGCGCACCAAGGCGCGCAAGCCGGCGCCGAATTTCAGAAGATTCTCGACCACTCCGGTGTGGTGTTATACGAGCCGATAGGCGCGCTGGCGCACCTGGGCCTCGCGCGCGCCCGCGTTCTTTCCGGCGATAAATCCGGCGCGCGCAAAGCCTATCAGGATTTTTTCGCCCTCTGGCAGCACGCCGACCCCGATATTCCCATCCTTCAGCAAGCTCGCACCGAATACGCCAAATTGTCCAGCCGAGCATAGGGGCACGTTACAACGTGCCTCTACAATGTCCGCACCTGCGCTGCTCTCCGCCTAGCCGCGGCCTGCAACGTGTCTCGTGCGTCCCGGATGGATCAACGGGACGCGCCCCTGCGGAATCAGGAAGCTGTAGCGGCGTATCCCGTAACGCCATCCGGGACGCACAAACCGCGTTTCAAACCCGCCTGCGCCACCGTATAATCTCTCCATCACGCCGGAGTGGCGGAACTGGCAGACGCGCGAGACTCAAAATCTCGTGGTGCTTAGCACCGTGTGGGTTCGACCCCCTCCTCCGGCACCAGAATCCCCACGAACGTTGTTGGATGATCTGAAAACAGGCGACGAAACCTGTCGTGTCCCTACGCGGCTCTCTTCCGCAGGACCCAGGTGGTCATCGAGCGTTGATTATGAACGACGGTGGTTTTGAGCGTCTCGATCATCTCGCCGCCTAGCTGTTCGGTGAGCGATTCGAGCATAGCTGCGTCCACCAGATAGCGATCGGTGCCGTCGAGCAGATGGTAGCGGCGGCCTTCAATAAGTTTGAATCGGCCTTCCATGCCGATCAGCGACGCGAGCCGGCAAAAGAAGAGCCCGCCGGGCCGCAAAACGCGCCAGGTTCCGTGCAGCATGGCCTCGAATTGCGCATCGTCGCGAGACAAATGCAGGACGGTATTGCTGATAACCACGTCCGCGCAGGCATCTTCGAAAGACATCCGTTCCACGGGTTCGACGCGAAAATTCGATTCCGGAAGCGCGGGCGCGAACTTGCGCGCGAGCGAGCGAACGCTTTCCATGGCCTGCGCGTCCTCATCCGCGGCGAAGACTTCGTAGCCTTCGCGAAGAAAGTAGACGAGGTTTCGGCCGTAGCCGCATCCGGCGTCCAGGATTCGCATGCCGGGCGCGATGCGGCCTTTCAGAATCTGGTCGAAAACGTAGATGTCGATCTGGCCGAATTGCTCCTGCAGGGTGGGCGCGATCATTTGCAAAAATCTATCCGAGCGGCGCGGCTCCGTCAAATTCGCCGCTTGGCCCGGTTCCGGCGAAAGACCAAAGTGGAGTCAAGCGATAAAGGTAGAGGTAGCGACAGTTGCGCTTGAGAGGCGTCTTACATTCCCGGATAAGAACTTTCTTGGCGATCCGCTTGGCTTTCGCGTCCTTAAATTCGGACTGGCAATCTTTGACTTTGGCTGTGGGTGTTTACGGTACCAGGACGAGGTTGGCGGTGGCTATCCGCCAAGTGCATTGACTCAGCCAGTCACCGAGCCTAAAATTCTGCTCATCTCCAACTCATGCACGCCGATGGCAGCGAAAATCCGCTGCGCTGTCTTTATTGCATCGGCAACAACTTGAGCCCGGTCTTTCATGGAAACGGAAGGGGGAACCGTGGAAATGAATCCGAAGCTGTTGGCTATTGTGGGATGCCTGGGTTTGGCCGCGACGGCTTGGGCCGGGCAAGGGAAGAACGGGCGGGGCATTGAGATTCGGTCGATCGCCCACGCCACGACGGCTCCGCTGCGGTCTTTTCCCTATACGCCTTCCACGTGGCGGCCGGGGACACCGCCGCGTGTGATTCCCTGGCGCAAGCCGCGTGAGGCGTACAAGCCAGGTAGCGGAGGTAGTAAGCCGGGCGGAGGCGGCGGAAGCGGCGCGTGGTCGGATCCCGAGCTGCAGCCGCCAACGAAGCCGGACTTCTCGACTACGGCCGCGTTCCAGGGGCAGAGTTTCACCGGAGACATTCCTCCCGATACGAACCTTGCCGTCGGCACCTACACGCCGACTGGAGAGACGACGCCGGAAACCCAGATCGTGCAATTGGTGAATACAAGCTACGCGATTTACAACACGTCCGGGACGCCGCTCGCGGGAGGCGGTGATCTGGGACTCACCCTGTTTGCCTCGTTGCCGAGCACGGCGAATTGCAGCCCGAATAATCCCAATTCCACGACGGACGGCGGCGATCCGGTGGTGCTCTTCGACACGCTGAACAACCGGTGGATCATCAGCCAGCTCGCCTACAATTCCGATTTCACGCAGAACGATTTCTGCCTGGCCATCTCGGACACGGCGGACGCGACGGGAACCTACGAAGCCTACGATATTCCGATGGGCGGCGATTTGCCCGACTATCCGAAGCTGGCCGTTTGGGGAAATGGAATCTACTTCTCAGCGAACATGTTCAAGCTGAAAGTCAACCCCATTACTGGCTCCATCAGCTCCACATTTCTCGGCGCGCAGGCGTGCAGCTTCCCGCTGCCGAACTGGACCACGGCCCCTTCTTCGATAACCTTCACCTGTTCGGGAAGCGGCAACACGGCGATCTACAACATTCTGCCGGCCGACATGGACGGTGCATCGCCCGCGCCGCCGAGCAGCGACGGCTCGGACTACTATCTCCAGTTCGTCGACAATCTCAGCTCGACTTCGGGCAATGAGTTGATGCTCTATCAATTTCAGTCGGGCGCGCTCGTTTCGCTGGGAGCCTTGACGGTGGGCACGTTTCACGAGGCATGTGGAGGGGGCACGTGCGTGCCGCAACTCGGCACCAGCCAGCAACTCGATTCGCTCGGCGATCGGTTGATGTACCGGCTCTCTTACCGGAACTACACCGGCGCCGGCAAGCAGCAACTGGCGGTGAATCAATCCGTGCAGTTGACGTCAAAAGGCAATCAAACCGGCATTCGCTGGTATGAACTCTGCAGCCCGAGCACCGGCCCGCTCCCATTTTCCGTCTGCGGCCAGGGGACATTCGATCCCCCCGATGCAAACTACCGTTGGATGGGCAGCATCGCGCAGGATAGCGCCGGCGACCTCGGCCTTGGCTACAGCGAGTCAAGCGGCTCGATCTACCCAAGCATTGCGGTGACCGGAATGGAGCCGACGCAAGCAGGGATGGAAGCCGAGGCGATGACCTACTCCGGCCCGAATTTCCAGGATACTTACAGCCGCTGGGGCGATTACAGCGGCATGGCCGTTGACCCGAACGACGACTGCACGTTCTGGTATACGAACGAATACTCGACGACGACAAACCTTCTCGGCATTTATAACATTTTCTGGGGAACGGTGATCGGGAGCTTCCACATGGGGGATTGCACGAGCGCCAACAGTCCCTGAGCGACGCCCGCTTCGCGATCCTTGCGCGGGGCAGGACGGACCTCAGTTCAGGCCTTCATCCACCCTTCACGCCGGAGGCGATAGAGCACGTGGCGGCGCAGTGGATGGCCCGCGGGAAGATTCGGGTGGTCGAAATCGTCGCGAGGATCGTGGGTCAACCCGATTTTTTCCATCACGCGACGCGAGCGGACATTCGCGACCGCGGGGCATGACACGATTTCTTCCAGATCAGCTTCTTCAAAGCCAAAGCGCAAGACTTCCCGCGCGCCTTCCGTCGCCAGGCCTCGGCCCCAATGCTCGGCGGCGAGCC
>JAKAOH010000152.1:0-298 GCA_021812285.1 Acidobacteriota bacterium | reverse complement strand
GACACGCCAGCCGATTTCGACGGCCGGCGTGAAGTGGGCCTTGAAGCCAAGCGTCCATAGCCCGATATATCCGATGCAGCCGTGGTTTTCGCTCAATTCCGCGGCCCACAGGCCGAAACCGTATTGCTCAAAGTGCGCTTCGATTCTTTCGATCAAACGGTCGCTTTCTTCCGGAGAAAGACGGGCAGGGAAGAACTCCATCACCGCGGGGTCGGCGTTCAGGCGGGCAAACGGCAGGCAATCTTCCCGGCGCCAGCGGCGAAGAAGCAGGCGAGGCGTGGCGAGCTTCATCGGCTCG
>JAKAOH010000012.1:5425-38474 GCA_021812285.1 Acidobacteriota bacterium | reverse complement strand
ATCTGCGTCCGTCAGCCGGGGCCCGGCCCAAAACTTCACGCCGGGCCCTCCTTTCACGCGCCGCACTGCGCCACGCCGGAAAAACCCTCCCATGCCTATCGCTCTCCAAAACCCGACCCCGCTCTGCGCTCCTCTTCTCCGAGCCGCCATAAAATTCCTGCTCTGCGTTTTCGCCGTCGCCACATTGCCCGCCGTCCTTCGCGCCCAGGATCGCCGTCACGTCACCCGGCCCGTCTACCCTCCCGTCTGCGTCACGCTCCCTGCCGCTCTCACCTCCACGCTCCACAGCAAAACCATCCCTCCCTCTGACGAAACAAGACCCGATACCCTCCGCATCCAGCGCGCAATCGATTCCTGTCCCGCCGGCCATGCCGTCGAACTCGCGCCCGACGGCTCGCGCAACTCGTTTCTTTCCGGCCCGCTCGATCTTCGCTCCGGCGTCACGCTTCTCATCGCTCGCGGCGCGATTCTCTTCGCTTCCCGCAATCCGCGCGATTACGACCGTTCGCCTGGCAGTTGCGGCGTCGTCAATCGCCACGGCCACGGCTGCAAGGCGCTCATCAATCTCGATCGCGCCGCCAACGCCGGCGTCATGGGCCAAGGCGTCATTGACGGCCGCGGCTGGGCGAATCTATTGGGGCAAAAAGTTTCCTGGTGGGGTTTGGCGCAACAGGCGAAATACGAAAAGCTGAATCAGAATTGTCCGCGTCTCATTCAGGCCTTCGATTCCGATAATTTCACGCTCTATCGCATCGAACTGAAAAACTCACCCAATTTCCACGTCTTCTATTCCGGCGGCGATGGTTTCACCGCCTGGGGCGTCGTCATCGATACGCCCAAAACCGCCCGCAATACCGACGGCATCGATCCTTCCTCCGCCTCGGGCGTCACCATCACTCACTGCTTCATCCACGATGGCGACGACGATGTCTCCATCAAAGCCGGCTCGGCCGGACCCAGCTCGCACATCACCGTCTCGGACAATCATTTCTACACCGGCCACGGCATGTCCATCGGCAGCGACACCAACGGCGGCGTCAGCCACGTCCGCGTCTCTGGTCTCACGATCGACGGTGCCGACAACGGCATTCGCATCAAGTCCAATATCAGTCGCGGCGGGCTCGTTCGCGACGTCGTTTATCGCGACGTCTGCATTCGCGATACCCGCAATCCGATTCTGATGGATACGCACTATCCCTTCTACGGCAAAGCCCGCGATCTTTTCCCCGATTTCCGCGACATCACTCTCAGCGGCGTCCGCATCATCGGACCCGGCAAAATCACCCTCGACGGCTACAGTTCCCAACTCCCGCTAAGAATCCATTTCGATAACGTCACCCTGGCCGATCCATTCGCCGTCAAAATCTTCGCTCGCAACGCCCGAATCACGCTGGGGCCAGGCCCCGTAAATTTCCGCCCATCTGGTCCCGACGTCCAAATCCTCGGCAAACCCGCCAACGCCCACCCCACCTCCTGCTCCTTCAAATTCCTCCCATTCCCCAAACGCATGACGAACAAACACCAGCTGAAGCGGTCCTAAAGGACACGATACCAAAATCCCTTCGAAGAAAACCGGACCCAAAGAGGCCGCGCCACCCGCTCAAAATCAATGCGCGAGCCCAGTTCGGACAGCCAACGGATTCCATCCATCGTTTCCCGCCAGAAACGCACGCGGCAAAAATCGCGCCGCCTCCGCCTTCGTCAACTTCTTCGCCCACGGCACGCGCCCGCCCGGATGCGCGCCTGGCCCCATCGAATGGTATTCCGCAAACCACGCCGTTTTGTCGTAATCGGTCCCATGCCAGTTTTCCCATCCCACCGGCAAAATCTGCCCGCCCATCCAGCAATCGAGGTAAATCACGCGTGCGTACTCGCGCCACGGCCGACCCAGATAGACGTGATTCACGCCCGTCGCTGCCGTCAGCCTCGAATGGTAAAAAACGTACCCTCCCGGCCCATTCGCAGCCGCCCGCCCCTCCGCCGTCACGTACCCGCGTCCCGCGCTTTCGATCGCGCAATGATCGAAGACGGCCATCGCGTCGCCGAAAATGAAATCGACCGCGCCTCGGATGAAGCACCGGTCGTAATATTGCCGTCCCGATTCCGCGTAAAGAGTGTCTTGCCACCCGATCAGCCGGCAATTCCGCAGCACCGCCCGATCCGATTGCACCGCCAGCGCCACGGCCTGCGAACCGGGCCCGTAGGAATTTTCGATCGTCAAATTTGAAGCCTCGAATCCCGCTCCCTCGACGTCCACCGTACTGCTGAAAAACGTCCCTCCCGCCGCCTTCGCGCTCATGGCGTAAGTGATCGCCGTGTCGCTCGGGTTTTTGCCCAATCCCTCGAGCGTCACTCTCGGCCGCGACTCCGGAATCTTCACCCGCTCCCGGTAAACGCCCGGCTGTATCGCGATAATGAGTCGTCCGCGCCCTTCCGCCGGAGCGTGATCGATCGCTTCCTGCACCGTCCGAAAATCCCCGCTCCCATTCGCCGCCACCACCACGCGAATTGTGTGTCTCACCGGTCGCGAAGCAGCCAGTCCCGCCACGCCGGCCGCTCCCAGCGCCAACACAAACAAAAAGACCGCCCGGAATCGCCAGAAATCGTGCGAAATCATGGGGAAACCCCCTTGTTTTCAAAGCCTGCTCATCATTATGAAAATTTACAGTATTTACAAGCAAATTTTCTTGACTGCGCGCCCGCCTTGTGTTTTAGTGGCTCTCGCAATGCTCACTCTGCCCGTAAATCGCTGCAAAATATTGCCCTTCGCACCATCGGTGCCTGCCCTCCCCGGCCGACGCTCCCGCCGAGCCTTTCGCCCGGTTTCCCGGCCACGGCCGCTCGTCGCGCGCCTGAAATCGGCGCCCTTTGCCGCCCCTCCGCGGCCCCTCCTGCGGACCGAAATCAGGAGGGCCAACCGTCCATGAGCACTCGCCGCGACTTTCTGAAGACCGTTGCCATCGCCGGTGCCGCGTCACTGGGCGGTCGCGCGGCCTTTGCCGCTGCCGGTTCCTCAATTCTCGATTCGTTCTCGCATCGCTCGCCGCAGCTTGACGATCCTTGGTCGCAGCTCCCGCAAATTCTCAGTCGCATCCGTCCGCCCCAATTCCCCGCTCGCAATTTCGATATTTGTAAATTCGGCGCCGCCGGCGACGGAAAAACGGATTGCACCGAGGCGTTTCACGATGCGATCGAAGCGTGCCATCGCGCGGGTGGCGGCAGAGTCGTTGTCCCCCCAGGCGATTTTCTCACCGGAGCGATTCGTCTGCTCAGTCGCGTGGATCTCCATCTGCTCGAAGGCGCGACGATTCGTTTCAGTGCCGATTCGCGAAAATATCCGCTCGTCTTCACGCGCTGGGAGGGAATTGAGTTGATGAATTTCTCTCCTCTCATTTACGCGTTCCAGCAGGAGGATATCGCTGTCACCGGCCGCGGCACGCTCGATGGCGGCGCAAACCTGCAACATTGGTGGCCGTGGAAAGGATCGGAAAAATTCGGCTGGCGTCCGGGCGAGCCCGATCAAAACAAAGACCGCGAACGGCTGCATGAAATGGGCGCAAAGGGAGTTCCAGTTCGCGAGCGCATTTTCGGCGAAGGACATTATCTGCGGCCGCAATTCATCGAGCCGTACCGCTCGAAAAACGTGCTGATCGAGGGCGTCACGGTGGTGAATTCGCCGATGTGGAATCTGCATCCGACGCTCTGCGAAAACGTCACCGTGCGCGGCGTCACGCTTCGCAGTTCCGGCCCGAACACGGACGGCTGCGATCCGGAATCGTCGAAAAACGTTCTGATCGAAAATTGCCTTTTCGATACCGACGACGATTGCATCGCCATCAAATCCGGCCGCGATAATGACGGCCGCCGACTCCACACGCCGTCGGAAAATATCGTGATCCGCAATTGCCGGATGCTGCGCGGCCACGGCGGCGTGACTGTCGGCAGCGAAATTTCCGGCGGCGTTCGCGGCGTCTTCGCCGAGAAATGCCACATGACCGGCCCCGAGCTTTTCGACGCGTTGCGGATCAAGAACAACATGCTTCGCGGCGGCCATCTGGAAAATATTTACGCTCGCGATATCCGCGCCGACGAAGTCTTGATCGCCGGCCTTTCGATCGACGATCGTTACGGAAAGAGCGACGGCGGCACGTTCGTTCCGGTGATTCGCAATGTCGAAGTGCGCAATCTCGACATCGGTCGCTCGCGCTACGCGATCGAATTGCGCGGCCTCGAGAACGCCCCCATCGAAAACGTTCGCCTAGTGGATTGCAATTTCGCGCACGTCGCCCGGCCCAGCGTTGTGCAATTCGTCAAGGGATTGACGCTCAGCAACGTGCGCATCAATGGCAAACTGGCCGGATCTTCCGCCCGTCACGGTCAATCGCATGCGGCGGAATAGATAACGAGGAAAGTCATGTCGTTCATTCACCCCGAATTCCTGCTCCAGAACGAAACCGCTCGCCGGCTCTATCATGGCTATGCCGAAGACCAGCCGATTCTCGACTTCCACTGTCATCTGCCCGTCCGCGAAATCGCCGAAAATCGCCGCTTTCGGAATCTCGCCGAAATCGGACTCGAGGGCGACCATTACAAATGGCGGGCGATGCGCGCGAACGGGGTCTCCGAGCGTTACTGCACCGGCGACGCCGGTCCTTACGAGAAATTTCTCGCCTGGGCGCGCACCGTGCCGCACACCCTGCGCAATCCGCTCTATCACTGGACTCATCTGGAGCTCGCTCGCTATTTCGGCATTTTCGATTTGCTGGACGAAACAACCGCTCCGGCGATTTGGGAAAAAACGGGCCGGGAACTGGCCAGGGAAGAATTTCCGGCGCAGGGAATCCTGGAAAAATTTCACGTGGTCACCGTCTGCACGACGGATGATCCGACGGCTTCGCTCGAATATCACGAGCGGCTCGCCCAGTCGAAACTATCGGCGCGCGTCCTGCCGGCTTTCCGGCCCGACAAGGCATTCCAGGTGCACGATCCGAAGGCGTTCAACGAATGGACGAACCGCCTGGCGGCCAGCGCGAACGTCGAGATTCGCGGCTTCAACGGATTTCTCGACGCACTTCGCAAGCGCCACGACGCTTTTCACGAACGCGGCTGCCGCTTATCCGATCACGGCCTGAACGTCTGTTATCCCGCGGCGGCGAGCGAGCGCCAGGCGGCGGCAAGTTTCGCGAAGCTGCACCGCGGCGGGCGCGTGACGCCCGAGGAAGCTTCGAAATTCGCCGGTTTTCTCATGCTCTTCTTCGGACGTCTCGACGCGGAAAAGGGATGGACGAAACAGTTGCATCTGGGTGCGCTGCGCAATGCAAACGCGCGCATGCTCGATCTGCTGGGGCCGGACGCTGGCTTCGATTCGATCGGCGACTGGGCGCAAGCGCCCGCGCTCGCGGCGTATCTTGACTGTCTCGATCGCGAAAACAGCCTCCCGAAAATAATCCTTTTCAACGCCAATCCCGCCGACAACTATCTTTTCGCGACGATGGCCGGCAATTTCCAGGGCGGAAGCGTGGCCGGCAAAATCCAGTTTGGCGGCGGCTGGTGGTTCCTCGATCAAAAGGAAGGCATCGAACTCCAGCTCAACGCGCTATCGAACTGCGGCCTTCTCTCGCGGTTCGTCGGAATGGTCACCGATTCCCGTTCGTTCCTTTCTTTTCCGCGCCACGAATATTTCCGGCGCGTTCTCTGCAACCTGCTCGGGGACGAGGTGGAAAAGGGACTCTTGCCCGGCGACGAAAAATTGCTTGGCGAAATGATTCGGGGCGTATGCTACGGAAACGCGCGCGACTTTTTCGGCTTCTCCGTCGCGGCCGGGACAAGATCGCGCGCCACGGCGGCAAAACGCCGCTGAGCGGCAGGACCGCCCCCGCGCGAACGCGCCGTCAAAAGCATTTTGGTTTCGGCAATCACCGGATTTTTCATTGGAATAGCTGAAAGGAACGATCGAGCCAAACCGCTCGCCCCATGGTCCAAAACGATTCCACCGCTCCGAGTTCCCAATTGCCAGCCCCAGCCGCTGGCGCTTCCGATGCGCGTCCGCGGCCGCTTTTTTCTCTCTTCGCAGGTCAGTTCCGCTGGGTGATTTGCGCGGTCCTGCTTTTCGGCGTCACGAAAAACTACATGGACCGCCAGGTGCTGGGCATTTTGAAAGACACGCTCCAGCATCACTTCGGCTGGGATGAAATCGACTACGGCAACATCGTCTTCGCGTTCGAAGCGGCTTACGCCGCGGGCATGCTCGCGATGGGCTGGCTGGTCGACCGCGTCGGAACGCGAGTCGGCTACACGATTGCCATGACATTTTGGAGCCTGGCCGCGATGGCGCACGCGCTGGCTGGCTCGCTCGGCGGCTTCATCGCCGCGCGCGCGGCTCTCGGCTTCGGCGAAGCAGGCGTTTTCCCCGCCAGCATGAAGGCAGTTTCCGAATGGTTTCCGAAAAAAGAGCGCGCCCTCGCCACCGGCATTTTCAACGCGGGAACCAATTTCGGCGCCATTCTCGCCCCGCTCATCGTGCCGTGGATCACCGAGCGGTTGGGATGGCGATGGGCGTTTCTTTTCATCGGCGCGCTGGGATTCCTCTGGCTGGTGCTGTGGCTGTGGGCGTATCGCAAGCCGGAAGAGCACCCGCGCGTAACCCCCGCCGAACTGCGCTACATTCGCAGCGACCCGCAGGAACCGGCGACGAAAATCCCGTGGAAGCGCCTGTTTCCCCACCGCCAAACCTGGGCTTTCGTGCTGGGGAAATTTCTCACTGATCCCATCTGGTGGTTCTACCTTTTTTGGGTGCCGGATTTTCTGCAACGGGTGCACGGATTGAATCTGATGCAGCTCGCCCTGCCGATTGCGGTGATTTATGTGATTTCAGACGTCGGCAGCGTCGCCGGCGGATGGATCTCCTCGGCGCTGATCGCGCGCGGCCGCAGCGTGAACGCATCCCGGAAATTCGCCATGCTGATTTGCGCGTTGAGCGTTGTTCCGATCGTCTTCGCCTACCGCGTCACGGACACCTGGACGGCGGTGCTGTTGATCGGAGTCGCCGCCGCGGGCCATCAGGGATTTTCCGCAAATCTCTTCACGTTGCCCTCCGACATGTTCCCTGGCGAAGCGGTCGCTTCTGTGGTGGGCATCGGCGGCATGGCGGGCGCGGTCGGCGGGATGCTGATCGCCGAGATCGTGGGATACGTGCTGCAATGGACTGGCAGCTACATGATTCCGTTCTTCATCGCCGGATCGGCCTATTTGGTCGCGCTGCTTGTCATTCATCTGCTCGCGCCGCAACTCGAGCCGGCACGGATCGTGCGGCAGCCGTAGCGGGAACCGGCCGCTCCAGCCCGATTCAGCCTTCGCGACTCGCGTATTCCTCCGCTCCCATCAGGTGGAGCGAAACGTATGGCTCGTCGCCCACCACCCAGCTGTCGTGTCCCGGCGGAATATAAAAAACGTCTCCCGCTTTGATTTCGATCACCCTGCCGTCGTCCATCGCCGCAACGGCTTTGCCTCGGACAACCACGCCGACGTGCTCCACCATGCAACTTTTCTGCCCCAAGGCCGCGCCCACGTGCTCCGACCATTTCCATCCCGGTTCGTAGGTCGCTCGCCCAATTGCCATCTCGCCCACGTGAACCAGCTCGAATTTCCCTTTTTCAAACCGCCGGATTTCGTCCGGCTGGTCGAATTTCTTCACGATCGCGTCCGTCATGGAAGCCCTCCTTTCACCACGCAAAAGGGTTTTCCAGCAAGCCGCAAGCAGTTTCGTCCCGTTTAGCCGCGAAGTCGCGGACCAATTTGGCTGTCCACTCCGATGCCGAACGCGGGCGAAAATGCAACCTGGCGGGGATCCAGGCGCGCATTCGCCGCAAGGAAGAACGGGACCAAGCGCACCGCTTTCTGGCTACGCGTCGAATGGGATGAATGAGATGATCGTCCAGGCAACATCGGTGGCGGAAATCGAAGAGATTCGAGCGCTCTTCGTCGAATACGCGGCGTCCCTCGGCTTCAGCCTCTGCTTCCAGAATTTCCAAAGCGAACTCGACGGCCTGCCGGGCCGCTACGCGACTCCGCGCGGCCTGCTCCTTCTGGCCAGGAGCGTCTCCGGAGCGCCGGCCGGCTGCATCGGCGTCCGTCCGCTCCCGGACAATTTGTGCGAGATGAAGCGGCTCTACGTCCGGCCGCAATTTCGCGGAACGCGCCTGGGAAGAACATTGGTCGAGCAGGCTCTGGCGTGGGCGGCTTCGGCGGGCTACGGCGCGATGGTGCTCGATACGATTCCCGGAAGGATGGATTCGGCGATCCGGCTCTACCGCGAACTGGGCTTCATCGAGCGCCACGCCTATTACCCAAGTCCCATGGAAGGGACCCTCTATCTCGAAAGACACCTCTGAGAATCACCACTCCTGGTACTGGGATTTACTTGCCGCGACGTCTGCTGTAGCATCCCTCCAACCAACGACTCCGGGGGAAAATGGACATGCATGCGCGCGTAACGCAGTTTCAACTTTTGCCGGGGAGACTCCAGGACTTTGCCCTTGCGCTCGATTCGCTCGTTCCGCTCCTGAGAGAGCAGGCGGGTTTCCGGTCGTTGATCGTGCTGCGCGGCGAACCGACGCCGGGCGCGCCGCCGCAGGCGACCGTGATCAGTCTTTGGGATTCCCTCGAAGCCCTACGGGCCAGCGAGGAGAATCTCTATTTTTACCGGGCGATGGCACGCGTGATCGAGTTTTCCGACGGATTCCCGGCGATTTACGAGCACAAAGTGCTGGTCTACGAATCCGCCGGCGCCGCCTGAGGCCGGAACCCGCCTCGAATTTCTGCTAGTCCAGTTGCGGAGCGACGCGTAGCGGCTCGGCCAGGCGCAGCCAGGAAAGGACGCGCAGCACTGGCCAGGAAGGATCGAATTCATTCTTGCGGATGCTGAAACGGGCGGAAGTGGGGAATGCGTGGTGGTTGTTATGCAATCCTTCGCCCGCGGTGAACAGCGCAACCACTCTCAGATTCGTCGCCGTATTGTCGAAATTCTGATAGCCGACCGCGTGGTTGGCGCCATTGATGACCGCGTTGAAAAAGATGTAGAGCCCGGCCTGCACTACAAACGCTATTCCGCCCCAGAGCGGCCCCAGCAGCCACATGAAAATCCCCACGCCGAGCGCGATGCCCAGCAAGCCGAAACGAAACAGGTACCGATCGAACCAGTCGCGGCCGACGTCGGGAGCGAAACGCGAGAGCGTTTCCGGATTGCGCGCCTCGCGCGCGTAGTAATACGCGTTGCCCAGCAGAATCCGCCACAGCCCTTCGAGCACCGGGCTATGCGGATCGCCGAGCACGTCGGTATGGCGGTGGTGCTTGCGATGGACGGCCACCCATTCCTTCGGATAAATCCCGGTCGCCAGCCACAGTTCGGCGCGCATGAAAAAGGCGAGCGCCGGATTCAACCGGAGGCCGCGATGCGCCAGGCACCGGTGCAGGTAAATGCTGGTGGAAAAGCTGGAAAGCTGCACCGTTATTACGACCGCCAACACCGCATAGAGCAAGTGCATCCCGATCCGTTCCTTCCCCAATTTTCGAGGCGAGGGGTTCTACGGCAAGGCTGGAGAGCGACGCCGAGCATTGCCGCTCGATCTGCCAACCTGTGAAGCTGTCCTCGGCCCTTTTCTCAGCGTCGTCCCAACCAATTGAGTATGATGGGCTGCGATGGAGATGTCCAATGGAAACCGCCCCCGGTTTCCACCGGATGTGCGCGCCCGCGAGGGATGTCAATGCAGAATAGAAATGTTCGGTTTTTCGCCAGGTAGAATTGTCCGCCGCGTGGCGCAAGCTTCCACCTTCCGGCGTCCTCCTGCCGCGCCGTAGCTTCGATTTTGGCGTCGACGCGAGGAGTCCCGATGCATCCCAATCGGGAAGGCGGGCCGCCACTAAGCCCGGCCATCCCGCGCTCGCCGCAACTTCCTGAACCTCCTTACGTAGAACCACCCCTCGCGCTCCGAGCCGTATGGCGCGAAAATGGCGTCGAGTCCGGAAAAGCAGCGGCTCTTTACCGCGCGAAGGAGGAAGCATCACTTGCCGAGACACGCATCGAGCGAAATTCGTTCCACTCGCCCGAGAAGCGCCGCCACTCCGAATTCAGGCCTCGTCACTTACTCAAAAGAGGCTCAAAAAGTGACACCCTGGAAAAATTATCTCGCTGAAACAAAACCCCTTATCGAAATTTTTGCCCGACCACCTGTGTCACCCTGCCGCGGCCAATCCGAACCCTGCTTTTGCCTCACTCGTCGCGCCCGGGCCAACGGCCCCGCTAACGCCTGTCGCGTCCGGTCTCCCGAGACGCCCCAACGGATTCCGCGCTCGCTGGCTTCGTCCGATTCGTGCCCATTCCGCCGGGCTTTCCCGCCCCGACGGAACAGGACACTTCTCCTTTGCACAAACCGGACATTCTCACTTTGCGCTGACAGGCACCCGCGAAGGATTGACTTGCCGCTTGGGAAAACACTAAGCTCTCGCTCCCTGGAGGGTCTTCCGAGGAGGTTCCCGTGTCTCCACGCATGAAGCGTTTCGTCGTGATCCTCGCCGCGTGCCTCGCGCTGCCGGTTGCCAGTTGGGCGCAAAGCGGCCGGGAAGCCTGCACGGCGTACGTTTGGTCCGGCGCATCAGGAGCGGGGGCAAAAATAAAGAAAAAACACGAAACGGGGCCGGGCACCGGCACGCACGGGCTCGATCTGGCCAATTTCGACCGCTCGGTGAGCCCATGCAAGGATTTCTACGATTTCGCCGCTGGCGGCTGGATCGCGTCGCACCAGATTCCCCCCGCGTATCCCTCCTGGGGCCTGTTCAGCGAACTGGCGCAAAAGAACCAGCAGGTGTTGCACGAAATTCTCGACCGCGAAGCGGCAAATCGTGCGAAGGCCTTGCCCGGCTCGAACGACCAGAAGCTGGGCGATTACTACGCGAGTTGCCTGAATACGCAGCAGATTGACGCCGCTGGCACGAAGCCGATCCAGCCGGAGCTTCGCCGCATCGCGGCCATCGCGAGCATGGCGGACCTGGAAGCGGAAACGGCCCGGCTGCAGGCAATGGGCGTCCGCGCCCTCTTCAATTTCGGCTCGACGCAGGACTACAAGAACAGCAGCCAGGAAGTCGCCAATCTTTTCCAGGGCGGGCTCGGCATGCCCGACCGCGACGACTATCTGAAGAGCGATCCGCACACAACGAAGCTGCGCGAGGAGTACGTGGCTCACGTCGCAAAAATGTTCGAATTGCTCGGCGATCCGGCAACGCGCGCCGCCTCCGAAGCGAAAACGGTGCTGTTGGTCGAAACGCAACTGGCCCGGGATTCGATGAGCCGCGTGGAGGAGCGCAACCCCGAAAACCGCTATCACAAGATGGCTCTGGCGCAGGTGCAGGCGCTCACGCCGCATTTTTCCTGGAAACGCTACCTCGTCGACGTCGGCTTTCCCTCGATTTCCACGATCAACGTCTCCCAACCGAAATTCTTCCAGGGCCTGGACGCCAGCCTGGCGAAACTTCCTCTCAGGGACTGGAAAATCTACCTGCGCTGGCAGCTGGTTCACGCGCTGGCGCCCGATCTTTCGACGCCGTTCGTGGACGCCAATTTCGCCTTTTACGGCCAGGCGCTGACCGGCGCGCGCCAGATTCAGCCGCGCTGGCGCCGCTGCGTCGAAGCGACGAACCGCCAGCTCGGCATGGCGCTCGGCCAAAAATACGTGGCGCAAGTGTTTCCGCCCTCGTCGAAAGCCTCCGCGCTGAAGATGGTGCGCAACATCATGAACGAGCTTCGCGCCGACCTGGCGACGCTGTCCTGGATGGGTCCGGCCACGCGCGCCGCCGCGCTCGACAAGCTGAATCACATGATGATCAAGATCGGCTATCCGGAGCATTGGCTGAGTTATTCCGCCTACGGCGTCGTCTCCGGCCCGTACGTCGAAAATGTGATTCGCGGCAACCGGTTCGAGTTCCACCGCGTGCTCGCCCGCGTCGGCAAGCCGCTGAACCGCTCGCGCTGGGGCATGACGCCGCCCACCGTCAACGCCTATTACAACTCGTCCATGAACGAGATCGTTTTCCCCGCCGGCATCCTGCAGCCGCCGTTTTTCGATCCGAAAGCCGACGACGCGCTGAATTACGGCGGCATCGGCGCGGTGATCGGGCACGAAATGACGCACGGCTTCGACGACGAAGGCAGCAAATTCGACGCCTACGGCAACCTGAAAAACTGGTGGACGCCCCGGGACCGGCGGAATTTTCATCGGCGCGCCGAATGCATCGCCAATCAGTTCGATACGTACGTGGCCATCGGCGATTTGCACGAAGACGGCCACTTGGTGCTGGGCGAAAGCATCGCCGATCTCGGCGGCCTCACGCTGGCCTATAAAGCGTTCAAAAAAACGCCCGAATTCCGCTCGCACAAGCGGATCCAGGGATTCACGCCGCGGCAGCGCTTCTTCTTGGCCTTTGCCCGCATCTGGACGGGAAAAGAGCGGCCGCAATTCATCCGCCTGATGGTGAAAATCAATCCCCACCCGCTGGGCCGCTATCGAGTGATCGGCCCGCTTTCGAATATGGACGAGTTCGCGCACGCCTTCGGCTGCCATGGAAACGATCCCATGGTTCGTCCGCCCGCCGACCGCTGCAAAATCTGGTAACGCGAGCAGCTACCGGAGGTCCACGGCCAGGATCCGCAATGTCGACCTGCGGAGGGGCCTTTTCGCAGCCGGCTTTTGGTTCCGCTCTGGTACCATCCGGTAGGATGGATGGTCGATTTACCTGCCGATTTTCGAGTAAAATCATTTAGGGTTGAGCGATCCGGAACCTTCTTTACGCTTGTCACGTAATCACTCCAGCAGGCACAAAGAAGTGTAGCGGAGAGCGGCGCGCTTGGGCTTTGCGCGTGCGCCAGTGAAGCCACGCATAGAGGGTGTGGCCAGCCGCTCGAGGAATTGAGAGTCTGTGACCAGACGTCGAAAAATCGTGCTGTTCGTCGGAACGAGCGTGCTCGTCTTGGCCGGAGTGGGCATTGGCGTCTACCAGGCGCGCAAGGGCATCGTGCCGGTCCAGTCCGGAACGGTGGTCCGGAAAGACATCACTTCCACCGTCAGCGCCACCGGCGAAATCCGGCCGAAAAACTACACCAACGTCCTGGCCGAGAATTTCGGGAAAATCACCGAAATCCTGGTGCGCGAAGGCGAGCAGGTGAAGCGCGGCGACGTGCTACTGCGCGTGGAAAATATCCAGCCCGCCGCGAACGTGCAGGCCCAGCAGGCCGCGATTGACGCGGCGCAGGCCAGCCTGCGGGCGGCCGAAGCCAGTTTTCGCGCTTCACAGGCCACGGTGGCCCAGCAACAGGCCAGTCTCGATAACGCCGCGTTCAACTGGAAACAAGGACAGCAACTCTACGAGTCGAATCTGATTTCCCGCCAGCAATACGAATCCGACAAGGCCACCTACGACGGCGCGCGTGCGTCGCTGGCCGCTGCGCGCGCCCAACTGGCCCAGGCGCGGGCGCAGCAATCCGCCGCCCGGGACAATCTGCACCAGCAACAGGCCGTTCTCGTCGGCACCGAAGACATTCTGCGCAAAACCACCTACCGCGCGCCCATCTCCGGCATGGTGACCTACATCGCGGTGCGCGTGGGCGAAAACGTGGTTCCCGGCATCCAGAACGCCGAAGGCGCCTACCTGATGACGATTTCCGATATGTCGGTGGTGACCGCCGAAGTGCGCGTCGACGAAACCGACATCCTCAGCGTTCAAAACGGGCAGCCATCCTCGATTCAAATCGACGCCCTGCCCGACCGCACGTTCCACGGCATTGTGACGCAGGTGGGCACGCAGGCGATCATCCGCAGCACCGGACTCGCCACCACGCAGACCACCACCGGCACGGCGCAAGCCAAGGATTTCAAGGTGATCGTCACCCTGCAGAATCCCCCCTCGGACTTGCGCCCCGGCTTGACCGTGACGGCGAAAATCGAGACGGCCCATCGCTCGAACGCGCTGGCGATTCCGATTCAGGCCCTCGTGGTGCGCAGCCGCAAACAGCTCGAACAGGAAGCGGCTGCGGCGAAGAAACAGGGCTTCGAAGCCGTCGCCATGGCAACCGACTTGCCGAGCGACTCGAAGGCCCCCGGTTCGGACAACGTCCAGGGCGTCTTCGTGATCCGCAAGCAGCGGGCGGTCTTTGTGCCTGTGGAAACTGGAATCATGGGGTTGACCGATATCGAAGTGACCAAGGGGCTGAAGGCTGGCGATCGGATCGTCGTTGGCAGCTACCAGACGCTCCGGACCCTCAAGGCCGGGGACCGGATCCGGGTGGAAAAAACACCCGCTGTAACAACCTGAGAACCGGAAGCCCGCGAGCCGCGTCTAATAGCCTGTAAGGAGAAGAGCAATCATGGCAGCTGCGACTACGGCGGTCGGCGAGTCCTATCGCAAGGATCTCGTGGATCAAGGTATTGTCATCAAAACCGAAAAGCTCCTGAAAACCTACGACATGGGAGCAACGCAGGTGCAGGCCCTGCGCGGTGTGGATATCGAAATCCATCAGGGCGAATACGTCGCCATCATGGGGCCCAGCGGCTCCGGCAAATCCACCTTGATGAACCTGCTCGGCTGCCTCGATACGCCGACCAGCGGCAAATACTGGCTGGCCGGGCGCCTGGTGAGCGAACTGAGCGACGACGACCTGGCCCACATCCGCAACAAGGAAATCGGGTTCGTCTTCCAGACCTTCAACCTGCTGGCCCGCGCTACCGCCCTTCACAACGTCGAACTCCCGCTCATCTACAACGGCACGCCGCCGGCCGAGCGGATCGAGCGCGCCAAGCACGCGCTGCAATTGGTGGACCTCGTCGAGCGCATGTACCACCGCCCGAACGAGCTTTCCGGCGGCCAGCGGCAGCGCGTCGCCGTGGCTCGCGCCCTGGTGAACCACCCCGCGATCCTGCTCGCCGACGAGCCGACCGGCAACCTCGACTCGCAAACGGGCGAGGAAATCATGGCCCTCTTCGCCAAGCTCCATTCCGAAGGCCACACCATCATCCTGGTCACGCACGAGCCGGATATCGCCGCTCACGCCGAGCGCGTCATCCGCGTCCGCGACGGCCACATCGAATCCGACGAGAGAATCAAGTAGCGGAAAGCGTCGCGGTTCGTCGGTTCCACTTGCAGAAAGCACGATTCCCGCCGCGCGGTTAAATGGGCCGTTCGATCTTCGGAAACTGCTGCCAGACCTTGATCCCGCAGAAGTGCGAGCCTTCCGTGCAGATGGGCGTGGTGACCCCGGCGCGCAGATAACACGGCGGTCCCAAGAATCGCCCGATTTCGGGATAGCGCTCGCGCACCTGTTCCACTTCCTCCATCGAAGCCTGATAAATCTCCTCCTGCGCGTTGAAACAGGTGCGCATGGTCCATTTGTGCAGCAGGTGGAGCAACGAGCCCGATTCCACCAGCCGTATCGCTTTCGCGTTCGGCAGCAGGTAGAGCGCGAATTCAGCGGGAACGCCGCGATCGAGCAGTTCGTTTTTCGCCGCCCAGGTCTCGGCCATCACCTGCTCGTAAATTTCCCGCGCGCGCGGCGTGGCCGCAACGAGCGCGGGCGTGATGAAATCCGGCGCACGCGTATCGGCCAGCGTCAAAAGCGGCCGCGAACCGGGCGCCATCCGGTGGCGCTGATCCTGGCTGTCGGCCGTGTGGCTGAGTTTCTTGGCAAAGGTGAAATGTGCGTGCTCGAGCGCGCGCATCATCGGCGCGTTCACGCCCACGTCGAGCGTTTCCAGGCGGTACGTGTTGCGCGAGGGATCGAGCAGCCGTGCGATCGCCTCGGCGTCGCTGCACGCCGCAGCCGTCAGGCCGAGCGTCGCGCGGTAAGCGGCGGCGACGGCTTGCGTCGCGTTCGCCGGAGCATCCATCAGCCGCGAAACGCGCCCGCCCAGCGCCGCGTCGAATTCCCGCGCGAACGATTCCGTTTCCTCGCTAGTCCGCGCGCCCGCGCGCCATTCCGGTAGATCATCGAGCGGCCCGGCGGCGAACCGGTCGAAAAATTGCCGATCGATCTCCCGCACGCGTTCGACCATTTCGCCGACGATCGCGCGGCCTTCGGTCGGTGCGTCTGAAGCGAGCGCCATGCGCCACAGCCGGTGCAACACGATTCCGGAAAGCGTATGCACCATCGTGGTGAACGCCGCCACCGGCAGGACGTAGCGAGCCACTTCGATCGCCCGCTTCTCCGCCTGCCGCTCCACTTTTTGCACGCGCTTGGGATGCGATTCCGGCCCGGCGTGCCAGATGTCGGCGAGGATGCGCCGCGCTTCGGGCTTCAGGAGTTCGCCAAGTTCGCGGTATCGCTGCCAGGCGCGGGCGATCGCGCGCTCGTAAATCGCGCGCTCGGCCGGGCCGAATTTCCCGGTTTCTTCGGGAACGTACGCCTGCGCGCGGTCCAGCCGGACGTAGCGCTGGCTTTGCTGCTCGGAATTGTAAAAAGGATGCGCGTGGAGAAACGACCAGACGAATTGCCGGCTTACATTTTCCAGGCCGAATTCGAAATGGGCGTGCTGATAAACGGTGTGATGGCCCCCGAAATAGGTGCTCGCGCCGATGTTGACGCGCTGCTTGTCGGTGATCTCTTCCGGTGCGACGAGGCGCGGCGCGTAGCAGGTGCGCGCGGCGGCGATGGCCGAATCGTAAGGGTGCTGGAACGAGTTGCGCAGCGTGACGCGCGGACGCGCGGTTTCCACCAGTGCGGCTGGGGCGATTCGGGAATCGGTGGCCATCTGCGAGCGATTCTACACGCCGCGCCCGGCCCGTCAACTCCCCGCACCGGCTTCAGGCGCTTCCGGGAGTACCGGAAGGAAAACGGTGGCCAGCCAGTCGAGGATTTCGTCCCGCACCTTGCGGAACGCCTCAAGCTGCCCGTCGGCGGGCGTCGCGGCGGGGTCCTCGAAATCGTGATGAAACTTCCGCGCGCGCCCGGGAAACACCGGGCAGGATTCCCGCGCTCGATCGCAAACCGTGATCACGAAATCGAATTCCCGGCCGAGAAATCCCTCCACGGATTTCGACCGGTGGCCCGAAATATCGATCCCGATTTCGGCCATCGCCGCGATGGCATTGGGATTCAGCCCCACGGGCCGCGTGCCCGCGCTCGCTACATCAACGCTGTCCCCGGCCATCGCCCGCAAAAGTCCCTCGGCCATCTGGCTGCGCGCGGAATTTCCCGTGCACAGGATCAGCACGCTCTGTTTCGGCCTTGTCATTTGTCCATCGGGCCGCAACACGGCGCCGCCAGTTCCGCGGCCGCGGCGGCCGGCGCGCCGAAATACCGGCGCTGGAAATAGAGCGAAACGTTCACCAGGCCGATGAGCGCCGGTACTTCCACCAAAGGTCCGATCACCGCGGCGAACGCCTCGCCAGAATTGATCCCGAACACGGCGACCGCGACCGCGATGGCCAGCTCGAAATTGTTGCTGGCTGCGGTGAACGAAAGCGTGGCCGTCTGCGAATAATCCGCGCCGAGCCGGCGCCCCATGTAAAACGAGACGAGGAACATCAGCACAAAGTAGATGACGAGCGGCGCCGCGATTCGCAGAACGTCGAGCGGCAATTTCACGATGTAACCGCCCTTCAGCGAAAACATCACCACGATCGTGAACAGAAGCGCCACCAGCGTCATCGGGCTGATTCGCGGAAGGAACCGTTTTTCGTACCACTCCCTCCCGCGCCGCCGCGCCAGCAGGAGCCGCGTCGCCAGGCCCGCCGCGAACGGAATGCCTAGATAAATTCCCACGCTTTCCGCGATTTGGCCGATCGAGATATTCACGATCGCGCCCCGCAGGCCCAGCCACGCCGGCAATTGCGTCACGAAAACCCACGCGTAGACGGAATAGAAGAGGACCTGAAAAACGGAATTCAGCGCCACAAGGCCCGCCGCGAATTGCGTATCGCCTTTCGCCAGTTCGTTCCAGACGATCACCATGGCGATGCAGCGCGCGAGGCCAATCAAAATCAGCCCGGCCATGTATTCCGGATAGTGGCGCAAAAAAAGAACCGCCAGCCCGAACATCAGCACCGGCCCGATCACCCAGTTCTGGAGCAGGGAAAGCCCGAGCGCACGCTTGTTCCGGAGGATTTCCCCTAGCTCCTCGTAACGCACTTTTGCCAGCGGCGGATACATCATCAGAATCAGCCCGGCGGCGATCGGAATGGACGTGGCGCCGACGCTGAAGCGATCGAGGAACCGCGCGATGCCGGGCAGCGCCCAGCCGGCGCCGACGCCGACGGCCATCGCTGCGAAAATCCATACCGTCAAATATTTGTCGAGAAAGCGGAGGCGGGAAGAAACGGAGTGGTCCATATTCTTGGCTCTAGGCGCGGCCGGCCCGCAACGGCCGCCTTTTGCCGGCAGACGAGCGCCGGCGCGGCTCGCTCACGGTGCAGGAACCTTGCGCGACGGCCTCTTTCAAAATGCGGGCGTCGAGCGCAAATTCCGGCGAGTCGTGGAACGTTTCCCGCAAAAGCGCGAACAGCAGTTTCCGCGTCGGCTCGCTCGGCTCCGCCAGCCGGTAAAACATGCGCTGGCCCTCGCGCCGATCCAGCACCAGGCCGGAATGCTTCAGGTAGGCGAGGTGACGCGAAACGTTCGGCTGCGGCGAGCCCAGCACGAACTGAATGTCGCAAACGCAGAGTTCGCCATCGAGCAGCAGGCTCACGATGCGGAGCCGGGTGCGGTCCGAGAGCCCCCTGAAAATTCGTTCCAGCTCGTTCATCGGCGCCTCCGGCAGCTATATTATTATATACGCATTAGCGTATGCAATCCCTTCGGCTTCGACCCAAATCGAGAAGGAATTCGCGGTCGAGTGTGCGCCGGCGCGCGCCGCGAAAAACGGCGAGGGTTAGCTGGCGGGCAAGGATTCCGGATTCCCGCGAAGCCGCGCGATCGAGGTCTGGAATCGCCGCTTGTCCGGTAGCCGGATGGCGTCTTGCGGGCACATTTGGGCGCAGGCGTCGCACAGGGCGACGCAGTTTTGCGGATTGCGGACGGCGGCTTTGCGCGTTTCAGGATCCACGGCCAAAACGTCCCGGCCGCAGAACTGGACGCAGTTCATGTCGCTCATGCAGAGTTCGGCGTCGATCGCGGGAAACCAGGCGGGTCCTGTTGTTTGGCCGACTTGCATCCGTTTGTGCCCCCGCTGTCCTTTTGCAGATCCGTTGCCACTGGCTGCCGGGATAGTCGAAGCCCGCGCAACTCGCGCCGACCCAATCATTTGCGCGCAGACGGACGGCAAATCTAACGCCATTTAACAAACCAAGCGAATGAGGAAATTCCCCCAGCCGCGCGGCGAAACGCCCACGCGCCGGCGCGGGTCAACGCCTTCGGCTAAGGCGTCTTGCGCAGCGGATGCGCCTCGGTATTGAAAACCACGCGGTTCAAATTCAGCGTCTGCCGCGGAGCGAAGAGCAGGTAGGAATATTTCAAGGTTTCCGCCAGGAAGTAGCTGGGCATATCGTCCGCTTTCTTTTTCGTGCGAACGTCCTTGAGCGACGCAAAACCGTCTTTGGTCCGGCAGTATTTCATCAGACTGTCGTAAAACGTGCGCCCCATGCGCAGATAGCGAGCGTCGTTCGTGAAGCGATACAGATAGAAAGCCGATTCAATGATTTCCGGGCGAAGCGGGTAGGCCGGATCGACAATCTGCAAATTCGAGTAATTGAGTCCGTCGGGTTCGACGCCGTACAGGTTCCACATCTTGTAGCAGGAATCTTCGAGCCGCCGCGCGCGCGTGAGATCGCCGGAAAGCGCCAGTTCCCCCGGCCAGAAAGCGGACAGCGCGCCGAACCGAGTGCCCATGCGCGCGCCGGTATTCATATTCACCTGGCCGTACCAGAAACCCGTGGGCGCGTCGTCGGCTACGTATCGGTTGACGGCGGCGACGCTCGTTTTCCACATCCGCTCGAAATCCTTGCCGCCGAACAGCAGCCACGCTTTCAGCAGATATTCGTAGTAGGAATCGATTCCGCCGCCGATGAAGCTCATGGGATCGGTCCACTGGCCCGTTTTCACGTTGATTCCCGCGCCGACCAGGCCGATCGACGAGCGGCGGCGATAGAGCGCGACGACGGCGCGTTTCGCGGTGTTGTAATAGATCGGGTTGCCCGTCAGCTTGCTCAGCGTGCCGAATTCGAGCATCTCGCTGCCGATTTCCGCCGGATTGCTCACGCTGCCGCGCACCGCGCCCGTTTTCAGGTTCACAAAACGGTAGGGCATGCCGGTGGGCGAGTGAAAGGCCGGAAGCAGGCGATTGGCCAGATCCATGGCCAGGGCCAAAAGCCGCTTGTCTCCCGTCAGTTCGTAACTGCTCTCCAGCCCGCCGAGCAACCGGATATTGATCTCGAAATTTTCCACATAGATATCGCGGTCGAAAGACAAATGCTTGTCGATGAGTTCCCGTGCGGCGTCCGCTTGCTTATCGAGCCCCATCAGAACCATCGTATCGAGCGCGTCCACCGGCGTCATTTCCAGCGAAACGCCGTACCAATCCTTGTAGCCTTTGCTCAGCGGCCTGAGCTCATCGTGGCCCTTGGCATACCGCATGTATCCGTTCCACGCGTGCAGAAATTGCCGGCGCACCGCCGCGGCCATCGCGGCCTTTTCGGCGTCCCGACGCCGGCAAAACTCGAAATGGGGATACAGCCGCGTACTGTTCGCCCTGGCGGTTTGGCCCGTGCCGCGAGAATCGGCGGACGCTTTTCGCCTTCCGTGGAGAGGAATCGTCAAGGCAACCACGAGGCAGGCGCTTGCGACAAGAGATCGCATGTTTGCTGACTTCTCCTATCCGTCTTCGCACCTGCGGGGAACCGCTGACGCGAACGGAAAGGGATGGTTTTGGTTTCTTACCGGCTGCGAACGGACGTCCGCGGCGCCTCGAACACGTCAAATCCCGCGTGAAGCAAGTTCGCCACGCGCATCATAAACTCAATTCGTCGGATTGAAACCGGAAATGTGCGCTGAGCCTGCGGAAAATGGAAAAGCCCCGAAAATACCATCCCGGCCAAATCAGGCTGGTCTTTCGGGGCGTCGAAGAAAGCGCCGGTTCCCGGCGAAACGACCGCCGTCAGGCCTTCTTGGCGGCCTTCTCGTACTTGCGCTGGAAGCGCTCCACGCGGCCAGCCGTATCGATCAGCTTCTGCTTGCCGGTGAAAAACGGGTGGCAATTCGAGCAGATTTCGACGCGCAGCAGTTCGCTCTTGTACGTCGACCGCGTCTTGAACGTGCTGCCGCAAGCGCAATGCACCGTCACTTCGTGATAGTCGGGATGAATCCCTTCCTTCATGGAACTCTCTCTTTGCTCCTTGGAATGGCGCCGGCGGCGAAATCGCTCGATCCGGGCAAGCAATCATGATACCCGCCCCGGCCCCGTCTGCCAAGCCGAGCAGGGACCACGGGTTCGCGCGAAATGCGCCCCTCCGGTAAAATGGGGCATATTCCCATGAACCAGCCGAATTCCCCCGTTGCCCGTCGGTTTCGCGCCGTCCTCCGCCACTCCCGGGATTTGACGGAAACAACCAAGCATCTCGAATGGGAAGTGATTGAAGGCGGCAAATTCGATTTTCTGGCCGGCCAATTCGTTTCGATGACGCTGCGCGGCGCCGAAAACGAGCACACTCGCGCTTATTCCATCGCATCGGCTCCCGGCGCCGACGGCCGCTTCGCGATTTGCCTCAATCGCGTTCCCGGCGGGCTGTTTTCCAACTATCTTTGCGATCTCGAACCCGGCGCCGCGCTCGAATTCACCGGTCCGCACGGCTTTTTCGTGGTGCGGCAGCCGGTGGAGCGCGATCTGGCCTTCATCGCCACGGGAACGGGGATCGCGCCCATGCGCGGGATGCTCGCATCTCTGCTGGCCCCGGGCGCGCCCCTCGATCGCCATCTCTGGCTGCTCTTTGGCGTGCGCCATCCGGAAACCATCCTTTATCGCGAGGAATTCGAGCGTTTGGCCGCGACGCATCCCCGGTTCCACTTCGTGCCGGTGCTCAGCCGGGCCCCGGAGGGATGGACCGGCGAGCGAGGCCACGTCCAGGAAGTCCTGCGGAAGCATTTCTCCTGCCGCAAGGATTTCGAGGCGTACCTTTGCGGCTTGAAAGCGATGGTGGACGACGTTCGCACCATCCTGAAAGGCGAATTTGGGTTCGACCGGCGGCAAATCCATTACGAAAAGTACGACTGAGGCCGCAACGGCCGCCTGTGCCAAAAAAGGCCCGGAACAAAAGTTTTAGTACCCCTTCAGACCGAACGAATCCCCCCTCCTTTCGCTAGACTCAAAACTGTTTCCGAATCAAGAGGCTAGAGCCAAGGCCAGGCCGAAACTGCCAAATCGGCCAAGCCGGCATGCAGCATAGGAAATCAGGATGGAAAATAGTACTAGTTCAGCTATTGACAATAATACAAACACGGTTCATCTTGGCACAGTACTGTGCCGAGCCCCTCTCGGGGCGGTGCCTTCGCAGGCGGGCCTGGTGAGCGGGATGGGCTTTGTGTTTGGCTTCGGAAAACGGAGCCGGAAGGAACTGAGGAGGAAAACCTCCGGGAAATCTGGACGGAGGAGAAGCGAGCCATGACGACCGAGCGCAGGAACTTTCACCGGTACGATCTTTCTCTTCCGCTGACGGTGCGGCGCGCCGATACCGGACAAGCGAGTGAAGGGCACACGCGCGACATTTCATCGCGCGGAATCTATTTTCTGGTCGAGCAGGAACTCCCCTCGGGCTGCCGGATTGATTTGACGGTATCGCTGGCGCGGGCGGGGATGGGAGAGCCGGGATCGTTCGTCGCCGCGCGCGGACGGGTGGTGCGCGTGGAACCGCGGATGCCGAGGAACGGCGAACAGGCGCCGGTGGGCGTGGCCGCGGTGATCGAAAGCTACGACATCATTCGCAGCGCGCAAATCGCCAGTTGAAGCGGCAGCATCCCGGCCATATCATTTTTGCTTTCTGGGGATTCCGGAGGAGCCGGCGCCGCCGGCTTCGGCCTTAGCGTCAACCACCGCCCTTGCCAGCAATGGCAAGGACCAGCAGAACCAACCCTCCCGTGGTAAACGCGACAACTGTACCCGTGTGCCCTTCCAAGTGAGACTGCTCCACCGCCAGCGCGAAAGCCCAGACGGCGAGCGCGCCATAGAGGACGCGGCGTACAATTCCCATGGCCATAACCCATCCATTATAAGCCTACCGTGGGGCGGTGAAGAAAAATCCATGGCGGGCGATTGCTATAATCGGTATTTCCCTGTTTCCGGTGCGCGAACCCATGAGCGGCTATTACCTGGAAAATTTCGGATGTCGCGCGACGCAGGCCGATGCGGCGGCGATCGAGCTGGGACTGGCCGCGCGCGGCTTTCGTCCCGTCGCGGCCGAAGACGCCGACTTGGTGGTGGTGAACACCTGCACGGTGACAGCATCGGCCGATAGCCAGGCGCGGCAGGCGATTCGCGCGTTTCATCGCAAGAATCCCGGAGCCAGGATCGTCGTTTGCGGTTGCTACGCGCAGCGCGCGCCGGAAGAACTGGCGCAGATTCAGGGCGTGAAATGGGTTGTGGGCAACGCCCACCAGACGGAAATCGCCTCCCTCGCCTGCGGCCAAAACCACGCCCCGCCTGCGAACGATCTGATTCCCATCGAGCCGCTGGGCGCCGCTCCCACTGCCACTGGCGATTTCCGATTGGCGTCTCCGCGCTCCCAGGCCCGAATCCTTACCGGTGGGCTGACGGAACACCGCGAAGTGCTCGTCGGGCACGTCGAACCGGGGCTCGGCGGCCACACGCGGCCGACGCTCAAAATTCAGGACGGCTGCAATCATCGCTGCGCCTATTGCGTGATTCCGCAAGTGCGCGGGCGCAGCCGCAGCCTCGCGACCGAGGAGGTCGTAATGGAAATTTGCCGGCTGGTCGCGGCCGGCGCGCGCGAAGTGGTGCTGAGCGGAATCAATCTGGGCGGCTACGGCCGCGACCTCACGCCGCGTCTGTCGTTGGGCGATCTGATCGAGGAAATTCTCGCCCGCACCGCGCTCGAGCGGTTGCGGCTCAGCTCGCTCGAGCCAATGCATTTGACCGCCGACCTCATCGACCGCATGGCCGCGAGCGAGCGTATCGCGCCGCATTTTCACGTTCCGCTGCAATCCGGCTCCGACCGCATCCTCCACGCGATGCACCGCTGGTATCGCGCCGGGCATTACGCGCGGCGGATCGAATGGATTCACGAGCGGATGCCGGAAGCGGCGATTGGCGCCGATGTGATCGCCGGTTTTCCGGGCGAAACGGACGCCGATCATCGCGCGACGCTCGATCTGGCGGCGAGGCTGCCGTTCAGTTACCTGCACGTCTTTTCGTTTTCGCCGCGCCCGGGCACCGAAGCGGCGCGGCTGGGCTCCTTGGTGAGCCCGGAACGCATTCGCGAACGGGCGCGGGAGTTGCGCACTCTCGGAGCGGAAAAAGCGGCGGCGTTTCGCGCGCGCCAGGCCGGCCGCGTGCTGCGCGCGCTCACGTTGCAAACGGTTCGCAATGGCGCAACCGACGCGCTCACGGCGAATTACCTGACCGTCGGCGTGCCCGGCGTTTGGAAGCCGAATCTGTGGATCAACGTGCGCCTGCGCCGGCGCCCGGACGGCTCGCTCGCCGCCGATCCCGTTCAGGCAGCCGCATAACTTTACCTGGCGTCCCGGTGCAGCCGCCCCGGCATAGCGCGGCAAGCCGCGAAAATGCAGTCATCCTGAGGCCGAACGTCGAAACTGAACCCTTACCACCCCGCGGACCGGCCGAAGGATCTGCTTTTCTTCGCGGCTCGCAATCAGGCCCGCAGACGGCGGTGCGGACGGAGCCGCCCGCGCTCGCTCGTTCTCGCGTATATTCGATTGTTCTGGAGGAGAAAATAGCATGCCCAAAGTAGGATGGATCGGGTTGGGCCTGATTGGCAAACCGATGGCGCGCCGCGTCGTCGAAGCCGGATTTCCGGTGACCATCTGGAACCGAACGGCATCGAAGGCCGATGATCTGGTTCGCGCTGGAGCGAAGATCGCCGCGACGCCGCGCGAAGCGGCAGCCGCTTCGGACATCCTTTTCACATGCGTCAGCGATCCGCCGGCGCTCGAAGCGGTGCTCTGGGGTGCGGATGGCGTGCTGGCCGGGTTGCGGCCGGGCTCGATTCTGGTGGATTCCAGCACGGTTTCGCCGGCGCTGGCGCGGCGCGTGGCCGTGGCCTGCGCCGAGCGTGGCGCGGAATTTCTGGAAGCGCCGATCACCGGCGGCACGTGGGGCGCGGAAAAAGGCGAACTGGTTTTTCTCACCGGCGGTGACGCAACGACGCTCGATCGCGCGCGGCCGGTGCTCGATCATCTGGGCAAGAAACTTTTCCACCTGGGCCCGTACGGCGCCGGACAAACGATCAAGCTGGCGATGAATCTGCTCTACGCGCTCGAAGTGCAGGCGCTCGCCGAATCCCTGGCGCTCGTGAACGCATCCGGAATCGCGTCGGAAAAACTGCTCGACGTGCTCGGCTCCAGCATGGGCCGCGCGCCGGTGCTCGACGTGAAGGCGCCGATGATGACCTCCGCCAATTACCCGCCCAGCTTCCCGATCCGTTTGATGGACAAGGATCTGGGCCTCGCGCTCGAATTGGCGAATCAGCTCGGCGTGCCGCTGCCGGCGACGGCTGCGGCGCGCGAAACCTATTCGGCCGTGAAAGGCGCTTCGCCGGAAGACGTGGATTACGCCGCCGTTCGGTCCTTCTGGCGGAAATAGCGGCGTCAGGAGCCGAGCGAGCCGGTATATTTCACTGGACCTGGGCCGGTGGAAACGCGGCCGATCAAATAAAACTTTTCGCGGCGGCGCTTGAGTTCCGCTTCCACCTGCTTCAGGAATTTCGATGGAATCACCAGAATCATGCCGACGCCCATATTGAACGTGCGCAGCTGTTCGGTTGGTGTGATACTGCCCAGCTGTGCGAGGTAGCGGAAAATCGGCAGCACCGGCCAGGAGCCCAGATCCACCACCGCATGCAGATGCCGCGGGAGCGCGCGCGGCAGATTACCGGTGATTCCGCCGCCGGTGATGTGAGCCATCGAAGTCACCCAGCCGCGATCCAGAATTCGCTCGACCATCGCGCGATAGCAGCGGTGCGGTTTCAGCAATTCGGCGCCGATCTTGTTGCCGATTTCCGCGACGTACGTCGAGGGTTTGAGCCCGGCGGCCTCGAATATCAGTTTCCGCGCGAGCGAATAGCCGTTCGTGTGGAGGCCGCTCGAAGGCAGCCCCACCAGCGCATCGCCGGCGCGAACGCCGCGCGGATCGAGCCGGCGGCTGCGCTCGACGGCCCCGACGATGAATCCCGCCAGATCGTATTCGCCCGCCGCGTAGACGCCCGGCATTTCCGCCGTTTCGCCCCCGACCAGCGCGCAACCCTCCTCGCGGCAGGCGCGGCTGACGCCCTCGATCACCTGCTCGGCGATCGCCGGGTCCAGCTTGCCCATCGCCAGATAGTCGAGGAAAAAGAGCGGCCGGGCGCCCTGCGTGAGAATGTCGTTGACGGAATGATGGACGATATCGGCGCCGATGGTCGTGTGAACGCCGACGGCCGCAGCCACTTTCAGTTTCGTTCCGACGCCATCGGCGCTGGCGACGAGCACCGGCTCTTTCCATTTTTTCGGATCGAGCGCGAACAGTCCGCCGAAGCCTCCGATCGGCTCCAGAACGTTGCGGGTGAACGTGCGGCAGGCGAGCCGGCGAATCCGGCTCTTGATCTGATCGGCAGCGGCGATGTTGACGCCGGCGTCGGCGTAGCGCATGGCGGATGATCCTTTTCTCTTTTCCCCGGTCGAATCAGCGCGACTGGCGTTCGACCGCCACTTCGAGCTGCACCAGCTCGGTGGGATAACGGCCGGTGTAGCAAGAGGTGCAGAAGCGTTCCTCGGCGTCGCCGACGGCCCGGCGCAGGCTCGCGAGCGAGAGGTAGCCGAGCGAATCGGCTCCCACGAAATCGCGAATTTCCTCGATCGAATGTTGCGCGGCGATCAGCTCCTCGCGCGTTGGTGTATCGATGCCGTAATAGCAGGGAGAAATCGTGGGCGGGCAGCTGATCCTCATGTGGACTTCGCTGGCGCCGGCTTCGCGCAGCATCCGCACGATTTTCCGGCTGGTGGTGCCGCGCACGATCGAATCGTCCACCAGCGCCACGCGGCGCCCCTCCAGCAGTTCGCGCACCGGATTCAGCTTGAGCTTCACCCCGAAATCGCGGATCGCCTGTTCCGGCTCGATGAACGTCCGCCCGACGTAATGATTCCGGATCAGGCCCATGCGGAACGGAATGCCGGATTCGAGCGCGAACCCGATCGCGGCCGGAACGCCGGAATCGGGCACGGGAACGACGAGGTCGGTCGGCGCGGGGTGCTCGCGCGCGAGCAACCGCCCCAGCATTTCGCGGCTTTCGTTCACCGGCCGGCCGAACACGTAGCTGTCGGGCCGGGCGAAGTAGACGTGCTCGAAAATGCAGTATTGATGCTGTTTTTCCGGAGCGAAGGCGATGCTCTCGAGGCCCGCCGCGCTGATTCTGACCATTTCTCCCGGCTCGACGTCGCGCAGGTAGCTCGCGCCCACCAGATCGAACGCGCAGGTTTCCGAAGCGACGATCCAGGCCTCGCCCAATCGCCCGAGCGCCAGCGGCCGGAAGCCGCGCGGATCGCGGATCGCGTAGAGTTCGTCCGAGCCGAGCAAAACCAGCGAATAGGCTCCTTCCACCTGCCGCAGCGCGTCGGCCAGCGCGCCGGTCAGATGGCGCGCGGAGCTCCGCGCCATCAGGTGGAAAATGACTTCGGTGTCGCTACTGGTCTGAAAAATCGAGCCGCGATGGTCCAGTTTGCGGCGCCATTCGGCGGCGTTGGTCAGGTTGCCGTTGTGGCCGATGGCCAGATGTCCTTTATTGCAATCGATCAGGATGGGCTGGGCGTTGAGTTTCGAGCTGTCCCCGGCGGTGGAATACCGCGTGTGGCCGATCGCCGCGTGGCCGGGCAGCCGCGCCAGCGCTTCCGAGCTGAAAATGTCCTGCACCAGACCCATCGCCTTGACCATGCTCAGATGCGACCCATCCGTCGAGACGATTCCCGCCGATTCCTGGCCGCGATGCTGCAGCGCGTACAGGCCCAGGTAGGCCAGCTTCGACGCTTCGGCATGGCCGTAGACGCCGACGATCCCGCAATGGTCGTGGAAATGGTCGTCGTCAATGAGGATGCGTTTCATTCGCTTCATCCGGCGGCGGGAAGTGGGAGGACGAGCGCGCTCTCGAGCGAATTGGACCAAAGATCCTCGAGCCGCCCGACCGGCGCCCGGACGATTTCGCGGTCGTTGTACGCGATGCGGAAACCCTCACGACCCACCCGGCCAAGCGCCTGCGCCTGCACTCCGTATTTTGCCGCAGCCGCCCGGAGCCGGGCAAGACGGGCCGGCTCGATGCTGACCACCGCGCGCGCGCCGCGTTCGCCGAAAAGCGCCGATTCGGCCGGAGCGTTTCCGGCCAGCTCCACGACCGGCGCGAGGCCGCCCGCTCCAAACGCGCATTCGGCCAGCGCGACGGCGAGGCCGCCACTCGAAATATCGTGCGCCGAAACCACGAGCCGCTCCGAGGCAAGCTCCGTGAGCAGGTTCATCAGCCGCTTTTCCGCCGCCAGATCGATCGCCGGCGGCGCACCGGCCGCCACGCCGCGCACCGTTTTCGCGTATTCGCTCGAGGAAAATTCGCGCGCCAGCGTTTCGCGCGGCAAGCAAGCCGCATCGGCCGCGGCCGCATCCAGCAGCACGATGACGTCGCCTTCGGCGCGAAATCGCATGCCGAGCGCCGTCGAAACGTCGTCGAGCAGGCCCAGGATGCCGATAACCGGCGTTGGATCGATCGGCTCGCCGAGCGTCTCGTTGTAGAAACTCACGTTGCCGCCGGTGATCGGCGTTCCGAGCGCCTTGCACGCCTCGGCCACGCCGTCGATCGCCCGGCTGAACTGCCACATCACTTCCGGCTTTTCCGGATTGCCGAAATTCAAGCAATTCGTCGCGGCGAGCGGACGCGCGCCGGAAGCGGCGACGTTGCGCGCCGATTCCGCCACGGCGTGCATCGCGCCCAGATACGGATCGAGCCGGCACCAGCGGCCGTTGCCATCGGTCGAAAGCGCCAAGCCGCGCCGCGTTCCTTTCACTCGCATCACCGCGGCGTCCGCGCGGCCGGGACCCAGCACGGTGTTCGTGCGGACGGTGTAATCGTATTGCTCCCAGACCCAGCGCTTCGACGCGATCGAGGGCGAAGCCAGCACGCGCTCGAGCCCTTCCGTGAGCGGCTTGCCTTCGGGAGCGAAATCGGCGAGCGAAACGGGTTTCGTCACGGCCTGCGCGATAGGACGCGCGTAGGCCGGGCCTTCCTCGCATAGCGGATGCGCGGGAATTTCCGCCGCCACGCGCCCGGTTTCGAGCACGCGCATCTGGCCGTCGGCGGTGACTTTGCCGATTTCCACCGCTTCCAGCCCCCATTTGCGGAACACGTCCATCAGTTCGCCCTGACGCCCGCGCTCGGCGACCAGCAGCATCCGCTCCTGCGATTCGCTCAGCATGATTTCGTATGGCGTCATGCCGGATTCGCGGCGCGGAACGCGCGCCAGATCGATTTCGATTCCCGTGCCGCCGCGCGATGCCATTTCCGACGTCGAGCAGGTGAGCCCGGCCGCGCCCATGTCCTGAATCGCGACCACCGCGCCCGAGGCCATCGCTTCGAGGCACGCCTCGAGCAGCAGCTTTTCCATGAAGGGATCGGCCACCTGCACGTTCGGCCGCTTTTCGGCCGAGCGCTCGTCGAATTCCGCCGAAGCGAGCAGCGAGGCGCCGTGAATGCCGTCGCGCCCGGTCCGCGCGCCCACGTAGACAACCGGGTTATTTTCGCCGCGCGCTTTCGCTAGAAACAGGCCGTCGCGCCGTGCGATGCCCAGCGCCAGAACGTTCACCAGCGGATTGCGCGAATAGCACGGCTCGAATTCGATTTCGCCGCCTACTGTTGGCACGCCGAAACAGTTGCCGTAAAACGAAATCCCGCGAATCACGCCGTCGAGGATGCGGCGATTCCGCGCCACGACCTCCGCCGCGACGCCGGGAGCGGCGGTGACGGGACCGAAACGCAGCGAATCGAGCACGGCGATCGGCCGCGCGCCCATTGTGAAAATGTCGCGCAGAATCCCGCCGACGCCCGTTGCCGCGCCCTGGAACGGCTCGACGAAACTCGGGTGGTTATGCGATTCGATTTTGAAAACCGCGCACAAGCCCTCGCCGATATCCACCGCGCCCGCGTTTTCGCCGGGGCCCTCCACCACCTGCGGCCCGCCGGTCGGCAGGCGCTTCAGGTGGATGCGGCTGGATTTGTAGCTGCAGTGCTCGCTCCACTGCACGCTGAAAATGCCGAGTTCGGTGAAGGTGGGATCGCGGCCCAGAATGCCGCGGACGCGCGCAAATTCCTCGGCCGTCAGGCCGTGTTCGGCGGCGAGTTTCTCGGTGACGACGATTTCGTTTCCCATTCGGATTCAGGCGGCCGGCCGCGTCAGGCGGTCATCTGCTGCGCCTGGCGCACCAGGCTTTCGGCCATCGAGCGGAAAATCACCAGGCCGTCGGCCGAGCCCATCAAGGTTTCGACGGCCCGCTCGGGATGCGGCATCATCCCCATAACGTTTCGCTCTTCGTTCAGGATGCCGGCGATGTTGGCCATCGAGCCGTTTGGATTCCCCGCATCGTCGGCGCGGCCATCCGGCGTGACGTAGCGGAACAGTATCCGACCGCTGCGCTCGAGTTCTCGCAGCGTTTCCGGCTCGGCCACGTAGTTGCCGTCGGAATGCGCGATGGGCATGCGCAGCACTTGGCCCTTGCGCGCCGCGCAGGTGAACGCCGTATCGGCCGATTCCACGCGAAGCCAGACGTCGCGGCAAACGAAGCGCAGGCCCCGATTGCGCAGCATCGCGCCCGGCAGCAGCCCCGCTTCTAGCAAAATCTGGAAACCGTTGCAGACGCCGAGCACCAGGCCGCCGCGCCGCGCGAACCGCTCGACCGCCCGCATCACCGGCGAAAACCGCGCGATCGCGCCCGTGCGCAGGTAATCGCCGTAGGAAAAACCGCCGGGAAGGATCACCGCGTCGAGCCCGTCCAGATTTTCCGACTGGTGCCAGACGTATTCGACGCTCTGCCCGAGAACCGCGCCCGCCGCGTGATGCGCGTCGTGATCGCAATTGGAGCCGGGGAAGACGACGACGCCGAATTTCATGGGAAGTTTTTCCCTCGCGCCGATTGTAGCACAGCCGCGCGAGCGCCTCGCCGCGCTATCGCGCCCGCCGCGAAGGCTTCTTTCGCTTCGGCCCGCGCCGCGCGCCGGCGCCCTTCGCTTTTGGCGCTGCCGGTTTCGCGCCAGCCGCTCTTTCGGCCTCCAGCCTGGCGCGACGCCCGCGCGCCCAGCCGGGTTTGGTCTCTTGGCGTGCTCGCGCAATCGCCAGCGCGTCGGCAGGAACGCTCTGGGTGATTGTGGACCCGGCGGCGACGTAGGCGTCGTCGCCAATCTCGACCGGCGCGATGAGCTCGGTGCCGCTGCCGATGAAGGTGCGTTCGCCGATCGTCGTGGGATTCTTGCGCACCCCGTCGTAATTGCAGGTGATCGTGCCGGCGCCGACGTTCGTTTCGCGGCCGATCGTCGCGTCGCCCAAGTAGGTCAGGTGCATCGCCTTGGCTCCTTCGCCCAGCCGGCTCTTTTTCATTTCCACGTAATTGCCCACGCGCGCGCCGGCGGCGAGTTCCGCGCCATCGCGCAGATGCGCGAAGGGACCTACGACGGCGCCGCGGCCCACGCGGCTTTGCGAGATGACGCAATAGGGGCGAATCACCGCTCCGTCTTCGATCGCGGAATCGGCGATCACGCAGCCCGCGCCGATTTGCACGTCCGATCCCACGCGCGTCGCGCCCAAAAGCTGCGTTCCCGGATCGAGCGCCGAATCGGGCCCGATTTCGACTTCGGCGTCCACCAGCACGGTTTCCGGCAGGGAAATCGTGACGCCGCTGGCCATCAGTTCCTCCACTTTCCGGCGGCGGAACAGCCGATCCACGTCGGCGAGTTCCCGGCGCGTGTTGCACCCGGGGATTTCCGCGGCGTCGGCCTGCTGCGCCGCGATGCGCTCGCCGCGGCGATCGAGCAGCGCGACGACGTCCGTCAGGTAGAGTTCGCGATGCGCGTTTTCCGGCCGCAGCTCGGCCAGCAAATCCCACAGCTTTTCGAGTTCGAAGCAGTACACGCCGGAATTGACTTCGCGAATCGCGCGTTCGGCTTCGGCGGCCGATTTTTCCTCCACGATCGCGCCCACCCCTCCATCCGCGCGGCGCACGATCCGGCCATAGCCCGTGGGATTTTCCAGCACCGCCGTGAGCACCGTGGCCGCTGCCTGGCTCGCGCGATGCGTCTGCGCGAGAGCGGCCAGCGTCTCCGTGCGCAAGAGCGGCGCATCGCCGGGAATCACGATTGCGCGTCGGAACGGCGCCAGGGATTTTCGCGCCGCCTGCAAGGCGTGGCCGGTGCCCTGTTGCGGCTCCTGCAGAATCGTTTCCGCGCCGAACGGCCGGACGAGCGCGGCGACGTCCTCGGCCTGATGGCCGACGACGACGAAAATCGGCGCGCCCAACGGCTGCGCCGCGCGCATCACGTGCTCGACGAGCGTGCGCCCGCCGGCGCGGTGCAGCACTTTCGCCCGCCGCGAACGCAGCCGCGTCCCTTTACCCGCGGCCAGAATCAGCGTCGCAATTTCTTGCCGTGCCATAGGAAAAGAGTACACCAAGGCGGCCGCGGAAGTTGGGAGCAATCGAAGCGATCAGTTGCCGACGGCGACGCGCAAATCGTCGGCGGGCGCGGCCACCGGCTCGTCGGTTTCGACGGTGAGCGAGCGGTCTTTCAGCAGCCGCGTCACCAGCGCCGTGTGTAGCGCGTGGCCGCCCTTGTGCGC
>JAKAOH010000012.1:0-5415 GCA_021812285.1 Acidobacteriota bacterium | reverse complement strand
ACCAGCGCCAGATCGCCGATCAGATCGAGCGCCTTGTGCCGGGCGAATTCATCGGGGAAGCGCAATTCTCCGCTCAGCAGGCCGTCGCGCGTCAGCACGATCGCGTTATCGAGCGAGCCGCCGCGAATCAGATCCATCGAGCGCAGCCGCGATACGTCGTCCAGAAAACCGAACGTCCGCGCCGGCGCCAGCACGCGCGTGAAACTTTCCGCGTCCACGTCGAGCTCGATTTCCTCGCGCCCGACCATCGGATGGGGAAAATCGATGAAATACCGGACGTGGAAGCGGTCGGCGGGAGTCGCGGCGATGTGGCGCTCGCCATCGCTGATTTCCACCGGGCGAACCAGCCTCAAATAGCGGCGCCGACGCCGCAGCCGGCGAATCCCGGCCTTGGCGATCATTTCGACGAACGGCCGCGAAGAGCCGTCGAGAATCGGGACTTCGAGCGCGTCCAATTCCACGTAGACGTTGTCGATGCCGCAGGCGTAAAGCGCGGCCAAAACGTGCTCCACCGTCGAAAGCAGCACGCCCTTCTTCATCAAGCTGGTCGCGTAGCTGACTCGCGCCAGCCAGCGCCCTTGCGCTTCAATTTCGAAATTTTCCAGGTCGGTTCGCCGGAAAACGATGCCCGTATCCGCTGGAGCAGGGACGAGCCGCAAATGGCCGCGGACAGCGGTGTGCAGCCCCACCCCTTCCGTTTCGACAGGGCGCGCAATGGTATTCTGATAAGTCATCGGTACATTCTTATGGCACGTCAATGGCCGCCTTTACATGGCTCATTTCGGACTGATAATAAAAGATTTAATCCAATTACAAGCAATCAATTATGACGCTAGTGTGGTAAACATACAACATTTTCTCCCCTCTAATGTGGTTCTCCAGGCACTATTTACGCCCATCGCTCCCAGTCGGCTCAAATGGCCCGTAACCATTGCCGATTGTCTGACTGGCAGGGGTGTCTGCGACAGGATGGTCGGATCAGGAAATTTGGAGCGGGAAGGGTGCTGCGTTTTTGGTATGGGGCGAGTTTGTGGGGCCGCGCGGCAACGGCTAGAATGGATTTTTCGCCATGGCATCTTCCTCTTCTCCATTCCGTATCGTTTCGAACCAGCCGCCGGCGGAAACTTCCGCATCGGGCAAGCCGACGTGGCTGCGCGTGAAGTTTTTCGGCGGGCCGAATTACCACGATCTGAAACGGATCATGCGGACGCTGGGCCTGCACACCGTATGCGAGAGCGCCCGCTGCCCGAACATGGGCGAATGTTGGGAGCATCGCACCGCGACCTTCATGATTCTGGGCAACATCTGCACGCGCGCCTGCGGTTTCTGCGCCGTGCCTTCCGGCCGGCCGCTCGCCGCGCCCGAGGAAGATGAACCCGAACGCGTGGCCGAAGCGGTGGAAACGATGGGGCTGCGCTACGCGGTGGTGACGTCGGTGAATCGCGACGACCAGCCCGACGGCGGCGCGCACATTTTCGCGCGCACCATCGCCGAAATTCGCCGCCGCGTGCCCGGCTGCAGGATCGAAGTCCTGATTCCCGATTTTCGTGGCGTCTGGCCGGCGCTCGACCACGTGATCGCCGCGCGGCCCGACGTTCTCAACCACAACATCGAAACGGTGCCGCGGCTTTCGCGCCGCGTGCGCAGCGCCGCGCGCCACGAACGCTCGCTCGAACTCCTCGCCCGATCGAGCCGCGCCGGCATGGTGACGAAAAGCGGAATGATGGTCGGTTTGGGCGAAACGACCGACGAAGTGCTCGCCACGATGCGCGATCTGGCCTCGAGCGGCGTCCACATCCTCACGATCGGCCAATATCTGCAGCCCACGCGCGAGCATCTGCCCGTCGCGCGGTTCGTTCCTCCCGAGGAATTCGCCCAGTACCAGCGCGCCGGCCTCGAAATGGGTTTCCGCCACGTCGAATCCGGCCCGCTCGTCCGCTCGAGCTACCACGCCTTCGAGCAGGAACGCAGCGCCCGCCAGCCCTCATCGTAACGGCGTGAGGCGCGGCCGCCCTTTGTTTCGCTTCCCCTTGAGTTTTTCCCTTTTGCGCGCGATGGAAGGTGGAATCCGCGAAATCCGAAACTATTGCCCGGCACTGGCTGTCTGTTCCGCGCCGCGGCGCGTGACGCGATTCTCCGCGGCCCGGATTTTGCCCATCGCTTCGAGCGGCTTTGGGTACTGATTGCCGGCATTCCAGAAAAGGAACCCAACGCCGCCTTCCTGCCTCGCCGTGCGCACTTCCGTCAGCAGGTAATTGACCGAGTAACTTTTCGTTCGCCAGGCGAACGCCTGAAGCCAGGGGCGAATCACCACGCCGGTTCCGTTCGTGCTCTCCATGAACCGCTTCATGGATTCGGCGATGAAATGTTCGGGAGCGTCGCCGGGATCGGCGTAGCCGTCGAAGTGGAAAAAGTGGGAGGGATAGATCATTGGGGAAATCACGTCGCAGTGCCGCGCGAGTTGGGCAATGTCCTGCCCGGTGTGCGCCAGGTCGGCCGGTTTCGCCCACGCCATCACGCCGAACACGTCCAGCGACATCAGCACTCCCATCGGATGGAGCATCTGGTACGCGCGAGCAACGAAATCCGTGATGACCGCCGTGCGCGGCATGTTCGGATGCGCCTTCTGGAACGCGAAGGTTGCGTCGCTCTGGTCGCCTTGGGCGGGAAACCGCACGTAATCGAACTGAATTTCGTCCGCGCCGTCTTCCGCCGCCATCCGCGCCAAATCCAGGTTGTACTGCTGGACCGCGGGAATCGAGGGATCCACCCAATCCAGCTTGCCGTCCTCGAGCCACGGCTTTCCCGTCTTCCTCGACCGCACGTCGAACTGCGGATACGTTTGTGCCAGGTGCTCGTCGCGGAACAACGCGATCCGCGCGATCGCGTGCAGATGCAGCGCGTGCAGCCAGTGGATGAATTTCGGCAGGTTGTGAATCGTGATCTGCTGCTGCGAGGCGTAACGATTCCCAAAGGGAACGCGCACCTGCCCGTCGAAATCCTTGACGTCAAAAACAACCGCGTTTCCGCCCGCCTGCTTCCACCGTTCGATCAGCTTCATCCCGTACAGGCTTCCCGCCGTCCATCCCGTCAGGTAAATCGCGCGGGCGTCGAAATTCCGCGGCACCAGCCGCGGTTTGTCCAGGAACGGACGGACCGGCACGCCGGGAATTTCGAGAACCTGGCCTGGGTGTAGCGGGTGGCTCTTTCCGATCTGGTTGCGGCTTCGAATGGCCGCAGCCAGTTCGCTATGCGTCATGTAGGCGGTTTCGCGAAGCATGCGCCCGGCGATCGATTCCACGCTTTCCCCGCGCTTCACCACCAGCGAAATGGTTTTCGTGTCTTGCAGCATCGACGCCGGAGTCAGCGATCCCGCTTCGGATTCCGCCGGCCTAGATGCGTCGGGACGCCGGAATCGCCGGGCCGTTTCGGCGCGCCCGGCGGCCGACGCGCCAGAATTCGCCTGGGCTCTCTTTGCGCCGGCTTTGCGAATGCCCGACGCCAGAACGAGGATGATCGCGGCCGCGAGCGTCGCGGCGATCCACTGCCAGTGCTTTCGAGGCGCGGCCCCCGCACCTGTTTCGTTGAATTCGTCTTTCACCGTGTTCCCGTTGGAATTCCGCCGCCGACGTCAGCCGGCGCGGATCCCATCCAGCCCATCCTGCCTGAATTCCCGGGGAAACGGCACCGCATTGTGCGCTCGCCGTCGCGTTCGTGTGACGAAGAAGTACCCAAACCAGCCCCGTTTTCGGCAATCCGGTCAGCGGACGTAGCGCGGATGCCGGCCCGGCGCCCAGGGATCGTAATGAAGGGCGAACTGCACGCGCTCGGAAATCGGCGGATGGTTGTAGAGCCAGAAAACGATAAACGGATTGGAATGCGGATTCGAAAGATTATCTTCGCCGAGCACTTGAAACGCCCGCGCCGCGTTTTGCGAGGAATCGGGAATCACGCCGTGCGTCACTTCCAGGCCAAACCGGTCGGCTTCATGCTCGAAATGGCGGCTGACGGCGTTGGAAATTGGCGCGGAAATGAAGGCGAAAACCGATAGCCAGAGCCACAGCACCGGCAGCGAAGCCCAATCGTCCACTCCTCGAATCGCCCAGCGCCCGCCCCAGCGCGCAATCGTCCACCCAAGCGCCTGGTAGCCGAGCCGGAGCAAAACGAGCAGGCCGAGCGCGCCGAGCGCCATCCCCCAAACCACGTGATGCAAAACGTAGTGGCCCAGTTCGTGCCCGAAAACGAAGGCGATCTCGTGCGTGTTCATTTTTGCGATCGTCGTGTCCCAAACCACCACGCGCTTCGACGCGCCGAACCCGGTGACGTAGGCGTTCAGCGAATTCACCTTCCGGCTTGCTTCCATCAAAAACATGCGGTCGGGAGAAATATGGACGCCCGCGTGCCCCGCGACCTTTTCCAGTTCCGCGACGAGCGCCGGGTCGCGGCTTTCGAGCGGAACGAATTTGCTGAACATCGGATCGAGCACGTACGGCGAAATGAAAACCAGAAAGAAAAAGATGGGCAGCGCGACCAGCCAGAAATGGAACCACCACCGCCGCGGGCTGCGGCGAATCACGCCGTAGAGGATCCAGACGAAAACGATGCCCAAAACGAACGACACCAGCTCCGATTTCGTCCAGTCCCAAAACCACGGGCCCCATCGCTCGACCGACTGCGCGAAACGCAAATTCACCCAGTGCCCGATCGCGTCGAGCGGCAAACCGAGCAGGCCAAGCGTGAGAAGCAGCAGAGGAACGTAAATGGCCGCCTGTCCGAAACGCCGCCGCGTCGTACCCTCCGCCCAATCGCGATATCGCGCCGGCAGCCGCCACGCGAGCACGAGCAGCAAAATCGCCAAGCCGTAGACGAAACCGCCGAAATAAAGCCAATCGCCGGCGCGGGCGTACGCAACCGCTTCGCGTTCCTTCGCCGGAGGCAAGGTGTAAGCGGTGATGGGCGGCGCGGGCTTCGCCGCGGGTTGCGCCTGCGTTGAAGCTTGGGCACCCGTTTGCGGCGATGTGCGCAACGCGCTTGGCTCGCGCGCGGCGGTCGTGGTTTGCGTGCTTAGGCCGGAGGCCGCGGCGGGCACAGTGGACAACAAGAAGAGCAAGCAGGCTGAGATCGCGGTTCCGAAGCGCCGCGCGACACCGGCGCTCGCTACGCTGGCGCGTTTCACACCCGCCGCCATGGCAGGGCCAGTCTAGCAAAATCAGGCACCCGGCAGCGGGCAAATCAGGGGGTGAACAGACGGCAATCGGCGCGCGTTTCGCGGCGACAGGGGCGGCAAATGGACCTGCAACCTGAGCACCCGACCCGGCATCCGAAGAAGTGAGCTTCGGAAAGCCGGCGGGGAAGAGGGATATCCATGTCGAAAGGACTTCGCTTACCCTGGCGTAGCTTTCTTCCAATCGCCGC